>JANYAZ010000157.1 GCA_025361045.1 Geothrix sp. | reverse complement strand
GTTGGCCCGAATCCTAATGCGGGTCGCGAGGCAGGCGACTGAATGTCGCCTGACGAGCGGGGACCCGCTGTGGATCCCATAACAACCAGGTTGGCCCGAATCCTAATGCGGGTCGCGAGGCAGGCGACTGAATGTCGCCTGACGAGCGGGGACCCGCTGTGGATCCCATAACAACCAGGTTGGCCCAGGCCTTCCCCAAGCCTTCCCCAGGCAGTTCAGCAATCCCGCCGAATCCGTTAGACTGGACTTCGTGCCGCTATAGCTCAGTTGGTAGAGCGCCCGCCTTGTAAGCGGATGGTCGCTGGTTCAATTCCGGCTAGCGGCTCCAGTTCTTCTTTTGGCTCACCTCACGGGCCTCGGGCCTTGACCGTGACCCGCTGGCGGGGCCTGGGCCCCGTGTCCACACGATGCTCACCCGCCTGCGGCGAAGGCCTGCTCGCCGCCCCAATTACCCTGTTTGTTGTCCCCGAAGTAGGGTTTCACCCCATGGGTTGGATCCGCCCCATGGGTGACACTCATCGGATGCCGCAGGACTTTTCAGCCTCCCAGCCCCTGGACCACCGTTACCTGGTGGGGGCCGGTTGTCTTGAATGCAGTCACTTGATCGACCTGGTGGAGAGTGTTTGCGAAGCTTTTCCGGGGGGCATCCCCCTTGAGATCCTTCAGGACAAGGTCAAGCACGACGCCAGCTATTCGGGAGATCACGGCATCCAGTTCGAGAAGGCCTAGGCTCGGTTTGAGGCCGGGTTCACCCTGGCTTCCACGCTATCCTCAGACCATGCTCCTCCCCCTCTATCTGGGCGTGTTGCACGCCGTGGAACCCGACCATGTGGCCGTGGTGACGGGCGTGTCGCTCTCCGGAGACCGGCGGGGGGCCTGGAAGGTGGGCCTCGCCTTCGGCGTGTCCCACATGCTGGCGGTGGCCCTGCTTGCCCTGGCCGCGACCTTCCTGGGTCGGACCTTCCTGGGCGATGGATTCTTCCTCTGGATGGATCGCCTGGCCTGGACCCTGGTACTGCTGCTGGGCCTCTGGAACCTTGCCGCGGCCCTGGGGTTGCGCGCCATCTCGCTGCACAGCCACGCGCACCAGCATGGCCCCTTGAAGCACGAGCATCCGCACCCCCACAACCAGGGCGCCAGGCGCATCCCCACTCATTGGGCGGCGACGGCAAGGCCCACCCAGAGTGCCGTCCGACGGAAGGCCACCTCCCCCATCCTGCCGCTCGTCCGTCGAGCCCCCCGTCATCATGCTCCCGGCGCATCCGCCCACGGCTTTCACCACACTGCCGCCTGGCTGGGTGCCTTCTTCGGCCTGGGCGGCGTCCGCGGTTTCACCACCCTCATGAAGAGCACGGGCCTGACCGGGCAGTGGCAATTCATCGAGGCCCTGCTGCTCTTCGGAATGGGCATCACGGCCATGTTCACCCTGCTCAGCGCCCTCTCCGGCTGGCTGGCCGCGAGACTCGGCACTCAGCTTCGCTTCCGCCGCACCCTCTACGCCCTGTCCGGCGTGGGCAACGTCGCCGTGGGCCTCTACCTGCTGCTGAAGGCATGAGCGACACCCCTCGCCCACCCAGTCTGCTTCGTTCCGCTGGGGTCGTTGGGTTCATGACGCTGCTGAGTCGGCTCACGGGATTGGCCCAGACCTTCTTCCTCAGCCACGTGCTCGGTGCGAGTGGCGCGGCCGACGCCTACGTCGTAGCCTTCCGCCTGCCCAATCTGCTGCGGCGCTTCACGGCCGAAGGCACCATGACCGCCGCCTTCCTGCCCACCCTGGCCGAAGCGGAGGCCGCCGAGGGCGAGGCCGCCCTGAAGGCCGTGGCAGCGCGGTTCCTTGGCACCCTCCTGACGATCCTGCTGGCGGGCGTGGCCCTCGTACTGCTCTTCATGGGCCCCTTGGCCGGCCTGCTCATGGGTGGACGACCTGAGGCACAGAGTGAACTCACCGCGACCCTGGGCCGCATCATGTTCCCCTACCTGGCCCTGGTGAGCCTCACGGCGGGCTTCGCGGGGCTGTTGAACCTGCGCCACCGCTTCGCCCTGGCCGCCTCGGTCTCCGTGTTCTGGAACCTGGCCTTCATCGCCTTCGGGTGGGCGGCCCTGCGCGTTCTGCAGCGCGAGGGTCCCGTTCCCTTCGAGACCGTATCCGTGGTGTGCGCCTTTGCGGTACTGGCGGGTGGCGTGCTCCAGTTGCTGGTGGTGCTGCCCGCCGTGCGGAAGGAGGGCTTCGGCCTCGCCTTCGGCCTGCACCTGAAGGATCCCTGGGTGCTCAAGGCCCTCAAGCGCATGGGCCCGGGTCTGCTGGCGGCGGGCATCTACCCCATCAACGCCCTCATCAGCACCATGCTGGCCTCGCGGCTGCCGAACGGTGCCCAGACCGTGCTCTACAACAGCGGCATGATGGGTGAGATGGTGATGGGGATCTTCGCCATGAGCCTCGCCACGGCGAGCCTACCGGCCCTGTCGCGCCAGGCCGAGGCCCGGGACTGGCCCGCCATGCACCGCAGCCTCATCCAGTCGATCTCGGCCTCGGCGCTGCTGGTGCTGCCGGCCTCCGTGGGGCTGGCGGTGCTGGCGCGGCCCATCTGCGCCCTGCTCTTCCGCACCGGCGCCTACGGACCCGCCGCCGCGGACTGGACCGCCGTCACGCTGGTGTTCCAGTCCCTGGGGCTGGTCTTCGTGGCGGCCCAGCGCCTGGGCAACCAGGCCCTCTACGCCCTCAAGGACTACCGCGGCCCTGCCACCCTGGCGGGCTTCACCCTGCTCCTCAACGTCGCGCTCAGCCTCGCCCTGCTGAAGCCGCTTGGCACCGGTGGCCTAGCCCTGGCTAACGGGCTCGCCAGCCTGGCGGGCCTGCTGCTCCTAGGGGTACGCCTGCGCCCACGCCTGCCGGGCCTGAACCTGCTCCCTCTGCTGAAGGGCACGACCAAGGCCCTTGCCGCTTGCCTCTTGATGGGCCTGCTGGCCTGGGGTGGGTCCCGGTTCCTGGCCCTGGACGCACCCCACGCCTTCACCCGCCTGGCCCTGGCCCTCCGCCTGCTGCCCCTGGTGGCGCTCTGCGCCCTGGCCTATGGCGTGGCGGTCGCCGGCTTCGGCCATCCCGAGGCCCGTGGCTTGGCAGACAAGCTCCTGCGTAGACTTCGACGCGACTAGGGTCTGTTTTCAAGGTAGGGTATGGCCGAGTAAGCTCTTCGCCCGTTAGAACAGAAGAACGGCCGGGCAAGCCCGGCCGTTCTGGATCACACCACAGGGCGCTACTGGAGTTCGGTCGTCAGGATGGCGCCCCCCGCGTTCGGTAGCACGGCACTCACCTTCACGACCTTGCGGGAGGCCGTGTCGATCCAAACCGTGGCTCCGCCCGGTTCGCCCTCGGCGCTGCCGGTCTCCACTTTCCAGGTCTGGAAGGTGCCCGCCGGAACCTTCACCTCCTCCGAACCCAGGACCCGGGCCTGTTTCAGCGCAACCTTCTGCTTCTGCACATCGAAATTCCGGTAGGTCGCACTGAATCCATCCGCCAGTGGGAGACTGGCGATGGACTCGAAAGTCCCAGCGCCATCGGCGAAGAGGTCGCCACCGAGATCCGCCGAGACGGGCTTCGACGGACCACCCATGGCCATGGAGCCGGTGGCCTTGCCCCCCGAAAAGGTGAGTTCAAGGCTGACGGGCCCCTGCTTCACAATCCGCTTCAGGGGAATCAAGCTGCCCTTTGCGTAGGTGCAGGAATCGCTCATTTCCATGGGGCCTATTTTAGCGGTGCCATCCACCACCCAAGCGCCTTCCCCGGCCTTGATGGTATTCGTCATGGTGACCGGAATGTTCTGCCCGCCCACGGCCAGTGTGCCGGCCCAGGTGGTCGAGCCCACCGTGAGCTCCGCCACGGCCTTGGGCACACCGACCGAGGCCGCGTCGGTCTTCTTGGCCAGCACCACGGTCTTGGGATCGACGGTGATCTCCGGCAGGCGCTGCATGACGTCGGACTTGCCGCCTTCCTGATACCGGGCCTTCAGATAGGTTGCGAAGAACTTTTCGGCAGCGGCGAACATGGCCTGGCTGTTCACCGGGCGCTGGAAGCCATGGCCTTCGTCCGGCGCACAGAGGTATTCCACGGGGAAGCCGCGGTCGCGCAGGGCGATGACGATCTGGTCGCTCTCGGCCTTCTTCACGCGAGGATCATTGGCACCCTGCACCACCATCAGCGGGGTCTTGATCTTGCCTGCGGAATTCAGCGGAGACTGGCGCTCCAGCTGCTTCCTGCCCTCAGGCGTGTTGGGGTTGCCCATGCGCTCGTGGAAGACGATGCGGCCGGCTTCCCAATAAGGCGGAATGGTCTCGAGCAGGGTCAACAGGTTGGAGGGTCCGACAATGGACACGGCCGCCGCGTATATATTGGGAGTGAAGGCCACGCCCGCCAAGGTGGCATAACCACCGTAGGAGCCGCCCATGATGCCCACGCGCTTGGGGTCGGCGATGCCCTTGGCCACCAGGTGCGTGACGCCCCAGGTGATGTCGTCCTGCATGAGGTCGCCCCACTGCTTGTTGCCGGCGTTGAGGAATTTCTTGCCATAGCCGGTGGAGCCGCGGAAATTGGGCGACAACACGGCATACCCGCGGTTGGCCAGGAACTGGGCGAAGCTGTTGTAGCCCCAACCATCCCGGGCCCAGGGGCCGCCGTGCGGCACTACCACCAGGGGCAGGTTCTTGGCGGGCACACCCTTTGGCAGTGTGAGGTAGGCCGGAATTTCAAGCCCGTCCGAGGATTTGTAGCGAATGGGAGTCATGTGGGCCATGTGCTGCCGGGGCAGCTTCTCCCGACCCACGTATTCGAGGCTGAGCTTCTTGGTCCTCCGGTCGAAGAGGTAGGTGGTGCCGGGATCGGTGTCGCTGTAGGCGGCGACCAGGAGGACCTGCTCGTCATCCGTCGAGTTTGAAAGGCCAATCTCCTTGCCCGGAAGCTTGGCCTTCAGCAGCTTGTAGTCTGCTTCCCAGGCCTTGTCCCGCCAGTAGATGCGGGTGCGGTCATCGCGGTAGGCCGTGGCGATCAGTTCGTCCGTCAGTTCGGAGAAGATGGGATTGCCGAAATCCACCCGCTTGAGGGGATCAGCCTCCACCAGCTCCTCCTTGCCGGACTCGGGGTCGAAGAGCACCAGCTGGGTCAGGTCGCGGTCACCCTTGTTGGTTTCCAGGAAGACCCGCTTGCCGTCCTTGTGGAACCCCGCCGAGCCGGCATTCTCGAAGATGTTGCAGGTGTAGACGACCTTGAAGGAATCCGGGTCCACGCGGAGGATCTCCGTATCGCCCTTCTCGGTGGTCCGCTCCGCCAGGCGCAGCTGGCCCTTGCGATCGAACACCCAGCCCGCGATGCGTTCGGTGTTCTTCCGCAGCAGGGTGCGCTCGCCGGTGCTGATCTTCACCTTGTAGAGGTCGTGCCAGGCGGCATCCCGGTCGTTGAGGCCCACGAAAATCGCATCGGGATCGGACTTGGGCACGGCATAGATCATGGCCCTGGCGCCCTTGGCGACCGTCAGGTTACGGGCCTCGGGGGCGTCCTTGCCGGGTGCGGGCGAGGCTCCGGGGTCCACGGCGTAGACGTTGTAGTTCTCGTCGCCATCCTTGTCCTGCACGAAGAGGATGGCCTTGCTGTCCCGGCTCCAGAAGAACCCGGGAATGGGGCGCTTGGGATCGGCCGTGATCAGCCGTCCCTTGGTGTAGGGTTCACCCACCTTCTTCACCCAGACATTCCGGGTTTCCTTGTAGGGCTTGAGAAAGGCGATCCACTTCCCATCGGGAGAGAGCTGGGCCCCGGCGATCTCAGGGTTGCCGAAGAACAGGTCCCGGTCGACGAGGGGCGGAAGCTGGTTCGTCTTGGGTGCGGGTGCCTTGGTACCTTCGGCGGCCAGGGGCAACACCAAGGCTAAGGCGAGGACCGACCGCCGGAGGCCGGGCAACGAAACAAGGGGTTTCATGGATAGGACTCCTAGAAGGCGGGTAGGGAAAGTAGGCTACGCCAAAAAGGAGCCCGGGGTTATGCAGAGTTATCTACCGGGCCCAGGAGAGGGATGTACGGCGACTTCATGCCGCCCAACGGTTGGGACGAAGTGAATGAAGGTTTGGGAACCTATCCCCGTAAGGCCTCTGCAAAGGCGTCCCGGAGCATGTTCAGGGTGTAGGGCTTCTGGATGAACCCTTTGAGCCCTTCTCCGAACAGCTCCTTCACCGATTCCTGTTCACTGAACCCACTGCACAGGATCACCGGCAGATCCGGTCGGATCGCCCGGAGCGCCTTGAAGCACTCCCGGCCATCCATGCGGGGCATGGTGAGGTCCAGCAGGACCAACCGGTAGGCATCCGGCCGCAGCAAGAATGTCTCCACGGCTTCCATGCCGTCCGCGGCGGTCTCGACTTCAAATCCGAACACCGCCAGGGCCTGGGCAGTCACTTCCCGAATGGAGCTCTCATCGTCCACCAGGAGCACCAGGCCCGAAAAGGGCACGCCCTCCTCGGAAAGGAAGTCCAAGTCTTCTTCCAAGGGCAGGGGACTGGAGGGGAAATAGATCTGGAAGTTGGTCCCTCGGCCCACTTCGGAGTACACCCTCATGCCAGCATGGTGAGCCTTCAGAATGCCCTGAATGGCTGATAGTCCGAGCCCATGGCCAGTGGGCTTGGTGGTGAAGAAGGGGTCGAAAATTTTGGCTTGCACCTCCGGTGCCATGCCCGCGCCCGAATCGCCCACTTCCAGGATCGTATAGGGGCCTGGTTCCAGGCCCTGTCCTGGCAGAACCTTCGCGAGGAAGGCTGCATCAAGCGGCATGGCGTAGGTGGCGATCCGGATCACACCCGCCTTGTCACCGATGGCGTCGCTGGCATTGGTCACCAGGTTCAGGATGATCTGTTGCAGCTGGGCCTCGTCGGCTTCCATGAAAGGCAGGCCCTCTTCCAGGGTGAAGTCCAGCTTGATCTTCTTGGCGATGGAAGCATGCAGCAGGTTGGTCATCTCCCGCACGACCTGGTTGAGGTCGTGGATCTTCACCACGAACTTCCCCTTGCCCGAATAGGCGAGCATCTGCCGGGTCAATCCGGCGGCCTTCAGGGCCGCCCGCTCCATCGCCTTCAGGTTGGCCCGAACCGGACTCACTTCGGGAAGGCCAGCCTCGGCCAAGTTCAGGTTGGCCAGGATGGCCGTGAGGAGGTTGTTGAAGTCATGGGCGATGCCACCGGCGAGGACGCCGAGGCTCTCCAGCTTCTGGGCGTGCAGCATCTGGCGTTCCAGTCCCAGCCGGTCCTGCTCGGCCTGCTTGCGCTCCGAAATGTCCTTCACGCTGCCCAGCATGCGGATCACCTCACCGCCCGACCCGATCCGGGCCATGCCGGTGTCCTCCACCCAGCGTTCGCTGCCATCCCGGTGCACCAGTCGGTACTGCACCCGGTAGGCCCCGCCCTCATGTCTGGCCACGTCCAAGCGGAGAGCCGCCGACTCCTGGTCCTCGGGATGGATGAGGCCCCGCCACCCGGGCAGGCCCGCAGCCTCCAAGGCCTCGGCGGAGCAGCCGATCAGCCGCTCCAGAGCCCCGAACCATCGGAGTTTCCCAGTGGCGACATCGAAGTCGTACACCATCTGGTCGGTCTGTTCGACGATGAGCCCAATGGTCTGGGCATTCTCCTCCAACGCCCGCTCGTTGGCCTTGCGCCCGCTGATGTCCTGCCAGGAGGTGTAGAGAATATCCTTCCCGCCGAGGGGGATGGGAATGAGGGTCACCTCGACGGGGAAATCCTCGCCAGTCATGCGGCGGTGCACCCACTCGAAGCGATGGACTCCCTTGGCATAGGCCGTGGCCATCATCTCTTTCGCCTTCTCATCGCTGGCCCTGCCATCCGGCTGAACCGGCGGGGAAAGGTCCCAGGGATGCAGCTCGCGGAATTCCCGTTCCGAGCACCGCAGCAGGTCGAGAACCGCCTGGTTGCAGTCCGTGAAGCGATCTCCCTCCAGCAGCAGCAGGCCATCCACACTGCGTTCGAAGAGCAGCCGGAATTTGCGTTCGCTCTCCCAGATGTGCGAGTCCTTCGCCAGGCGCGGGCGCAGATCCACCAGGCTGCCACGGACCAGATCGCCCTGCAGGCCAGGCAGCCTCAACAAACGGACTTCGCAGGGGACGGGCTCCCCTGCCACGGTCTGGTGGGTCCAGTCGAAGATGGCCGTGCCCTGCTCGAGGGCCTGCCGAATAAAGGCGGAGGCGGCCTCCACGCTGGAACGGCCATCCGCCTGCAAGGGAGGGCTGAGTTGGGCTGGCCCCAGCTTCAGCAGCTGCTCACGGGTGGCCTGGAACAGGACTTCGGCCTGCGCATTCGCCTCCAGGAACCGCCCCGTGGCGAAATCCAGCATCACGATGGCCTCTGGCGCGTACTCGACCAGTGACCGGAACCGGATCTCCGAGAGCCGAAGATGCTCACGTTTCTCCGCCAGATCCGTCATGTCCCGGCCTTCCGGCAGAAGCGCCACCACCCGGCCTTCCGCATCCCGAAGCGGGCGGATGGTGAAGTCGATCACCAGCAGTGTCCCGTCACGGGTGGTGTGCGTGGTCTCCATGCGGAAGGAATCGCCCCTGGCTGCCTGCTGAATGCCTTCCCTCAATCGCGCCTGCTGCAAGGGGTCGTGCGTCCACCAGGGGGTCTCCCAGAAGGGGCGACCCTGCACCTCCTTCAAGGCATAGCCCGCCAGATCCAGGGCTGTGCGATTCGCATCCAGAAGCACACCCTCGAGGGAAAGCACCCCCATGAAGTGGTGGCTAGCGTCAAAGACGGCCCGGATGTCTGGAAATGGGGAATCGTGCATGCTTCCCCCCTGATCGGCAGCGCGCGGGTCAGGCCTGATAAACCGACCCTGGCGGTTCCCCTTCCGGCTCAAGCAGGCCTTTCCTCCTGGCCCCGTGACCCGGTCCCTTCGCCGTGGCAGAGTCGGAGGAGGGAGTTCCAGTCATGAGGGCAGTGATTCAGCGGGTGAAGCGTGCCACGGTCCGCAGCGGCAACCTGGAAGCCGCCATTGGCCCCGGGCTGCTGGTGCTGGTGGGTCTCGAAACCGGCGATACCGAGGCAACCTGCGCCTGGGCCGCCACCAAGATTGCCACCCTGCGCATCTTTGAGGATGGGGACGGGAAGATGAACCTCGGTCTCCAGGATCTGGGCGGAGAGATCCTGGCCATCAGCCAGTTCACCTTGGCAGGGAGCATCGCCAAGGGTCGGCGTCCTTCCTTCGATGGCGCCATGGCACCCGAGTCGGCCCGCGTCCTCTTCCGCAGGTTCCTGGACCTGCTCAAGGCGGAGTACCCACGGGTCAAGTCTGGCTTCTTCCAGGAGCACATGGAGGTCGAGTTGATCAACGATGGGCCCGTGACCTTCATTCTGGAGCGGTGAGGGTCCAACCTGGGTGAGCCGATTCTTTTCATCCCTGGTTCAATGGAGGCAACCTCTGGATGGCAGGAGTTCCCATGTACTTCAAGCCCGCTTCAACAATCGCCCTCGCAGTCTTGCTGCCAACCATGGCCCTGGCCGCCCAGGAACAAGCGCCACCGATGGATCCCGATGCCAAGCAGCCCCTGGAGTCCTGGGCCGCAGAATCCCGGCCCGTGGCGGTGGGTCGGACGCCCGGCCAGGTGAAGGTCTTCGATGAGGACGCCATCCAGCGCTCCGGGGCCCGCACCTTGGGGGAATTTCTTCTCCGTGAGCTGCCATCCCAGGTGCAGAACCAGGGTGGACCGGGACTGCCCTCCCGCAGCTACCTGGGCGGCGGCCGACCCCAGGACACCCTGGTGATGATGGATGGCGTACCCCGGATGGATCCCGGACGGCTCGGCCAGAACCTCAATGAGGTGCCGCTGCTCGGCATCACGCGCATCGAAGTGATTACCGGCTCGCCCGGCTCTGGTCCCAGCGGCCAGGGCGGCACCATCGCCCTCTTCACGGGCCGACCCGTCAAGCCGGGGGCTTCCGGCGACCTGGGTGGCCTGGGCGGCAGCAACGGTCAGGGCCAGAGTACCGCCTCGCCCGGATTCGCCTGGGAGGGCGGCTACCTCAACGGTGGCAACCTCAGTGCGCAGGAGAAGCAGACCACAGATACGGCACGTCCCTTCCGCATGGTCACCAACTTCCTGGGCCTGGGCCAGCAGTGGGGTTCGGCCCTGTGGACCCTGGCCTGGCGAGGCACTTTCTTCGGCGTGCCCGACCCCTACCAGCAGGTCACCGACACCACGCGCGTCTACGATCCCGCGCGCGAAAGCCGGCAGCGGAGCGACAGTGGCCAGATGCGTGTGGACTGGGACCTCGGGCCGGGACTGCGGTTGGAGACGACCCTCGGCTTGGCCCGATTCCGCCATGACCAGCCCAAGGCGGGGGTCTCCGAGCCCAGCCCCTTCGAAGGCCGGGAGACCCGCTTCCAATCGGCCCTGCACTGGCTGACCGGCGCACGGTCGGGCCTCAGCCTCCGCCTTGAAGGCCAGGAGGCCCGCCAGGACGGGGACGAGAACCTGGCGGTGGCGGGCTCCGCCAAGGGCCGCCAGCTGGGACTCGGCGTGGAGTGGCACTTCGAACCCCGGCCTGGCTTGCGCCTTCTGGGACTGGCGCGCGGTACCAGCGACAAACAATCGCTCCTGCTGGGCGGCGCCGACACGGAGGTGCTCAACGCCTCGGGCCACACGCTGCGCCTCGGCGTCAACCAGGAGCTGACCGGCGGCCTGCGGCTCTACTCCGCCCTCGGCGGCGGACGGACGGCCCCCACGGTCCTCCAGCAGCTGCGCAACAGCCTGGTGCCGACCTTTGCGCCGCTGCGCATGGAGCAGTCCACCTTCGTGCAGATCGGGCTCGGCTGGGGCCAGGGCAACTGGTACGGCAAGGTCGAAAGCCAGCAGCAGCTGGGCAAGGACCTCATCGCCTTCGATGGCCAGGGCTATGTGAATCAGGATCGGGTGCGGGTGCGGGGCACCGAAGCCGCCTTCGGATGGCGCACGGCGCAGAAGCTGGGTCTAGAGGCCTTCGTCAGGGCCCAGGAGGCCCGAGACCTCAACGCCGCGGAAGGCCAGGCCTTCAGCACCCCAGCCTCGCAGCGGCGTCCCTTTTCCTCTCAGGGCCTGAAGGGCTTCATGGGCTGGAACCGGGTGCAGGCGGAAGTCCACTACACGCTCCAGGGCCATCAGTACGCCGCCGCTGGGGACAGCGAAGGCGGGGGCATCCGGGCCAATGGCCTGCCGCCCAACATCCGAGCCACGCAAGTGGTCTACCGGGACATCGGCATGTCTACCACCGTGAAAGCAGGCAGGCACTGGACCCTCGTTCTGCGCGGCGAGCACCTGCTGCAGCCGAAAACAGATCCGGTCGAGTGGCAGGCCCGCACGCTGGAAGGCCAGAACGATGCCTCCGTCATTGATGGCTATCCCTCAGCCCGGCCCAGCTATTCCATGGAGGCGCGGTTCCGGTTCTAGCGCCCAAGCCCCGCCTCGAAGGCCCGTACGGCCACCAGGAAGGCCTCGGGCGCATCCCACATGATCCAGTGCTTGGCGGTGGGGAGGTGGATGAGCCGAAAGGCGGGCAGGTCCTTGAAGCCAAATTGAGCGAGGGTCGCGGCCTCCTGGGCGGCATCGGGCTCGCGGGGTCCCGCGGCCACCTGCAGCACGGGCACACGCAGCTGGGCGTGGCGCCCGGTCAGGGGATCGCGGGTCATGGCGCGCAGGTAGGCCTGCAGAGCCGGGACGGGCACCTTGAGGGCATCAGCCAGCAGGCGATCGGCCTGGGCCTGTCCGCTCGCCATCGGCGTAAGGAAGACGCCCAGGGTGACCCTGGGATCGCTGGCCAGCGCCACGGCCGTGGGTTCGAAGTAGGCCTCGGGAATGGCGCCCAGAAAGCTGTCCACCAGGATCAGGCCGCGGAAGGCAGCGGGATCTTCGAGCACCGCGCGGGCCGCGATGGGTCCGCCCATGGAGTGGCCCACCACCAGACAGGGCGCGAGGCCCTCCTTCCGCACCAGGGCCACCAGATCCTTGGCCAGGGCGCCGAAATCCGCACGGCCATCCACCACCACTGGCCCCGGCGTGCCGCCGCTGCCGGGGAGATCCACGCTCAGCACCGTGTGATCCCGCGCAAGCTCGGCGGCCACGCCGGACCAGACCTCTTTGTTGCCACCGAAGCCGTGGATCAGCAGGACGCCGGGTCCCTTGCCGATCTTCTGGAAGCCGAGCGCGCCGGCTTGCAGGCAGAGCGTGGCGACACACAGCAGCAGGGCACGGTACGACATGGGAAGCTCCGAAGCAGAGCCACCAGGATAGCTCTGGAACGTCAGACCCTGGGCGCCTCCAGTCCGAACTCCGCCCAGCCTTCCTTCGTGGGGCCATAGGTGCTGGGCACGTGCAGACCGGCCTGCCGCATGAGCACCGTCATCTGGCCCCGGTGGTGGGTCTGGTGACTGACCAGGACATAGAGGGCGAAGGCACCAGTCCAGGTCTCGCCGTAGAGGGCGAAGTTGCGGCCCAGTTCGGTGTTGCTCCAGCTGCCGATGTGGTCGAGCAGTGAATCGCTCGCGGCGCGGTAGGCCTCGGAAATCTCAGCCATGGTGGGCGGGGGCGGGGTGGCGATGAAGCCGTCGGGGCCGAGACCTACGGTCCCCTTCACCTTCAGCCCGAGGTTCTGCGGCAGTTCCAGGACAGTCTCCACCAGATGCCAGGCCATGCGCCTAAGGTCGCGGTGGTGGTCGTCGACCGCCTGATGAGCTGCGGCATCGGGAATGGCTGCGAAGACTGCCAGGGTCTTCTCGGCTTCCTGCTGCCAGATGGTCTTGAAGTCGTCCACGCGACGGAACATGCCTGCCTCCGGGAAACTGCCGGAAGCATAGCGCAAGGAGGTGCGGACAGGCCCCAAGATGGTTGAAGGGTTCGCAAAGGCAACTGGACAAAGGGTGGAGCCGACCAGAGTGACATCCGGGGACGACCAGACCGCGCTGATTCTGGCCTGTCCCCATGACGGGAGGCTTCCTCGGGAGAAGTCAACCGACATCCCGTAGAATGATCCAGTCATGTCCCCACCAAGCAGCCCGAACCACTCCAAGTATCCGGCCCTCCTGGCCTGCCTCGGCATCATCTCTGGCATCTGCCTCCTCGAATGCAAGACGCCGGATCAGCTCAGCATCGCCACGCTGTACTTCTTCCCGGTGGGCTGGGCTGCGTGGGTGGGAGGCGTCCGCTGGGGCGCTGCCGCCACCTTCGCGGCCTCCGCGGCCAATGGCATCGCCGGCTATGCCACCAGTCCAGTCTATGACCAGATCGGGTACCGGATCTGGACCATCGTCAATGACCTCGTCATCTACGGTTTCCTCGTCGGCCTGGTGAATCGCTTCCACAAGGTGTTCGACGCCCAGAAGGCCGCGACGGAGGCCCTGCAGCAGGCCCTCGACGAAGTGCGGACCCTCGAGTGCCTGCTCCCCGTCTGCGCCTGGTGCAAACGGGTTCGCGACGACAAAGGTTACTGGGGACAGATCGAGAGCTACCTCACCAAGCACCATGGTACCCTCCTCAGCCACGGCATCTGCCCGGAGTGCGCCGAGGCCTCCCGCCGGGAAGTGGGCTTGGTCAAAGAGGCCAAGCAGGTCTGAGGCTGCGGCCTCAGACGGGCGTCACGGCCCGACGCTTGGCAGGCCACAGATCCCGGCGGCGGGCACGGGCGAGGCGGGCGATGAGTTCGCCGCGCAGATCGACGGGCTCCACAATGGCATCCACGTGCAGGTCGGCGCCCAGCTTCTTCAGGTTGATGTCCTCGTTGTACTCGTCGCGCAGCTGCTGCACGTAGGCGGCGCGTTCCTCTTCCGGCTTCTCGGCGATCTTGTTGGCGAACACGGCGTTCACGGCGGCCTCGGCGCCCATGACGGCGATGCTGGCGGTGGGCAGGGCCAAGGTGGCCTCTGGATCGAAACCGGGACCGCTCATGGCGTAGAGGCCCGCGCCGTAGGCCTTGCGCACGACCACACAGATGCGCGGCGTGCTGCAGCTGGCCATGGCGCTGATCATCTTGGCGCCGTGGCGGATGATGCCCTGCTTTTCAACCGCGCTGCCGATCATAAAGCCCGGCACGTCGCTGAGGAAGACCAGCGGGATACCGAAGGCATCGCAAAGGGTGATGAAGCGCGTGGCCTTGTCGGCGCTGTCCACGAAGAGCACGCCGCCTTTGACGCGGGGTTGGTTCGCGAGGATGCCGACAGGTTTCCCATCCAGTCGTGCCAGACCCGTGATGATCTCGCCCGCAAAGAGTTTCTTCACTTCCAGGAAGCTGCCCTCGTCCACCAGACCTTCGATGAAGTCCTTCATCTGGAAAGGAGCCATGATGTCGGTCGGCACAAGGGCTCCCAAAGCTTTCGCTTTGGGAGAGACAGGCTTCGCCTGTGTGATGGGCAGGGTAGCCTCGCAGTGCTGGGGGAAATAGGAGAGGTGCTGGCGGCAGAGGGCGATGGCCTCGACCTCGGTCTTGCAGAGGAAGTCGCCGCACCCACTCACAGAGCAGTGCATCTTCGCGCCGCCGAGATCCTCGAGGCTGATCTTCTCGCCGATGACCATCTCCGCCATGCGGGGCGAGCCCAGGTACATGCTGGCATTGCCTTCGACCATGATCACCACGTCACAGAAGGCCGGGATGTAGGCGCCACCCGCCGCCGAGGGCCCGAAGAGCAGGCAGACCTGGGGCACCAGGCCCGAGAGGGCCACCTCCATGTGGAAGATGGTGCCGGCATGACGGCGGCCCGGAAACATATCGAGCTGGTCCGTGATGCGGGCCCCGGCGCTGTCCACCAGGTAGAGCATGGGCACCTTCATGCGCATCGCCACTTCCTGGATGCGGATGATCTTTTCCACGGTGCGTGCGCCCCAACTGCCCGCCTTGATGGTGCTGTCGTTGGCCATCAAGGCCACCGGTCGGCCATCCACCGTGGCCGTGCCCGTGATCACGCCATCGGCGGGCAGGTCCTTGTGCATGGCGTGGGCGAAGAGGCCATCCTCCACGAAGCTGCCCTCGTCCACCAGCAGGCGGATGCGCTCGCGGGCGAAGAGCTTGCCGGCCTCGGCGTTCTTCTCGTGGGCCTTTGAAGCGCCGCCTTTCTTGATGCGGACAACTTCCGAGTGGAATGACTCCGGCTGCATGGGAACCTCGGGATGGATCCTCCAGCATATGCGATCCTGAAGCGATGGCGGATGCGGAGACAGCGAGGCGCGGCGGGTTCCTGACGGCGCCCTTCGTCATCCTCTGCGCGTTCTACTTCCTGGTCTTCGCCGCCGGGTACCAGCTCTTCCCGGTGGTGCCCCTGCACCTGCGCGACCTGGGTGCGAGCCTTGCCGAAAGTGGACGCTTCCAGACCGCCTTCATGCTGGGCTCGGGCTTCGGCTCGCTGTGCACGGGGCCGCTGGGCGACCGCCTGGGGCAGCGACGGGTGCTGCGGGTGGCCTCCCTGGCCCTGGTGGCGATCCTGGTGACCTATGGTTTCCTGAAGGTGCGCTGGGCGTTCTACCTGCTCGCGCCCCTCCACGGCGTGCTGTGGTCGGCCCTGCGGACCGCCTCCATCGCCAAGGTGGGCGGCATCCTGCCGCTTGAGCACCGGGCCCAGGGCCTGTCGCTCTTCGGCCTGACCGGGCCCGGCGGTGTGGCGGTGGGTCCGCTGGTGGGGCTGTGGCTGATGCCACACCTGGGCTTCGCCTGGATGCTGATCCTCCTCGCGGGCGTGTTCGCGATCCTGCACGGCCTAATCGGCGCCCTGCCCCAGGAGGCTCCGCGTGAGATCGAAGCCACGACCTTGTTCCAGTGGCCTGACCGGGCGGTGTGGGGAACGGTGGCCGTGATGATGCTGGTGGGTCTCGGCTTCGGTCCCATGCCGCCCTATAGCGCCCAGGAAGCCAAGGCGCTGGGGATGGCCTGGCCCTCCACCTTCCTCACCTGTTTTGCGCTGGGCATGATGGCCATCCGAGGCCTGCTGGGGCTCACAGGCATGGGCCGACGGCCCGTCGCCCTGCTGCCGTACATGATCGCCCTGGCCGCCTTCGGTTACGCCCTGCTGGCCTTCCTGCCGGGCGGCATGGCCCGGCACCTGCTCTCCGGGCTCATCTATGGTGCGGGCTATGGCATGGTGCACACCCTGCTGATCATGAACCTCTTCGCCACCACACCGCAGCAGCGCACCGGCGCCGCCGTGGGCGCGCTCTTCTTCGCCTTTGATGCGGCCACGGCCTTCGGCGCCCTGGGCCTGGGCTGGGTCATGGAGCACCTGAACTTCCGCTGGGGCTGGGCCATCGGTGCCGCCTTCATGGCCCTTTCCATCCCCATGGCCCGCCGCATCGTCCGACGCAGCACGGCCATGACCATCGAACCCGATCCCTCTGGCATCCTGGAGGGATGAGCACGCAGCAGGAGCGAAGTGCCACTTTGGCGACCATTCGCCAATGGCGAATAGGACCGGCTGCCAAGCAGCCGGCCCCGAAGGGGCGAGCGCCAAGTGCGCGAGTCAAGCCGAAGCCCGAGCGCGAGGCAGGAGCCGAGCGCCACCGGACATTTGTCCGGCCCCGAAGGGGTGAGGCCCAGGACGGGCCGAATGAAGGGTGCGGCACAGGGAGGCTCCGCCTCGGCAAGCGGAGCGCGCCGGAGCACGCACCGCGTGCGTTAGGCGGAGGTGCCGCATGACGGATCTTTCCAGCCCCCGCACGCCGCTCATCACGGGACAGTTCGCCCTGATGTGGTCGCTTACCTTCGTCACCTTCTTTGCGGCCTTCCAGCTCTTCCCCACGGTGCCGCTGCGCCTCCGGGAACTGGGCGCGAGTTTGGCGGAAAGCGGTCGCTTCCTGAGTCTCTTCACGGCGGGCAGCGCCCTGGGCGCTCTGTTCACCGGCCCCCTTGGGGATCGCCTGGGGCACCGCCGTCTGGTCGTCGCCTCGGCCCTGCTCTTCGCGGGCTTCCTGGCGGCCTATGCCCTGACGCCCACCCGCTGGGGCATCTACCTCCTGGCCTTCCCCCACGGCATCGTGTGGTCGGGGCTGCTGACGGCCACCATGGCCTCACTGGCCCACGTGCTGCCCGAGGATCGACGCGCCGATGGCCTCAGCCTCTACGGTCTGGCCAGCCCCGGCGGTGTCATCGTGGGGCCAGTGCTGGGCCTGTGGATCTTCCAGCACTGGGGCTTCGCGCCCATCGCCTGGTACCTCGCGGGCTGCTTCCTGCTGCTGGGCGCCCTGGCCACCAGCCTGCCTGAGGATCATGCCCACGGCCGGCCCGAGGGCTTCAAGTGGCCCCATGCCGCCGTGCTCGCTCCATGCCTCGTCCTGTTCTGCATCGCCCTGGGCTATGGCGCCCTGAACAGCTATACGGCCCAGGAGGGCCTGGCCCTGGGGATGAAGCTGCCTTCGGCCTTTCTCTCCTTCATGGCCGTGGGCATGGTGCTCATGCGTCTGGTCATGCTGCGCCGGGGTTTCGGCAGCCGGCCCAGCCGCAAGCTCCCGGGCATGCTGCTGGGCGCCTTCGCGGGCATGGTGCTGCTGGCGGCCCTGCCCGGCGGCACCCCGCGGCACGTGCTCTCAGCGGTGGTCTATGGCGCGGGCTACAGCATGATGCACACCCTGTTGAATGCGAAGCTGCTGGAGTCCGTGGATCCCAAGCGGCGCGGCTCGGCCTTTGGCGCGCTGCTCTTCGCCTTCGATGCGGGCATCGGCCTGGGCAGCTTCAGCCTGGGCTGGATCATCGGCCACTACGGCTACCGCCTGGGGTGGGCCCTTGGGGCCCTGGCCATGATCGCCGCGCTGCCGCTGGCCCTGAAGATGAGCCGGGACTGATACGAACGCCTATTCACCCCTTGTCCGCCTGACGGGAATAGAGGGCATAACTCACCAGGGTGAGCACCGCAAAAGTGCCGCAGGCAAGCGTCCCCAGGGTGGTGGGCAGGTTCTGGCCGCTGCGATGCCCCGTACTGATCAGGTAGTCGATGCCAGTGTAGTTGTAGGGGATGAGGAAATTGTAGCTGGTGTTGATCAGCACCAGAGACAGGATCCAACCCGCGACACCGATGCCGATGGGTACCAGGAAATTCCGGAAACGTAGGGCCAGCAGGAATTGGATTGCGACGATCGGCAGGCACTCGACGAAATAGTTCGCGTCTCTGGCCAGCATGCGTATCCACGGAATGGGACTTGATGAGATCCCACCTCCTGCACCGACCAGGAGGCTGGGCAAGGCCCCTGCGAGATAGAGACCGAGGTTGATGACGACGAAGAGCTGTAGGAGCGCGAGCAGCACAACCGCCAACTTGGCGCTGAAGATCGTCCCCCAGGTCTGTGGGCTCGCATGAACCTGCTTCCAGGTGTTGTTCCGGTATTCCACTTGCAGGATGAGGGTGGTCAGCAACACGACCATGAGCGGCAGGATCATGATGGAGATGGATTCCCAGGATTCAATCCAATGCTTCTCCCAGAAGACCCCCAGACGATGCCAGTTCGGCAGCTGCTGCTGACGCCGGATCCGAACGGCGAGCATGATCGCCGGTACGAAGGAGCCCCCGCAGAGGATGAGCCATCCCAGAAGGCTGCGCCGGAGCTTGATCCGTTCACTCAGGAAGGAATGGAAGAACGCGGACAGCATGGGTCAATCCCCGATCAGGTCGAAAAACTGATGCTCAAGGTTCTGTCCGACTGGTGTGAGCTCAAATACAGTGAGTCCCGACATCACCAATTGCTGGTTGAGGGCTCCGGCCTGGATCGAGGAGACCCCCTGGACGAATAGCCTCCCTTGCTCTGGGCGAGCACTCCATCCGCTGGTCAGCAGAATTTCGAGGGCACGGGGGTTGTCACTGGTGTGCAGGGTCAACTGTCGATCGGCTTGATTCCGCTCGGCCAGTGACGCCAACGGCCCTTGAAACCTGAGGGTCCCCCGGCTGATGATGCCGACATGCGTCACGAGTCTCTCCACCTCCGAGAGCAGGTGACTTGAGACCAGGATCGTGGTGCCGTGGTCACGATTGAGCCGGATCAGGAGGTCCCGCATTTCCAGGATGCCGTGCGGGTCCAGTCCATTGGTGGGTTCATCGAGGATCAGCAACTCCGGCTGGTGCAGCAGGGCGACCGCAAGGGCGAGCCGCTGCTTCATGCCCAGCGAAAATTGGCCCGCCACCTTGCCTCCGGTGTCATGGAGCCCCACCTGGTGAAGGGCCTCGCCCACCCGGCGCGCCGGACAACCGAACACTTTCTGCCAGACGGTCAGGTTCTCAACGGAGCTCAAATGCGCATAGAGTGAGGGGCTCTCGATGGAAGAACCGATCCGGCGGAGCAGGGCGACCCTCCGCGATTCGAGCGGTTCTCCCAGCACCCGGATGCTGCCTTCCTGACAGCGCAGCAGCCCCAGGACCAGGCGGAGGGTCGTGGTCTTACCAGCTCCGTTTGGGCCGAGGAAACCGTACAGACTTCCGGTTGGGACCTGCAGCTGGATGTCCTGGAGAACGGCATCTGTCGGAGTGAACCGGTGGCTCAGTCCACATGTTTCGATGGCCCATTCAGACACTTTCTCACCTACCCCCACGCTTAAGGCGCGAGAGGGTCTACGTGCGTCAGGAATCGGCGTTTACCCCTTATTTTATTTGCCACTCGGGTGATCAGACTCGCCGATGCAGCTTGTGGACGCTGGCCTGATCCAGGCACTTGACCAGCATCTCGTCGATGTTCACGTGGTCGGGCAGCATGAGGCACCAGCGGACGCACTCGGCCACGTCGTTGGCCGTGAGGGGCTGCACGCCCTGGTAGACAGCCTTGGCCTTGCTGTCGTCCTTCATGCGCACGTTGGAGAATTCGGTCTCGGCCATGCCGGGATCCACGGAGGTGACGCGGATCTGCTCGCCGTTCAGCTCCAGGCGCAGGCTGTGGGCCATGGCCTTCACGCCGAACTTGGAGGCGCAGTAGACGCTGCCGCCCTCGTAGGGCTGGTGGCCGGCCGTGGAACCGATGAAGAACACGTGGCCCCAGCCCGCCTTGCGCAGGTGGGGGATGCCAGCGCGGATGGTCTTCACCACACCTTCCACATTGGTGCGGAGCATGGCTTCGAGGTCCTCGTCCGGGGTCTCCCACATCTTGAAGGTGCCGCTGGCCAGGCCCGCGTTGGCCACCAGCACGTGGAGCCCGCCCAGGGAAGCCGACGCGGCCTCGACGAAGGCGTTCACGCTGCCCGTTTCGCGGGTGTCCACCGCCCCGGCAAAGGCCTTGATGCCGTGCGCCTTGATCAGCTCGTCGGCCAGGGCCTGCACGCGGTCGATGCGCCGGGCGCCCAGGGCCAGGTGGCAGCCCTGTGATGCCAGCAGCCGCGCCATGGCCGCGCCGAAGCCGCTGGAGGCGCCGGTGATGAGGACGATGGGATGCTCGGGGCGCATGGGGACTCCTGTGGGGTCTAGCGGTAGCTCTTGTGGAATTCGCCGAGCACATCCACCACTTTCTGGATCTTCTCGGTGGGCGGCAGGATGGTGGTGCGGAAGTGGGCGGTGCCCGCGGCCTGGCCGAAGCCCGAGCCCGGTACCACACAGATGCCCGTCTGTTCCAGCAGGGCCAGGGCGTAGTCGAAGTCGGTCCGGCCGGGGGGCAGCACGATGCTGGGGAAGGCGTACATGGCCCCTGCGATGACGTTGCAGGTGATGCCTTCGACGCGGTTCAGGCCGTCAGCCAGCAGGATGGCCCGCTGCTTGAGGGTGTCGAGGATGGCGCCCCGCTCGGCGGCGAACTGGGCGTAGGAAGGCATGCCCGGCTTCGGAGGCCGCACCATGGCGTAGGTCGCCGCCTGGCCCGCCAGGTTCGCGCAGAGGCTCACGCTCTGCAGCTTGAGGATCTGGGCCGCCACATCTTCTGGCACGTTCCGGTACTCGAAGTAGCCACCCCGTACCCCGCACTCGCCCAGGAACCCCTTGGAACAGGAGTGGAAGCTGAACAGGGAGACGTCCTTGGCGTTGAGTTGGTGTAGCACTTTTGCGAAGGACACGAACTCGTCGCCCGGCAGGTAGATGTTCTCCTGGTAGACCTCGTCGGCCAGGATCGAGAGGCCGTGGGCCTTGGCGAAGTCGATGATCATCGCGATGTTGGCCTCGTCGAGCACCGCCCCAGTGGGATTGGCGGGGTTGATGACGCAGATGGCCTTCACCGCCGTACCCTCGGCCTTCGCCTGGGCCAGGGAGGCCTCCAGCATGGGCCAGCTCAGCTTCCACCCGTTGGCCTCATCCAGGAAGTAGGGCACCATGCGCCCTTCGAAGAGCGTGATGGTGGCCGAGTAGAGCGGGTACTGGGGGATGGGTACCAGGATGCCATCCTGGGGCCCGCTGAGGAGCAACCGCAGGATGGTCTGCACGCCCTTGCTGGCGCCATCCGTGAGGAAGATGGCATCGGGATCCACGCCGATGTGATCCCGCTCCAGAATGAACTCGGCCACGGCCTCGCGGATGAAGCGCACACCGCGGCTTTCGCTATAAGCTCCGAGTCCATGCTTGGTTCCGGCAAGAATGGCCTTGGCCGTTTCGATCACATCCGCCGGAAAGGCACCTGGGGCCAGGTCCATGAGCGCCGGGTACTCGCAGAGGGCCAGGATCTGCCGATTCCAGGTGAGGGCCTTCTGCCCCAGCGACTGGGGGTTGCCGATGTTGCAGTAGATGATCTCGCGACCCTGCTTTTCCAGTTCGGCCGCTCGGGCCACGATGGGTCCCCGCACCGCATATTCGGTGTCGAGGACGGCCTTTCCCAGGTCGGTCAAACGAATGGTCATGGGCACTCCAACCCTTGAGTTTAGCGCGGGCCAGGCCCTGTGACCCTGGTCATCCTACTCGGCGTCAAGGACCGCCAGCCTTGGGCACAGCGCCACGCGGCGATAGACTGACGGTTCGGATCCTTCCAGCCACGCTCCTCCCCTCCTTTTTCCTCAAGAGGCATGCATGCTCGGTTTCACGCTTTCCCCTGAACAACTGGCCGAAAAAGAACGTGCCCACACCTTCGCCGAGAAGATCATGCGCCCCGTGGCCCGCAAGTACGACGAGACCGGCGAATGGGCCGTGGACGTCTACAAGGCCGCCTGGGATCAGGGCTACCTGCAGGCCCTGGTACCTGAGGACTGTGGCGGCCCCGGCGCCAGCCAGGTGGATGAAGCCATCGTCTGCGAGGAACTGGCCTGGGGTTGCGCCGGCCTCTACACCTCCATCATGGCCAACGGCCTCGCCATGACTCCCGTGCTGGTCGCCGGCAGCCCCGAGCAGAAAAAGAAATGGCTGGGCATGCTGGCTGAGGAGCCCAAGTTCGCGGCCTTCTCCCTGTCCGAACCCAATGCCGGCTCGGACGCCGGCGGCATGAGCTGCCGCGCCGAGAAGAAGGGCGATAAATACATCATCAACGGCACCAAGTGCTAGTGCACCAATGGCGGCTACGCCGACTGGTACTCGCTGTTCTGCAGCACCGATCCCAGCAAGGGTGCCCGCGGCACCAGCTGCATCCTTGTTCCCCGCGACACGCCGGGCCTGGTGGTAGG
>JANYAZ010000236.1 GCA_025361045.1 Geothrix sp. | reverse complement strand
CCCCATGGAGTTCGCCGTGGAGGCCACCAAGCTGCTCTCGCTCAAGCTCGAAGGAAGTGTGGGATGAAAACCATTAACCACGAAGACAGGAAGACCACGAAAAGGGTACTTCCTTATTCGGAGTTTTCTTCGTGGTCTTAGCGGTCTTCGTGGTTCATCAGTTTGTTTTGGAGATGGGATGCTGAGCATCAAGAACCTCACCGCCACGATCAACGGCACGCCGGTGCTGAAGGGCATCGACCTGGAGATCAAGGCGGGGGAGATCCACGCGATCATGGGGCCCAACGGCTCCGGCAAGTCCACCCTGGGCAAGGTGCTGGCCGGCCACCCATCCTATGTGGTCACCGGCGGCGAAGTCCGGTTTGAAGGGCAGAACCTCTTCGACCTGGAGCCCGACGCCAGGGCCCGGGCCGGGATCTTCATGGGCTTCCAGCACCCCATCGAGGTGCCGGGCGTGAGCAATGCCTCTTTCCTGCGCCTGGCCTACAACAAGAAGGCCGAGGCCGAGGGTCGGGACGAGTTGGATCCCCTGGAGTTCGATGACTTCATCCACGAGAAGATCAAGGTCGTCGCCATGAAAGAGGAGTTCCTGGATCGCAGCCTCAACGAGGGCTTCTCCGGCGGCGAGAAGAAGCGCAACGAGATCCTGCAGATGGCCGTGCTCGAACCCAAGCTCGCCATCCTCGATGAGCTGGACAGCGGCCTGGATATCGACGCCCTGCGCGTCCTGGGCGATGCCGTGAACCGACTGCAACGGGCCGACCGCGCCCTGCTCATCATCACCCACTTCCCGCGCATCCTGGAGACCATCCAGCCCCACTTCGTGCACGTCCTCTCCGGCGGCCGCATCCTCAAGAGCGCTGGCAAGGAACTGGCCCTCGAGCTCGAGGAGCGGGGCTACGATTGGGTGCTGGAAGAGGCTGCCGCCGGAGGCGCCCGATGACATCGGCCGTTGCCTCCAACCTGCTTATCGACTTGCTCAGCGGGCCAAGACCCGCTGAGTGGGAAAAGCTGCGGGAGGCCGCGGAGGCTCGGCTGGCAGGCCAGGAATGGCCCACCTCCTCAGATGAAGACTGGAAGTACACCGATCTGAAAGCGCTGGCCGCCCTGTCTTTTCCCCCGGCTCCCCGCGCCACCGTGGACATCAGCGGCCACCTGCTGCCGGAGATGGTCGGCACGCGCCAGGTCTTCGTGAACGGACACCACGCCCCCCACGCCAGCTGCGCCTCGGCCGTGCCGGCGGGCGTGCGCTTCCTTCCCCTGTCCACGGCCAGCGAGGCCTGCCACGCCCTCGGCACGGTGGGACCCACCCACAACCAGAGCCCCTTCGAGGACCTCAATACCGCTCGCTTCGAGGACGGTGCCGTCCTCCTGGTACCCAAGAACATGAAGGTGGCGCTGCCCCTCCATCTGCTGTTCATCACGAAGGCAGAGACACCGGTGATCGTCTTCCCCCGGCTCCTCGTGGTGCTGGAACGGGGCGCAGAGCTGGAACTGGTGGAGGAACACCACGGCGAGGGCACCTACCTGACCTGTCCCGTGGTGGAGATTCGCGTGGCCGAAGGTGCGATCCTCCGCCACGAGCGCGTGCAGCGCGATGGCGACGAGGCCTTCCACCTCAGCACCCTGAAGGCCGAGATCGCGAAGGGTGGCCAGTATCATTCCCGCACCCTCAGCTTCGGGGCACGGCTTTCCCGACAGCAGCCCTGGGTGCGGCTCGCCGAGGGTGCCGAAGCCAGCCTGGATGGCCTCGCCCTGCTCGAAGGCCAGCAGGTGGCCGACACCCACAGCTTCATGCTGCATGCCGAACCGAATGCCAGCAGCCATCAGCTCCACAAGTGCATCGTGGACGGGAAGGCTCGCGCCATCTTCAACGGTCAGGTGCTCGTGGCCCCCCATGCCCAAGGTACGGATGCCAAACAGCAGAGCCGCAACCTGCTGCTTTCGGAATCTGCCCGGGTGGACACCAAGCCTCAGCTGGAGATCTACGCCGATGACGTGAAGTGCAGCCACGGCGCCACTGTGGGCCAGCTCGATCCCGAGGAATTGTTCTACCTCCAGAGCCGTGGCTTGAATGCAGATGACGCCCGGAACCTGCTCACCTACGGCTTCGCGGCAGACGTGCTCACGCACATCCCCGTGGCCAGCCTGAGACGGTCCCTGCGCCAGCTCGTCATGGCCCGCACCCAGGCCGTTTCGCTGGGGGACCTGTCATGAACACGGCCCTGCAGCCCCTGGACCTCACGGCCATCCGCAAGGACTTCGCCCTGCTGTCCCGCGTGTTCCACGGCAAGCCCGTGGTCTACCTCGACAGCGCTGTCAGCGGCCAGATGCCCCGGCCCGTCATCGAGCGCATGGCGCGGTACGAGCGCGAGGAGCACACCAACGTCCACCGGGGCGTGAGCACCCTCAGCCAGGAGGCCACGGACTTCTACGAGGCCGCCCGCGAGAAGGTGCGCAAGTTCATCGGCGCTGGCTCCATCAAGGAGATCGTCTGGACCCGCGGCACCACCGAAGCCATCAACCTGGTGGCTCAGACCTATGGCCGTGTGCACGTGAAAGTGGGCGACGAGATCCTGCTCTCCGCCATGGAACACCACGCCAACATCGTGCCCTGGCAGATGCTGGCTCAAGAGAAGGGCGCCACGATCAGGGTCATTCCCATGACCGACGATGGCGAGCTGATCCTCGAATCTCTGGATGAGCTCATTACAGAGCGCACGAAAATCGTTGGCGTGGTGCACGTCAGCAACGTCCTCGGCACCGTGAACCCCGTCAAGGCGATCATCGCGAAGGCCCACGCCAAGGGCGTGCCGGTGCTGGTGGATGGCGCCCAGGCCGTGCCGCACCTGAAGGTGGACGTGGTGGACCTGGATGCGGATTTCTACGCCTTCAGCGGCCACAAGCTCTCAGGCCCCACGGGCATCGGCGTCCTCTATGGCAAGCTGGCCCACCTGGAGGCCATGCCCCCCTGGCATGGGGGCGGCAACATGATCCGCTCCGTTTCCTGGGAGAAGACCACCTACATGGCGGCCCCCGGGAAGTTCGAGGCGGGCACGCCCCCCATCGCCGCCGCCATCGGCCTGGGCGCCGCCATCGACTACCTTTCGGGGCTGGGCCTGGAGCGCATCGCCACCTATGAGCATGAGCTGCTGCAGTACGCCACCGAGCGACTCGCCGGGATCCCTGGCCTGCGCATCCTGGGCACGGCTAGGGACAAGGCCAGTGTGATTTCCTTTGTGGTCGAGGGCATCCACCCCCACGACCTAGGCAGCCTGCTGGATGGCGAAGGCGTCGTGGTCCGTGCCGGCCACCACTGCGCCCAGCCCGTCATGACCCGCTTCCACGTCCCCGCCACCACCCGCGCCTCCTTCGCCTACTTCAACACCCGCGACGAAGTGGATGTCCTGATTTCCGCCGTCATCAAGGCGATCGAGCTGTTCAAATGAAGAAATTACCCACGAAGACCACCAAGACCACCAAGACCACGAAGGAAGACAAGAAAAGCAGTCCTCGTGGTCTTCCCGTCTTCGTGGTGAATCATGTTTTTTCCCCTAGGACTGGCCGATGACCGACCCCCGCGAGCTGTACCAGCAGGTGATCCTGGAGCACAATAAGAAGCCCCGGAATTTCGGAACGCTGGAGGCCTGCACCCACCACGCGGAAGGCCACAACCCGCTCTGCGGGGATGAACTGAGCCTGACGCTGGTCGTCGAAAATGGACTCGTGCAGGACATCAAGTTCCAGGGCAGCGGCTGCGCCATCGATGTGGCCAGCGCCAGCCTCATGACCGGCGCCGTGAAGGGCAAGCCCGTGGCCGAAGCCGAGGCCATGGCCGAGCAGTTCCGCGGCATGGTGCGCGGCGAGCTGGTCCCAGGTGCTCAAACCCCTCTGTTGGGGAAGCTCACGCTCTTCAGTGGCGTCAAGGACCTTCCCAGTCGCGTCAAGTGCGCCGTCCTCCCCTGGGCCACCCTCCACGCCGCACTCAAGGGCGAGGCCGAAGCCTCCACGGAGTAAAGGTTTGAAACCGCAGATGGCGCAGATGACGCAGATCAGACTGAACCCGGCATTTTTCTTTTCATCTGCGGCCAACTGCGTCATCTGCGGTTAAAAAACAAAGGCTCCCCATGCCCAAGATCGCCGAAATCGAATACACCCCCAATCCCAACGCGGTGAAGTTCGTGCTGAAGGAAGCCGTGGTTGTGGGCTTCCCCAAGTCCTTCCCGAATGCGGAAACCGCCGAGCACGATGAGCTGGCCAAGGGCCTCTTCGCCGTGGGGAACGTGACCTCGGTCTTCATGCAGGACAAATTCCTCACGGTCACCAAGACCGACGACAAGGGCTGGCCTGAGATGCTGCCCCTGCTGGCCGCACCCATCCGGGCCGCGGCCGGTGCGGGAGGGGGAACCGGTGCCGCGGCCCCCGCACGGATCTTCACCAAGATTGAGGACGAGAACGACCCCATGCTGCGCGACATCCGCATGGTGCTGGAGAGCGCCATCCTGCCGGCCCTGGCCGCGGATGGCGGCGGCCTCGAGCTGATCGGCCGCCACGAGAAGCAGGTCATGATCCGCTATGTGGGCGCCTGCGGCAGCTGTCCCGCCAGCCTCACGGGCACCCTGGTCGCCATCGAGGGCATGCTCCAGAAGGAAGTGGATCCCGAGATCGTGGTGATCTCAGTCTAGGTCCGCCGGAACTGGAACTCGGAACGCCCCTCGAGGCCGCCCGGTGAGAACCGCTGCTCGATCACGGAGATGGATTCCGGCCCTAGCCGCAGGATCGTCGAGGCGCGGGTGCCATAGGTGGGTGTGCGGATGAAGGCCGGCGAGAGGGCCCGCTCCCACGCCAGCGCCACGCCGGTATTGGGCAGGCGCCCGTCCGGGAAGGACTCGGCCTCCTGCAGCAGGGCCAGCAGGGCCTCGTCATCCCCTTCACCGTCGACCAGCCCAGCCTTGAGCTGCTCGACCTTGGGCCAGGGCTCGTCGAAGTCCCCGTTGGAAAAGGCGTGGATTCCGGGCGTGAAGGGGACCACCCGGTCCAGGCGGCTCTCGAAGCCGAGCAGGTCCTGGCCGTCGTAGACCAGCAGGTTGAAGGGGTTGTAGCGGCCTGCCACCGGGCGGAGCTCCTCCAGGAAGGCCCCGGCGGCGTGGCCCACCTCCAGGAACCGCACGGGGAGCAGACCCCGGGTCGCGCGGTCTGGCCGAGTCTTCGATGGATCCCGGTGGTTGGTGAGGGCGGCGAAACGCCCCCAGGGGCCCACCCCCAGCCAGGTCCCGCCGGCCTGGAGGTCCCGCCCGGCCAGGATGCGCCCCCCTTCCCACCAGGCCATGGGCGCCGTGGGGCGCGCATAGAACTCATCCCGGTTTCCTGCCACAAGCAGGGGCAGCGGGCCTTTGGGCCGCCAGTGGAAGGCAATGACGCACATCCCCCTATTGTGCCTCCACCCACCTCCAATACATTTCCTGGCCCCCCAAGGCATTCCTGGATAACCTAGGCGTTCTGCCGGACTTCGTGTGCCGGGATTCCAGCCCACCGCCAGAGCGCGGGGGCAACCAAACGAGGTGGACTTACATGTCCAAGTTAGAATCAATCATCAAGGGCCTAGGCTCCAAGCAGATGGGCCGGATCACCGTGCTCGACTCGGGGTACATCGAGGACGGCACCGACGAAGGCCAGGAGTTCATGGCCGCACTGCAGGGTGAGACCCGGGGCCTGCGCGAAGAGGAAGTCGTGCGGGGCGTCGTCGTGGAGATCCGCGGCAAGGACGTCATCATCGATATCGGCTACAAGGGCTCGGGCACCGTCAACCTGGACGAGTTCAACAACCCTGATGGCACCCAGGGCGTACAGGTAGGCGAGGTGGTCGAAGTGCTGCTCGAGATGCTCGAGGACGCCAACGGCAACGTGCGCCTCAGCCGCGAGCGCGCCGAGAAGATGAAGATCTGGGACGAGGTCGAGAAGGCCTTCCGTTCCAACATGACCGTGCACGGCACCGTGCTCGAGAAGGTCAAGGGC
>JANYAZ010000103.1 GCA_025361045.1 Geothrix sp. | reverse complement strand
TGGCCGGTAAGGAAACCGCCACCCGTAAGGCCCGCGCCATCGTGGATGCCATGAAGGGCCATCCCCACGTCTTCAACCTTGGCCACGGCCTGGTCCCCGAGACCGATCCCGCCGTGGTGGCTGCCGTCATCGACGAGGTGAAGGCATGAACCAGCTCGCTGATTTGATCCGCCGCTACGACCGGCCCGGCCCGCGCTACACGGGCTATCCCATGCCGCCGGCTTGGTCCGACGACTTCCCAGAGCCCGAGGTCCTCGCGGCCCTGGATCGAGCCGATGTCCGCAAGGACGAGGCCCTGTCGCTCTACCTGCACATCCCGTTCTGCCCAAGGCGTTGCGCTTACTGCGGCTGCAACGTGGTGGTGAGCCCCCAGTACGATCCCGTCGAGGCCTACCTCGAGGCCGTGACGAAGGAGCTGGACCTGGTCTGCTCCCACCTGAAGGATCGGCGCAAGGCGCTCCAGTTGCACTGGGGTGGGGGAACGCCCACCTACCTGAACGCGGCGGATCTCAAACGCACCTTCCAGCTTTTCAAGGACCGCTTTGAGTTCCTGCCCGGCGCGGAGATCGCCATCGAAGTGGATCCCACCTTCCTGGAGCCCGACCAGCTGCCCGCGCTGCGGGAGCTGGGTTTCAACCGCGTCTCCTTTGGGGTGCAGGACCTGGACGAGAACGTACAGGCCCTCATCACCCGCGGCCAGACCTGGGATCACACCCTCACGGCCATGCGGCAGTGCCGGGAACTGGGCTTCGAAGGCGTGAACCTGGATCTGGTCTACGGCCTGCCGGGCCAGACCATGGACACTTTCCGCCGCACCCTGGAATCGACCCTGGAGCTGTCGCCGGACCGCATGGCCATCTACGGCTTCGCCTACCTGCCCAGCATCATGCCCTTCCAGCGCAGCATCCCGGAGGCGACCTTGCCTTCGCCCGACCTGCGTCTGGACCTGCTGCTGATGGCCTCGGATATCCTGGAGAAGTCCGGCTACGTGCCCATCGGCATGGACCACTTCGCCCACCCCAATGACCCCATGGCCAAGGCCGTGCAGGAGGGCAGGCTCATCCGCAACTTCATGGGCTATGCCGTGAAGGCGGGGTCTGACCTGCTGGGCTTCGGCCCCAGCGCCATCTCCAATGTGGCGGGTGTCTATGCCCAGAATGAGAAGATCCTCGCCAAGTGGGAACGCAGCATCACAGATGGACACCTGGCCATTCACAAGGGCCATCGGCTGTCCGAGGACGATGAGCTGCGTCGTTGGGTCATCCACCACCTCATGGGCCACTTCGAGCTGCGCTGGCCGGAGCTGCAGGAGAAGTTCGGCGTGGACGGGCCCGTGCTCTTTGCCGATGCCGTGGCCCAGCTTCAGGAGGAGGTCTCCCAGGGTACCGTGGAGGTCCGTCCTGAGGGCATCTTCATCACGCAGTTGGGACGCCGCTTCGTGCGCAACTTGGTCCAGCCCTTCGATGCCTACCTGGCCAAGCTCAGTGCCAAGACGCCCTTTTCCCGTACGGTCTGAACAGGGATTGCATACATAACCCATATGTCTATATTGGGAAGTGTGGAGACCCGCCCGCAGGGGCCCCGGGCTCCGTGGCCCCCCTCGAAGCGCGTCACCCCTCCGGTGGTCTCTGTGAGCTTGCCTGGCATGCCAGGTTTTCGAGGAGGGTGCCATGTTACGGACTCTGTTTCTCCTGCTTCCGGCCCTGGTGCTCCAGGCCCAAGACTCGCTCATACCCGGCGCCATGGAGGTGCGCCCGGGTATTTTCGTCCTGCGTGGTGCCCCAGACGATGGGACCTGTGCGGCCATCAAGAAGCAGCACGTCACGCATGTGATCGACCTGCGCCGGGATGGCGAGCCTGACTTGAACTGCCAATCGGAAGCGGTTCGGATGCAAGACTTGGGGGTGCAATACCTCCGGTATGCCATCGGAAAGACGCCACCGGCCGGGGACTTCGACTTCCTCCGAACCATCCTTAGAGACCTTCCAAGAGGGGCCAAGGTGCTGCTGCACTGCAGCAACGGCAATCGGGCGGCGGCGGCGATCTGTCCCTGGCTGGTGCTGGACAAGGGCATGCCGATGGAGGAGGCACTGCGGATTGCTAAGCTTGCCGGACTGAAACTCCCTGAGACCGAAGCGGCCGTGCGCAGCTACATCGGGAGCAAGGGACGGGCCTAGAGCTTCAGCGGAGAAAGAAGCATCCAGATTCCCACGATCAGCGTGAACGCCAGGGCGAGGAAGAGAGTACTCCACACGAGCCGGGCTTGAAGCCTTGGCAGGGCTGAGGTGAGGCTCTTGCGGTCCCCGAAGGGAGCCAGAGCGCCCACGCCCAGACCTGCCATCGCACCACCGAGCAGCGTCCCGTAGATGGGATAGCCCACGAACCCGTACTCTTTCTGAAGCAGGCAGAAGGGGCAATGGTGGGTAGGAAGTTCGTAGATGTAGAGGCAGAAGAAGGACAGCAGTGAGGCCACTGCAACGCACAGGAAGGCGAAGCTGATCACGGAGAAAGCGATCGCCCCTCGGCGGGTGCGGAGGAGAACGACTCCGGACACCATCAAGGCCGCAAAGCTGATCCAGAAGACGGGCTGCATGAGCCTTGGCGGCAGGCTTGCTAGTTCAGAGGCCAGGCCTTGGCGACCCTGGCCGAAGAGGCTGCCGCAGCAGGAGGTCATCACATCAGCCTTCAATCCCACGAGGTAGCTGGTCTGCAGCCAGGTCTCCGCAAGTACCAGGGGAACGAGGATGAGCAGCAGGGCATATTTGGGGCGAATCAGCGGGTAGTCGTGACCCTGGGTATCGGCCCGCTGGAGGATCAGCCAGACTCCGGCCACCAGGCAGGTCGCCACTTTGATCAAGAGGGTGGGATACCCGTGGGCATTGGCGGACAGGGAACCGGCCGCACACATGGCCCCCACGAACTGGGCGTGCAGACCATCTGCCGTGAAGATAAAGAGGAAGAGCGAAAGGATCTGGATCACCAGGGCATTGGTCACCAGGGTCGAGACCAGATAGGTCCGACGCTCCAGGTCAAGCTGCCCTTCGCTTCCACTCTGCAGGTTCCAGCCGCGAAGGATCTGGAACCCCTGCCAGCCTGCGGCCGTCAGCAGCAGGCTGACGAGCCCTGACGCGAGCAGCAGGGCGAGGATGCCTGGGTGCTGAATCATGATCCCTTCACGATCCGGCCATCGCGCATCTCCACCACCCGGTCCGCCAGAGGGGAACCATACACGATGGGGTCATGGCTCGTAATGAGCAGCGTCTTGCCGGAGGACTTGAACTGGCCCATGAGTTCCATGAAGTCCTCGGACAACTTGGAATCCAGGTGGGCGGTGGGCTCATCGGCGATGATCACGAGGGGATCATTGATCAGGGCCCGGGCGATGGCCACGCGCTGGGCCTCGCCTCCAGACAGGCGATCCACCGGGGCACGAAGATGCCTGGCCAATCCGAGAGCTTCCAGGCGCTGGATGGCACTGGCTTCCACCCGCTGGTGATCCTCTCCGGTGGGGTAGGTCGGCAGCATCACATTCTCGAGCACGGAGATGCCGCGAATCAGATTGAACTGCTGAAAAATGAAGCCGAAGGTCCTGCGCCGAATCGCCGTGAGAAAACGCTCAGGCAGGCTGGTGATCTCGAGGGCATCGCCCTCCTTGAGTTCAGGCAGGGTGTCCTCCGGAAGCCCATGAAGGTGGATCCGACCCGAGGTGGGCCTGGCCATGCAACCGATCAACGTCAGGAGGGTGGTTTTGCCCGAACCACTGGGCCCCTTGAGGACCGTGAGCTTGCCTGCGGCAATGCTGAGGCTGACGTCATCCACGGCCGTGAAGGGCGTGGCGAGATCAGCCTGGTAGGTTTTCTCGACATGGACGAGTTCGATCATGGTCAGGACCTCATCGCCGCATCGGGATCCACTGTGGCGGCTCGCCAGATGGGAACCAGGGTGGCGGCGGTGTAGGGCAGCACGGTGAGGAAGAACAGCACCGTCAGCTGGTAGGCGTCGAGGGCGGGCACCAATCGGTAGCGCGGGAAGAGAACGGACCAGCCTTTGAGCGCATGCTCGAAGAGTGAGGCCGAAAAGAAGAAGACGTGAACATAGGCCAGCAGGACGCCACTGAGGAAAGCAGTCAGCGACACCACGGCACCTTCCCAGAACTTCAGCAGCAGGACGTCTGAGCTCTCCCAGCCGATGGATTTGAGGATACCTATTTCCTTGCGTTCCTCGGCCGAGAGTCCGGTGGCTTTGTCCCAGGCGAAGATGATGAATGCCAGAATGGCGGAGCCAAGCACCACCACCATGAGGCCGCCCCGCCAATCGAAAATGGCCTCGTAGGTACGGAGGATTTCCGTTTTCATGATGGGCCGGGTGTCTGGAAACAGCTCAACGATCTTGGCGGCAATGGTGGCCAGTTCGCGGGGATTCCCAGCCGTCACGGCCAGGTCCGTGGCCAGACCCTCCGGAAAGTTGAAGAGCGCCCGGACATCCTTCTCGGACATCAGGACGAGATCGGAAGACACCAATTCAGATGCCTCCGGCAGGATCTTCTGAACGGCAAAGAGGATGGGCTGGCCTCCGTAACCCCGCAAGCTGATCAGATCACCTTCATTCACGCGCATGCTGCGCGCCACGCCGCGGCCCACCCAGACCGAATCGACCGCCAGTTCCTGATCGCTGGCTGCCATCACGGTCAGGTTTCCGCCAAAGACCGGGTCGTAGTAGTAGCCCCAGAGCCTGGGTTGGACAGCTTCCACCCCGCGAATGGCGCGAATGGCCTCCGCCTGGATGGTGGGGATAGGATCGTGGCGGCCGGCGACCATGCGCTGCACCACCATGTCCGGTGCCTGAATAAGCAACTCGCGCGCTTCGCGTTTCAGAGCCTGCACGAAGAAGATCAAGGAGGCGATCACGAAGATCACCAGCGTGTAGACGCAGATCAACGCCAGGTTCCGACCCTTCCGCCTCAGCAGCGAGGAGAGGGCGAAATCAAGGATGTTCCGGTACCGCTGGATGGGTGCGCGCATGAGGGCTCGGGAAGGTCGGTGGGGCCAGGAGAGAACCGGAGGGGAAGTGGTCCAGTCCCATGGGGTGGTCCTGGAACGCCGCATGGCGATCGGCCATGGCGGGATGACGGGTGTAGCGCGCTTCGGTGAAGAGGCAGAGATCTGTCAGGCCCAGGCGGCGAACCAGGATGCCGCTGGATAGGCGTTGGTGGATGGCCCGATCCTTCTGGGCGTTCGCATGGAGGAGCATGACCAGGAAGAGCGCCGCTTGGACGCCGATCAGGGACAGGCAGAGGGTGGATTTGCGCATGGGCGAAGAGGCCATCAGGAGCGATCTCTCACAGGATAGCCGTCACTCCAGCTCTTTCATGGTTTCCAGTGTGATCTCGTGAAAGGCCATCACTTTCCTCCCATGGTGGTCCTTGAGAAATTCGCGGGCACTGGTTTCAGTGGCAAAGGGGACCAGTTCCTTTCCCATGGGGCCCAAGACGTCACTGCCGAACACATAGAAAGCCTTCCGCCCCTCGATGTGCTTCAGTCCGTAGTAATCCTTCACCTGGATGGCGGTGATATCCGACGGGTTTCGCTTCCCGGCGTACCGCTTCAAGTCGAGCAGGTAGGTGAAGAGGTCCTTCGGTCCATCGAACCAGGCTGTGCCGCCATCCTTGAAGGAGACGACGGCGGCCCAGTCAGGGAAGTTCGCAACATACATGCCGCACACCGCACAGTTCCCCTTGGGCACCAAAGCCTTCGGATTCTGGGACGGCTTGGGCCCCGCCCAAAGCACAGAAGGAGGTCCCGCCAGGAGGGCCATCATGAGCAGGAACGGGGATCGGATCTTCATGGCTTCCTTCGCGGATTTCAGGTTGATTCTATCCGCCAGACCCATCATCTCAGTCAGGAAGAGGGGCGGGCGGTGGGCGATGGCCCGGGGGAGGAGGCTCCTGGGTTACGAGATCTGGACAAATGGGGGGTTTCCCCTACTGGGCCGGAGTGAAACCCTGTATCACTCACCTTGAAAGCCCCTAGTCAAGGAGTGCTGAACATCGGTAGGCTGTGACCATTAGGTCGTGCGGATCGAGGCAAGCTATGGCCCTGGAACAAAAGTACAGGCTCGTCATCGCGGAGGATCACACGATCCTGCGTGAGGGCTTGAAGGCCCTGCTGGCTGCGCGTCCCGATCTGGAGGTGGTCGGAGAGGCTACGGACGGTCGAGAGGCCATCCGTTGCGCCGAGGAACTGACCCCTGACCTGATGTTGCTGGATCTGTCCATGCCCAGGTCCAATGGGTTGGAGGCATTGAAGGAGATCAAACGCCTCAGCCCAAGCACCAAGGTCTTGGTGCTCACCGTACACAAGACCGAAGACTACGTGTTCACAGCCCTCCAAAATGGCGCGGATGGTTATGCCCTGAAGGATTCCTCCTCCTCGGAACTCAACATGGCGGTGCGCAGTGTTCTGAACGGCGAGCGGTACCTCAGTCCTGCCATCGCCAGCACGGTCGTGTCGGGCTATCTGAATTCCAAGGATGGCATCTCCTTGAAACCAGGTTTTGACGATCTGTCGAGTCGAGAGCGGGAGGTGCTGAAGCTCATTGCCGAGGGCTACCGCACCAAGGACGTGGCCGAATACCTATGCATCAGCCCGAAGACGGTGGAAAAGCACCGGGCCAACCTGATGGATCGGCTCAACCTGCACTCCGTGTCCGCCCTGACGGCCTACGCCATCGAAAAGGGCTTGGTCACGAAGTAGGGTCTTCCAGCTGGCCCCAACGGGCGATGATCATGGTGCCTTCTCCAGGCGAAGACGTGAGGATCAGCGATCCTCCAAACAGTTCGGCCCGTTCCCGCATGGAAGCCAGGCCGAACCCACCACCACTGGTATTCCTGCGGGCTTCTCCAGGGTTGAAGCCCACGCCATTGTCGCCCACCAGCAGTTGAAGGTCCCCCAGCACCTGGCGCAGGGCCACCGTAACCTTCGAGGCCTGGCTGTATTTGGCCGCGTTGTTCATGGCTTCCTGCATGATCCGGAAGATGTTCGTCTTCAGGGTCTCGGGAACCTCGAACTCCTCCACTTCGATCAGTCGCTCCACGTGCATGTGCGGATAGGTGGACTGGAATTCCCGGGTGAACCAGGCGATCGTGGCAATGAGGCCAAGGTCATCGAGGGTCGTCGGACGCAGGGCCATGGAGATGCGACGGACCTCTTCCACGGAGGACTGGATCACGGGGACCACGGCCCGGAGGGTCATGATCTGCTGGCTTTCGGCACCAGAGGCGGTCTGCTCCTCGAGGGCCCGCTCCACCATGAATTTCACGGCGCTCAGAGATTGCCCGATGCTGTCATGGAGCTCGCGAGCCACTCGTTGTCGTTCGCTCTCCTGGGCAGACATGAGCCGGGCGGAGAGGCGATGCAGGGTCTCACGGGAATCCCGGAGGGCCTGTTCGGCCTTGTGGCGTTCCGTGATGTCCTGGATGTTGCCGAGGAGGGCGAAATCCCCGCCATAGCGGATGAGTGCCGTC
>JANYAZ010000100.1 GCA_025361045.1 Geothrix sp. | reverse complement strand
ACCTTCAACCCGGACCGGATCTCGATCTTCTCGCCCACCGTGGTGCCGGTGGTGACCTCGCGGGGCTCGAACTTGCCATCCCCCAACGAAACGAAGGCGACCTTGGTGGTGCCTGCGTCCAGCACTGCGTCCAAGGGGACGATCAGCCCCTTCCGCCCCTGCCCTTTCAGGATGACGTCGCCGAACATCTCCGGCTTGAGCTCGCCGGCAGGATTCGGGAACTCCACCCGTGCCCTGGCAGTGCGGGTCTTGGGATCCATGACTGGATCGACGAAGACGATGCGTCCCCTGAAGGTCTTTCCTGGAGATGCCTGGGTGGTCAGCTCGGCAGGCATGCCCACCTTGGCGCGGCCCAGTTCGGCCTCGTACACGTCCACCTGCACCCAGACCCGGCTGAGATCCGTGATCTCGAAGGGGATCTCCGCCGGCGTGATGCGCGAACCTTCGACCACGTTCTTCACCGTCACCACGCCCGAGATGGGGCTGCGCAGCGTCAGGGCCTTCTGGATCTCGCCCGTCTTCTCGAGATGGTCGATGGTCTCCTTCGGCACATCCCAGAGGCTGAGGCGGCGCCGAGCGGACTCCAGCAACTCCCCGCCGCTGCTCTGGAGGGAGCCGCCCGAGAGGGATTTCTGGGTCTGGAGCGCCAGCAGGTACTCCCGCTGGGCGCTGACGAACTCGGGGCTGTAGAGGCTGAACAGGGGCTGGCCCTTGGCTACGGGCTTGCCGACGAAATCCACGAAGAGCTTCTCCACGAAGCCCTCCACCTTCACGTTTACCTTGCGGATGCGGGTCTCGTCGACCACCACCCGGCCCAGAGCACGCAGTTCCCCGCTCACGGCACCCTCCGCCACTTTTTCGGTCCGGAGGCCGATGAGCTGTTGGCGTTCGTGGTCGATGGTCACGGCCGCATGGCCTTCGAGGCTGGCGCCGCCGGTGCCCACCTCCTCCATGGGCACCAGGTCCATGCCGCAGATGGGGCAGGTACCTGGGTGGTCCATGAGGATCTGCGGATGCATGGGGCATTGGTACATCTGCTTCTTGGGCGCGGCCGCGCTGGCAGCTCCGTGGTCGTGACCGCCCTTGGTGTCGGGACGGAGCAGGGCCATGCCACCCACGCCCACCACCAGGCCGAGGGTCACGAAAGCGATGGAACGGAAGGGGAACCCGGACCTGGCCGGGACTTCGAGCGAGGGTTGTTCGAGGCTCATGGGGAATCTCCTACATCTTGTTCATGGCGGGGCCGCTGTCCTGGGCTGCACCCGGGGCCTTGGCGGTGGATTTGGAAGCGGTCGGAGCGGAAGCTCCGGAGGAGACGCTGGCGGAACCCAGGGACCCGCCGCTGATGGGTGCCGTGGGCCCGAGGGCCGCCTCGCGCAGCGCAATGTGCTGCGCCTGGAGCTGGGCCAGGGTCTGCAGAAAGGCGCCCTGGTCGCCCACCCAGCCGTTGAGGGCTTCGAGTGCACTCAGGAAGGAACCTCGCCCAGTCTCGTACTGGGCCAGAGCCGCCTTGAAGCTGGCTTCGCTCTGGACCAGCAGGCCCTCGCGATAGAGGTTGCGGATGCCCCGCAGGGCCTGGACCTGGAAGGTGCGTTCTTCCGTGCGCTGCCAGAGCAGGGTGTGCACAGAATCCACCTCGGCCTTCTGGCCCAGTCGATGATGATCGTGCTCGGCCACGGCCCGCTGCTGCTTGTTGCGGCCGTAGATGGGCAATGAAATGCTCACGCCCACCTGCCACATGGGATCGAGGCCGCCCCGGGGCATGAGGCCCGCGGTGATGGCGAAGTCCGGTCGGCGATCCAGCTTCGCCAGGTCCATCTGCTTTTCCGACTGCTGCACGCCCGCCCAGGCTCCCGCCAGCTCGGGACTGCGGGCCTCCACGGCTTCCAGGGTCAACAGGTCGGGTTCCAGCATGTCGCGCAGGGAGGCGGTGGTGTCGATGGGATCTTCCGGATGGTGCTGGCGCAAACGATTGAGGCCAGCCAGCGCAGACTTCTCCTCCGCCTCCAGGGACAGGACGGCCTGCTTGAGCCGGGTGCGCTCCAGCTGGGCCCTCAGCAGATCGGCCTGGCTGCCCAGGCCTACCTCATAGCGGGAGCGCGCCAGCTGCTCGGCCTGCTCCAGGAAGGTCGCCTGCTGGGCCTGGAGGGTCTTCTGCTCCCGGATCAGCAGCAGGGCCGCGTAGCCCCGCCTCACGTCGGCTTCCAGTCCCAGGCTCACGCGGCTCTTCGCCGCCTCGGACACCTTCACGCCCAGGGCTGCAACCTCAGTCCGGAGGCCGCGTTTGCCAGGCCAGGGGAAAGGCTGGGTGAAGGCCACGCTGTAGAAGCTGGTCTCCATGCGGCCCACTTCGATGCGCTTGAAGCCATCGTTCTGCAGCCCCAGGGACAGCGAGGGATCCGGCAGCACACCTGCCTGGGGCACGCGCTCCTGGTCGATGCGGACCGCGTGATCCGCCTTCAGGAAATCTGGATGGTCCTGCAGGGTTTCCCGCAGGAGTTCCGCCAGGACAGGATCGGTCGATGAAGGTTGGGTTGGGGGAACCTGGGCCTGACCTGGCGCGAGCAGCACCAGGGCTGGGACCAGGCGCAAGGGTGCGCGCATGGAAGACTCCGGAAGGAAACGTGGCGGTGGTCCACTCGTATCAGTGGACAGGGCTTCGCTCAGGTTCCGATCAAATCCGGAAGGTGCTCAGCCGAGCCAGATGTTGCCCCAGGTCCGGGTCCCGGCCAGGCTTCGCATCGACATGCCCGGCCAGCCCACGAACGTCCGCAGCCTTGGCCCAGGTGGCGGGCTCGGGGCGAGGCTCGATGCGCCGCTGGCCCTGTCCAGTCCGGCGCTGGGCGACCTGGGTGACCCCCACAACCTGTCGGTCGGCACAGGCACCGCGCAACGGGGTCCGGTTGCCTTCGGGCTTGGGGCACGGGCAGCTGTCCTCGACGCCTTTGGGCGTGCCGCAGCAACAGGCCTCATGGCCCTGCACCGGCGACCAATCGGCGACCCCACTGCCCAGGAGCAGCACGATGGCAAGCATGGCGCGCAGGATCGATCGCAAGGAGAAACCTCCCGATGGATCCATCATAGGCCTTCCACCCATGTGGCAACACGGAATCCTTGACCAAGGTCACACGGAGCTGGCTTGGTAAGTGGCTACTTCACCGCAGCGAGAACCACCTTACGGAGGTCAGGCGTGATGGCAACGCCTGTGGCCTCGGCCTTCCGAAGACAGTCGAGGGCTGACGTGTAGTTCCGGTCCATCCATAGGCAATTGACGAGGTTGTTCCAGGCTAGACCATAGGTTGGATCGACCTGGAGGGCCACCCGGTACTGGGCCTCAGCCTCGGAATTCCTGCCGAGGCGGAAGAGGCTGTTGCCATGGAGGAGATGGTATGCCTTGGGTATAGCAAAGGGGGTTTCACTCCCTTCCAGTGTCCCTCGTTTGCGTTGCACCTTGGCCAGCGACACCTTGAGGCTGGCGATGTAACCTTCCTGACAGTTGTTGCTGCCGGCACCCCGGTCGTCCATGATCAGCGTGTTCTCCAGCAGGGCGGCGGTTTGCTCCAGAGGTGCGATGATGGCAGCGAGTTCACTGCTATAGAGGCGGTCCAGGTCCGTCAGGCTTTGCTTCGACTGTTCGATGTTGGCCAGGGCAGAGGCATAATCCCGGGATTCATAGGCCATGACAGCCAAATAATAGTGGGCTTCGTAGTGGTCCGGGATCTTTGCCAGACATGCGGTCATTTTTTCCCGAGCCTGGTCGAACTGGCGGGTGGTCACCAGTCTGTCTACTTGTTCCATGGTGCTGGCCAGGGCACGGTAACGCGAGAAAAGGGTGATGTCTTTCGCCTGCCCACGTAGCGGTGCCACGACGACGATGGAAACCAGCAGGGCCGCCAACCGACGAGTCCAGTGCGAGGTGAGAGGTGGCACGGTGAACTCCATTCCCCGCGGGCCTTCGCGTCGCCCGGAGTTAGTGAATGATACTCGCCGCCTCCAATCCATCGCCACTCTGGGTTTCGTCTAGGATGGTTCCATGGGTACAGTTGAAACAGCAGAGGTTGCAATCATTGGCGGCGGCATCGCCGGGCTCAGCCTCGCCTGCCACCTTGCCCAGGCTGGCCAGAAGGGCATCGTCCTGCTGGAGCGTGAGGACCAGCCCGGCACCTATGCCAGTGGCCACAACGCCGCCGTGGCCCGCGCCCTCACGGGCCGGGACGAGCACACGGTCCTGGCGGTGGAAGGTCGGCGGCGCCTGGCCGAAGCCGGCCTGCTGACCGCGAGCGGTGGGCTGCTGGTGAGCGCCGACCACGGGCCGCTGGATTCTTTCGAAACCGAAGCCGCACGGCACGGCGTGGAAGTCCACCGGGGCGAGGGTATCCCTCTGCCCGGCCTGAAGGCGGCGGAACACCTGGCCATTCCCGGCGACGGCGTCATCGACATCGCGGGCCTGCTGCGCACCTGCGCCGAGGGCGCGCGGGCGGGCGGCGCGGACCTGCGCTTCGGCTGTGCCCTGATCGGAATCAAGCCCACGGAGACAGGATTCGACCTCGAAACCGATCGTGGCCCCCTGAAAACCAGGACCCTTGCCATCGCCGCCGGCGCCTGGGCCGGCGAGTTGGGTCGGATGGCGGGTTCACCGATGACCTTCACGCCCCTGCGGCGCTCTCTGGTGTGGAGCGGCGCCGCCCATCCCCAGCAGGAGCCCTGGGCCTGGTGGGTGGACCGTCCCTTCTACCTGCGCCCCGAAAGCGGCGGCCTGCTGATGTGCCCCTGCGAGGAAGTGGCCGTGCCCCTGCCCGCGCGGGGCCGCCAGCCCGACACCGACCCCGCCGTACTGGAAGGTCTCTTCGCGAGCCTCCGCGAGCTGGCCCCGCAGCTGGCGGAGCGTCCCGTCACCCGTTACTGGACCGGCCTGCGCACCTTCGCGCCGGATCGTCGCTTCGTGCTCGGCTGGGATCCCTGGAATCCACGCCTCTTCTGGTCCGCGGGCCTCGGCGGCCACGGCATGACCAGCGGCCTGGCCATGGGTGAGCTGGCCGCCAGGTGCTTCCTCTGCACCGCGGAGTCGGGGCCACTGGATCCCAAGCGGTTCCGAGCCTGATGGCCTTCGCCACCGATGAACGCCACTGCGGCCAGCCCTTCATCTGTGGATCCCGCCTGGCAAGTCGGACCATTGCCCAAGGCTTCGACACCACCTAAGATCTCGCCATGCTGACAACCTCGCTTCGCGTCGCCCTGGTCCAGCAGGACACGGCCTGGCAGGACCCGACCACGAACCTGGGCCGCGCCCGCGGTTTCGTGGGCCAGGCCGCCCAGGCCGGCGCGCGGGTGGTGGTATTCCCGGAACTGTTCACCCTGGGTTTCACCATGGCACCCGAGCCTTTCGCGGAACCCCTTCCCGGCCCGACCTGTGACGCCGTGGCGGCGCTCTCCAGAGAGTTCGGCGTCTACCTCGTCGGCTCGGTCGTGGAGGCCCACGCGCCCCACCCGCGCAACGCCGCCTTCGTGACCGCGCCCGACGGTGCCCTGGTCGCGGTCTACCGGAAGATCCACCCCTTCTCCTACGGCGACGAGAACCGGCACTACAGCGGCGGGGACGACTGCCCGCGCTTCGAGATCGACGGCATCGCCTGCGGCCTGCAGATCTGCTACGACCTGCGCTTCCCGGAGCCCTTCCGCAGTCTGGCGGCCCGGGGCGCCGAAGTGGTCTTCGTGCCCGCCAACTGGCCCGCCCGGCGGATCAACGCCTGGTCCACCCTGCTGGCCGCCCGCGCCATCGAGAACCAGATGGCCGTCTGCGGGGCCAACCGCGTGGGCCGGGATGGCGCGGGGCTCGACTACCCCGGCGCCTCGGCCTTGCATGACTGCTTCGGCGAAGTCATCGCGAAAGGAGATGCCACTGAGGGGCTGGTGGTCGGTGATGTTGACCTGGATGCCCTGAGGGCCTGGCGCGAGCGGTTCCCGGCGCTGAAGGATCGACGGGTGGGGGTGTACTCAGCGCTGGAGCAAAAGAATGAACCACCGATGAACACCGATGAACACCGATAAAAGCTGATGATCACTGAATGGATTTTAGGGGGCTAACCAGTCCCCGCCCGCGACGAGACCGTGAGCGGAGCCAAGACAGCGAGAAGTTGAGAGGGAACGGGGGGCCATGCAGGCGGGGTCCGACTTGAACGGAGGGTTAGGCCGATCGGGCGTGGACCCTGGATTGCTATTTGTCGTAGAGCAATTTTAATTCCGCCAGGCGGGTCTCTTTCTGTTTCCTAGCATTTTCCCACGTATACATCGGTGCCCAGATTGTACCGTCTGGTTTGATTTTTCCGTTAATGCGCATGTAGTTCCAATAATCTTGATCAGCTTGCTTGATCCCTGCTTCCAGTTTTGCCTGCCGGTCCTGGGACCTTTCCTTAGATTCTTGGTAACCGTTCAGGCCTGATCGGAGGAGGGCACCAGACGTTTGGTCGTTTTGTTGGT
>JANYAZ010000029.1 GCA_025361045.1 Geothrix sp. | reverse complement strand
GACGGCCACGCGATCGCGCGGATCCCGCCCGCAACCGCCGGCGGGGCCGCTTGCGGCCCCTGGGCGCGTCGCGCCCGCGAAGCTGGATGGGTGGGGCACGGAGGCCTCCGTGCCACCTCCGTGGGTTCCGTGTCTCCGTGGGGAATCTCTATTTTTGAATGCAAATTGGTATCACTCAGCCCACGCGCGTGACCCTGTACCACCTGATGGATCATCTCTGAGGGGTGACCTCAAGAGAGCGACGAACAGCTCCTGGTAGATCGAAAGAAGTAAGAAGATCCAGTGAAGATCGACTCCGGCCAGTGGGGATCGGGTGACCAATCGGGAAGTTCGCGGTGACATTGTCTATACAGGCAATACGCGACCTGTCGGATGGCAAAAGAGCGAATGCCAGATACGAGTGGAATTACCTGCCGCGCCTCGGCTCTTGAGCGAAAAAAGTGCGGCCGTGGGGTGCATTGACGGCAGTTGAGGGTTGCCTACATATCTCGCACTGAGGCAACCATGACCATCGACCTTTTCCATTCGCAGCCACGTTCGTCTGTTTCCCGGACCCGCAGGGTCGATCACCATGCGGCTGGCTCGGTGCATGTGAAACAGGCAGACCTTGTGACCGTTGCGTGGGGAGACGGTGGTGGCCGTTTCGAGGGCAGCAAGTCGCCGGTGGTTCAGATCGAGCGTGCGAGCGGTGGTCCGAAGGTCGCACTGGTCTTCGCCCTTGTGCTGGGGTTCTGCCCCGAGGCGTACGCGAAGGGAACTTCCACTGCGGTTGCATCCAAGCAGGTCGAGCTTCCCCGCCTGACGTTCGGTGACTTCTTCGAGGCGACCTCCCAGGAACTCAAGCCATCCGCCCGGCTGCTTGCCCTCGCCGGCAAGCGTGTGAAGCTGGTGGGCTTCATGGCGAAAATGGAGGTCGCCCCGAAAGGCGCCTTCTATCTCACCCCAAGGCCGGTGGCCTGCGATGAGGAGGGTGGCGGCACCGCTGACCTCCCCCCAGAGGCAGTCTACGTCCTGGTTCGCTCTTCGGCCGGCCAGGAGATTCCGCATACACCCCGGGCGCTCGAAGTAACCGGACTGCTTGAAGTGGGCTACCACGTCGAGTCGGACGACCGAGTGACCCATATCCGATTGCTGCTTGATCGCCCTCAAGACTTGCTCGGCGCAGCGCCGAAGCGTAAACGCTCCCCCAACCCCCCGGAGGTACGTCCATGAACCTGAACCTTCCCCGCAGGCTCTCCCGCCTGCTCGCCCTGGTCACGGCGCTCACGGCTGTGGCCGCGAGCGCCGCCCCAGCCAACGTCGCCCTCGTCCCATCGGATGGCGCGCGATTCCTCGTCCACCAGTGTTTTGACATCCGGGTAGAGGGCCAAGGCACGGGCCCCTACTCGGCCAAGCTCTGGATCGATGGTCACCCGACCACCTTCACGTCGGGGGTCCAGGGCACCTCGACCAGTGATGGCATTACCCCAGCCGGTTGGGGCGGCTTCAACCTGCGCGGCTCCTCCCTGGTTCACAAGGGCTGGCATACGCTGACGGCCGAGTTCACTGACGCCACTGGCACCACCACCGTGAACTCTCGCGTCCAGGTCATCGATCCCTTCGAACGGAAGAGTGGGGACCGCCGTCTGACAAAGAACATCGTCATCATGCTCGGCGATGGGATGGGAGTGGCCCATCGCACCGCCGCCCGACTTGTGCGCCACGGTGTCACGGCGGGCAATCCCAACGGTCGACTCGAGATGGACCTGTTCCCGGGCACCGGGCTGGTGAGCACGCACTCGCTCAACAGCATCATCACTGATTCAGCCCCAGGCATGGCCTGCTATACCACTGGCAACCACGCCAACAACGGTCAGGAGGGCGTCTATCCCGCCCACGTCACCAACCCCTTCTTTGCCCCTCGCGTCGAATACCTGGCCGAGTACCTGCACCGCACCAAGGGCACCGCACTTGGCCTGGTGAGCACCGCCGATGTGGAGGATGCGACGCCTGCCGCCAACGCCGTGCATACCGCCAACCGTAACAATGGCACCGGTGTGGTCGATCAGTACCTCGATGAAAGCGATTCGGCCAACAGCCGGACTTTCGGCACTGGCCTGCGTGTGCTGCTGGGCGGTGGTCGGCGGTGGTTCCTGCCCTCGACCACGCTCTATTCGAGCCGCACTGCCGGCACGGGGTACGCGGGCCTTCCTGCCGACTTGATCTCCGGTTGGAACCTTCCCGCCACGCCTGCGGGCCAGGGCACTGCTACCCGTGATCTGGTCGCAGACTTCAAGGGCGCCGGCTTTGCCTATGCCGCCACCAACACCGACCTGACCTCACTGGTGGGCGGCCACGCGCCGGACAAACTGCTCGGTCTTTTCGGCTATGGCAACATGAACGTGGCCCTGGATAAGGTGGCCAAGCGGCGAGGTGTGCTGCCCGTGGGCGCTTCCACCTTTGCCGTCGATGATTACATGGCGCCGGATCAGCCGATGCTGGACGAGATGTCCGAGGCGGCCTTCGAGGTTCTCTCCCGCCATCAGGACGGTTTCGTACTGATGATCGAGGGTGCGCACATCGATAAGCAGTCGCACTTGATGGACGCTGACCGTGCCATCGGCGAGACGCTCGAATTTGATCGGGCCGTCGGGGTGGCTCGCAAGTGGGCCGACAAACTGGGCGATACCACCGTGCTGGTTCTGGCCGATCACGAGTGCTCGGGCTTCAGCCTCATTGGTGCCCTTTCCCTCAGCGGTGGCATCTCCGCCCTCCGGAGCCTTCCTTCAGAGAGCGCTTCCCTCGCTCCTTCAGTCATCCCGGCGCGCCAGAACGCGGTCGGTACCTATGACCTCGCGGGTTTTCCCAGCTACCAGATCCTGGCCGATGGCTACCCGGCGACGATGGACATCGACAACAAGGTGCTGGTGGGCTTCGGCGCCAACAGCGACCGTTACGAGTCCTGGCTTTCCAAGCCGACGCCCGTGATCGACAGCCTGCTGCCCAGCGCGTTCAAGGGCACCAGCGGCATCCTTGGCAAGAAGGGCTACGCGACCATCCCCGAGCTGCGCTCGATCGACAAGGATGGCTTCTTCGTCCGTGGACAGCTCAATGGTGAAGGCCAGGCCGTGCATACCGCCGCCGACATCCCGGTGTCTGCCTACAGCACAGGCAACAAGGCCTGGATGCGTTTTCTCGGGGCGCAGAAGAACACCGATATCTTCTTCAAGCTGATGAAGGCCTCACTCAGTGGTGACGAGCCCGCTGACCGCGAAGAAGAGTCCCAAGACTAACGGGCCAGGAGCCCACTCGCAGCAAGCACGAAGTGCACGCGGACCCCAGTTGCCCGCGTGCGCTCCGCGCTGCCAGCCTCGACAGATCTGATCTGGGCCCCCGGCTTAGACAGGAGCTTTCTCGCACCCCATCCCTTAGTCATCAGGGGCTCAGATCAACGTCTGGCCTCTGTCATTCCCATTGGAGGAGGATTTATGTTGCTTCAAAAAATGGCATTTGGTCTAGTGCTCGGAAGTTCCATGGTGGCGTCGCTCCCAGTCATGGCTCAAGCAGAAAACCGCAGTGATTCGGCCTCCGAAGCACTGCCCACTTCGCTGAAGGGCAGCATCCGCCGGGCGCTGGCCATCCCGGCCAACCACCGCACCGGCACCATCAAGGATGTCGAGCATATCGTCATCCTCACCCAGGAGAATCGGTCCTTCGACCACTACTTCGGCGCACTCAAGGGCGTTCGCGGATTTGGTGATCCGCGGGCGGTCAAGCTGCCTTCGGGCAAGCCCGTGTGGCATCAGCCCAGCGGCACGGGAACCCTCCTGCCGTACCGGCCTGATGTCCCTGACATGGGCATGACCTTCATGCAGGACGTGTCGCACGGCTGGAACGACGGGCACAAGGCCTGGAATCTTGGCAACTACGATCAGTGGGTGGCGGCCAAGGGGCCGGCCACGATGGCGTACATGACGCGGAAGGACATCCCCTACCACTACGCCCTGGCGGACGCCTTCACCGTGTGCGACGCCTACCACTGCTCCTTGATGGGTCCCACCGATCCCAACCGCTACCACATGTGGACGGGCTGGGTCGGCAACGACGGCAAGACGGGGGGACCTGTCATCACCAACGCCGAAGTCGGATACGACTGGTCAACCTATCCCGAACGCCTGCAGCGGGCGGGCATCACCTGGAAGGTCTACCAGGATGTTGGCACCGGACTCGATGCGGCCGGCTACTGGGGCTGGACCGGCGATCCCTACATCGGCAACTACGGGGACAACGCGCTGCTCTATTTCCATCAGTACCAGAATGCGCTGCCGGGCAACCCCCTCGCCGACCGCGCGAAGACCGGCACGAACATCTCGGTGAGCGGCACGTTGCTGGACCAATTCCGCGCGGATGTGCGCTCTGGCAAGTTGCCCCAGGTCTCCTGGATCGCCGCCCCGGAGGCGTTTTCCGAGCACCCCAACTGGCCGGTCAATTACGGGGCCTGGTACATCTCCCAGTTCATCGACGCCCTGACGGAGAACCCCGAGGTCTGGAGCAAGACCGTGGTGTTCCTCCACTATGACGAGGACGGCGGCTTCTTTGACCACATGGTGCCGCCCACGCCCCCGCAAACCCCCGCGCAGGGATTGTCGACGGTGCCCACCACCAACGAAATCTTCCCGGGCGATGCGGGTCACGTGAGCGCCCCCTATGGCCTGGGCGTTCGTGTCCCCATGATCGTGATCTCCCCCTGGAGCAAAGGCGGCTACGTGAACTCGGAGGTGTTCGACCACACCTCGCTCATCCGCTTCCTTGAAGCCCGCTTCGCCTCGGAGGACGATTCAGACCTGATCGAAACCAACATCACGCCCTGGCGGCGCGCGGTGGCCGGTGATCTCACCTCGGCGTTTGACTTCGCCCACCCGGACGAGAAGGTCGTGCCACTGCCCCTGACGGATGCCTATCGGCCCCAAGACCACCTGCGGCATCCTGACTTCAAGCCGGTTCCACCTGCCGTCCAGGCCCAGCCAGTCCAGGAGCCGGGGGTGCGGCCAGCGCGCCCCTTGCCCTACACCCTGAATGCCTCCGGCAGTGTCCGCGCTTCGGAACACACCTTCCGGATCGGGTTCGAGAACGCCGGCCAGGCGGCCGCCGTCTTCCAGGTGCGTTCAGCCAACGGCGGTGAGCTTCCGCGCAGCTTCACCGTGGAGCCAGGGAAGCAGCTGGAGGATGGTTGGAACCTGACCACCAACGGAGCCAAGGGCTACGACCTTTCGGTCCATGGGCCGAACGGCTTCCTGCGGACGTTCAAGGGCTCCTACTCCGGAGGGAACGGCGCCAATCTGGAGGTGAAAGCCGAATACGACGAAGGGGATGGCGGAGTCACGCTGGTCATCACCAATCAGCAGTCGAACCCCGGCACGCTCCACATTCTCGACCATTACACGGGCGGGACCTTTAAGCGCACCCTAGGGCCGAAGGAACACGTGGAGAAGCACTGGCCCTCCCTGCGCCACTCCGGCTGGTATGACCTGACGGTCCAGGTCGCCGAGGATCCCAGCTTTGAATACCGGCTGGCTGGGCATGTGGAAACCGGGAAGAACAGTGTGAGCGACCCGGCCATCGGAAGCCTCAACCAGAAGGATTGACGAGGTGAAGCTGGACGGGCAGTGACACGCGGCCGATTCAGGGCCGCGTGGTCACTGCCCAATGGTTGGATATGACCTGGCGGAATGGTGCCGACAAGGTGGCCGAGACCGAAATCGCACTGTGCCAGGCTCAGTGCCCGCCTTCACCCGCCAGTTTCCGCGCCAGTTCGCCCACCACGCTCTTGGCATCTCCGAAGAGCATGAAGGTCTTGTCGAGGAAGTACAGCTCGTTGTCGATGCCGGCGAAGCCGGGGGCCTTGGACCGCTTGATGGCGTAGACGGTCTTGGCCTTGTCAGCGTCGATGATGGGCATGCCATAGATGGGGCTGTTCTTGTCAGAGCGTGCGGCGGGGTTCACCACATCGTTGGCGCCGATGACCAGCACCACATCCGCCTGGGGCATGTCACCGTTGATCTCGTCCATCTCCACCAGGTCGTCGTAGGGGATCTCGGCCTCGGCCAGCAGCACGTTCATGTGGCCCGGCATGCGGCCCGCCACGGGATGGATGGCGAACTTCACGGTGACGCCCTTCTTCTTCAGCAGATCGTAGACTTCGCGGACCTTGTGCTGGGCCTGGGCCACGGCCATGCCATAGCCCGGCACGATGACCACCAGGTTCGCCTGTTCCATGACCTGGGCGGCGCTTTCCACGGTGTCCGACTTGTAGGCTTTCTGCTCGCCCTCGGCGCTGGCGGTGGTGGTCTGGCCGAAGGCACCGAACAGCACGTTGAAGAAGGAGCGGTTCATGGCCTTGCACATGATGACGGATAGGATCAGGCCCGAGCTGCCGTCCAGGGCACCGGCGGTGATGAGCAGCTTGTTGTTCAGTACGAAGCCCATGGCCACGGCGGAAAGGCCCGCATAGGCGTTGAGGATGGAGATCACCGTGGGCATGTCCGCGCCGCCGATGGGGATGATCAGCAGCACGCCGAAGGCCAGGGACAGCAGGATGATGCCGCCGAAGGCCCAGGGCGCCCAGGGCGCCAGGGGATGCAGGACCAGGGCCACGCCCAGGCCCAGGGCCAAGGCGAACAGCGCAAGGTTGCTGGCGTTCTGGCCCGGGTAGGTGACGGGCCGCTGGGGGATCCACTTCACTTCCTGCAGCTTGCCTGCCGCCAGGATGGAGCCGGTGAAGGTGAGGAAGCCCAGGAGGATCTCGGCCACCAGGGCCACCACGATGAAGGGGGCCAGGGCCGCCTCGTTCTTCTGCCCGTAGTAGAGGAAGAATTTGGCCGTGCCCACCAGGCCTGCGGCCAGTCCGCCAAAGGCGTGGGACAGCGCCGTCCGTTGGGGCACCGCCGTAAGGGGTACCTGGGCCAGCGGGTAACCCACCGCCGCACCCAGGGCGAAGGCGCCGAGGATCCACCAATAGTGGGTGCCGCCGGTGGCCAGGACGCCCGTCAGGGTACCGACCACGGCCAGGGTCATGGCGCCCACGCCTGAGAACACGCCCTTGCGGGCCGTTTCGGGATCGCTCATCCACCGCAGCGAAAGGATGAATAGCGCCGTGGAGACGAGGTAGAGAAGCTGGACCAGCGTTTCCGCGCTCACTTGGCCACCTTCTCTTGCTTCTTGAACATCTTCAGCATGCGGTCGGTGATGAGGAAGCCGCTGACGATGTTCGTGGTGGAGCAGAAGATGGCGATCAGTCCGAGCGCCGTGATGTAGCCGGGGTAGTCCTTGCCGGCGGAGACGATGATGGCGCCCACCACCGCGATGGCGGAGATGGCGTTGGTGAGGCTCATGAGCGGCGTGTGCAGCAGCCGCGACACCCGCTGGATGACCATCACGCCAATGAAGGTGGCCAGCATGAAGACGAAGAGGGCGCCCATGACATCGAGCTCCCCATGTCCACCTCCAGTGGCCGGGACCGCGTGTTCCGAACGTGCCAGCAGCAGCATCACGCCTTTCCTCCTGGTGTCTGGTTCAGAGCTTTCTGCGTGGGTCCGTGGACCACCTGGCCTTCGTGGGTCACCGCACAGCCTTTGAGGATGTCGTCGGTCCAGTCGAGGTTGAAGCGCTTGGCTTCCTTGTCCCAAAAGGCCGTCATGAAGTTCAGCAGGTTGCGCGAGAAGAGCATGCTGGCGTGGGTGGGCACCGTGGCCGGCAGGTTCAGGGGAGCCAAGATCTTCACGCCATTCACGACCACGGTTTCACCCAGCTTCGACAGCGTGCAGTTGCCGCCGCCATCGGCACCGAGGTCGATGATCACGGACCCGGGTTTCATGCTGTTCACGATGGTCTCGTCGAGGAGCTTGGGCGCGAAGACCCCGCCGATGAGGGCCGTGGTGATGACCACGTCCACCGTCGCGCAGTGCTCCGCCAGCAGCTTCGCCTGGAGCGCCTTGTCCTCGGCGGACAGCTCCGTGGCGTAGCCGCCGCCCGCCGAGGCAGCCTGCTTGAGATCGATGCCCACATACTTGCCGCCCACGGACTCGATCTGCTCCTTCACTTCGGGCCGCACATCGGTGGCGGTGACGCTGGCGCCCAGCCGCTTGGCGGTGGCGATGGCCTGCAGACCCGCCACGCCGGCGCCGATGACAAACACCTTGGCGGGCAGGGTGGTACCTGCGGCCGTCATGAACATCGGGTAGTACTTCGGCAGCTCCATGGTGCCCAGCAGCACGCCCTTGTAGCCCACGATGTTGCCCTGGCTGGACAGCGTGTCCATGGCCTGGGCGCGGGTGGTCCGCGGAATGCAATCCGTCGAGAAGGCCGTGAGGCTCCGGGCGGCCATCCGGTTCACCGCATCAAGGTTCCGGGTGGGGAAGAGCGAGGCCAGGAGCATCGTGCCCGGCTGGATGTGATCGACTTCGTGGGTTCCATCGGGCAGTACCTGCGGAGCGTTCACCTTCAGCACGAAGTCGGCGCCCGTGAACAGCGAGGCTGCATCGGCGGCAAGGGTGGCGCCCGCCGCCTGGTATGCCTGATCTGAGAAGTGGGCAGCCGCGCCTGCCCCGGCCTCCACGACCACCTCCATCCCTAGCTGGATCAACTTTTTACAGGACTCCGGATCCAGGGCGACGCGGGTCTCATCCGCCCTGTTCTCTCTGGGTACGGCAATTTTCATGGGGGCCTCAGGCAGGAATTCCAGAACGGTCCGGAAACCTTACCATTGATTGGCATCCATGGCTCAATGCTGTTTTTTTACGATGTCGGGGTCTGCTGTTTCACTGACATCAGCTCGGTCTTGCGGGCAGATCCCGCGCTGGAGCCGAAGTAGTAGGACACCACGCCAATCCAGGCCGACCCCAGGCTGCCCAGCATGATGTTGAGGATGTCCCGGGAACCCTGTGGAGGCTCCCGCTTCATGAGGTAGGCCAACAGCCCGAAGAAGCCCAGGGTGATGAAGATGCCGAGGGCCTTGGGCGTCCAGTCCTGGGTCTTGATCTCCCGTTCCCGTGCATTCGCCCGATCCCCTGCCGCGATGGCCTCCAAGGCTTCGATGTTCTCGAACCCCAGTTTCTGCATCTGGACCGCAAAGTCCTGGTCGGCCTTCTTCAGGGCGAGCAGCTGGTCCGGATTGGCCCCCTGAATGGCAGCGGAGAGGGCAGCCTCGTCCTTGGGCGCATCATCGCCGAGGGCCCAAAGCCTTGGTGAGGGCCATGCCGGCCATGCCGCCAAGGGGACCCCCCAGCGCGGTGCCGATGGTGGGTGCGATGCTCTTGACGAGCGATTTCCAGTCAAACGCCATGGTTCACCTCCGGGATGCGTGCGGCACGGTT
>JANYAZ010000023.1 GCA_025361045.1 Geothrix sp. | reverse complement strand
GCCGACTGGGAGCTGGCCCAGGCCGAGGCCATGGCCCTGCTCGGCACCGAGCCCACCGACGCCGACCAGGCCAAGGCCCGGGACGTGCTCCACGAGTTCCAGCGGCACCTCGCCCACGTGAAGGTGCTCGACCCCGCCTGCGGCAGCGGCAACTTCTTGGCCACCGCCTACGATGTGCTGAAGCGCCTGGAGGGTGAAGTTCAGCGCCGCCTGGAAGACCTGGGCGAGACGGGCCGCTCCCTCGCCCTGGAAGGCGTGCTGGTCACTCCCGGGCAGTTCATCGGCCTGGAGGTGAAGCCCTGGGCCGCCGCCATCACCGACTTGGTCTTGTGGATCAGCCACCTCCAGTGGTTCCACCGCCTGCACCCGGACATGAACCCGCCCGAGCCCGTGCTCCAGGCTTACGGCAACATCGAGTGTCGCGATGCGGTGCTCACCTGGACCGGCACCCGCGACACCGGCCGCACCCGCTGGGATGGCCGGACCACCAAGACCCACCCCGTCACTGGTCTGGAGGTCCCCGACGAGACCGCCCAGGTGCCCATCCACGAACTACTGAACGCCCGGCCCGCCGCTTGGCCCGAGGCCGACTTCATCGTGGGGAATCCTCCGTTCCTTGGGAACAAGCGGATGCGTGACGCCCTCGGAGATGGCTACACAGAGGCCCTGCGCTCCGCTTACCCTGACGTGCCTGACAGTGTGGACTTTGTTCTCTACTGGTGGCATCGAGCCGCCGAGGCCGTGCGGTCAGGCAGCACCCGTCGCTTCGGCCTCATCACCACCAACAGCCTCACCCAAACATTCAATCGTCGGGTCATCGGGCACCATGCCGGGGCCAAGATTCCCCTGAAGCTATTGTGGGCTATTCCCGATCATCCTTGGACGGATGACGGTGCTGCCGTGCGCATAGCAATGACAGTTGGAGGTCTTGAGGGACATCCGTGGCTGGGTAGCCTACTCGACGAGCGCAGCGGGGAAGTCCCTGAAGCAGACCGCGCAGTGGTGGAAGGCCACAGTGTGGATGCCATTCACGATGACTTAAGTGCGGGTGCTGACGTTGCGGGTTGCCGCTCGCTTCAGTCCAATGATGGGATTTCATGCCGTGGGGTTATTCCGGTCGGGAAGGGGTTCCTCGTCACCCGCGAGCTTGCGATGGTTTGGGGGAACCCAGAGATCATCCACCCCTTCAGGAACGGAAGGGATCTTACGGATGAGCCTCGTGACATCTTGATAATTGACGCTTTCGGAATGTCCAAGGAGAACCTGCTCCACCAGTTCCCCGCCATCTATCAACACCTAATTGAAAATGTGAAGCCTGAACGTGACCAGAAGGCCCGGGCGGGCCATCGGGATCGATGGTGGATTTTTGGGGAACCTCGCTCTACCTTCCGCCCAGCATTGACTGGCCTCCATCGTTACATCGCCACTCCTCAGGTTGCCAAACATCGAGTGTTTCAGTTCCTAGCAGGGGAGATCCTTCCCGACGACAAGCTCATTGCCATCGCCCTGGACGACGCGTTCCCCCTTGGCGTTCTCGAATCCGCAGTTCACAAGGTCTGGGCAACGGCGAACCGGGGCAACCTCGGTGTAGGGAACGACGCGGTCTATAACAAGACCACATGCTTCGACCCATTCCCCTTCCCGGAAGCCACTGAGCCCCAGAAGATCACCATCCGCGACCTCGCCGAACGCCTGGACGCCCACCGCAAGGCGGCCCAGGGCCGGGGGGCGACCATCACCGGCATGTATAACCTGCTGGTGAAGCTGAGGTCGGGGGAGCCTTTCAACGACCGGGAGCGGGAGCAGCACGAGGTCGCGCAAACTGAGATCCTCCGCCAGCTTCATGACGAGCTGGATGCCGCCGTGCTCGTGGCGTACGGCTGGTCTGAAGGTCAGGGATCTTTGAACCACCGATTAACACCACGTAAGATCCCCGACAACGCATGCGTTGGCGGGGGGATGAACACCGATAACAGCTTTGAAAATCATTCTTTGCTCGGTGTGCATCGGAGTTCATCGGTGGTTAAAGAATCTGTTCCTCCGGTGGTGCTCAGCGACGCGGAGATTCTGGAGCGCCTGGTGGCCCTGAATAAGGAACGCGCCGCCGAGGAAGCCCGGGGCCTCGTCCGCTGGCTCCGCCCCGAGTACCAGGCCCCGGAGACGGTGCCCCTTCCGGCCCGGCCCATGCTCGAAGAGCAAGAGTGGCCTTTGGCTTCCGAAGCCAACGCTCCCTCTCTGGAGCCCCGCCCCTGGCCCAAGGACCTCAAGGCCCAGCTCGCCGCCCTCCGCGAGGTGCTGCTCTCCACCGGCCACCTCTGGTCCCTGGAGGCCGTCGCCCAGGCGTTCAAGAGCCGGGGCCGCTACCGCGAGGGCATCGCCGCCCACCTGGACCTCCTCACCGACCTCGGCATGCTCAGCCGCGTCGATACCCCCGACGGCCCCCGCTGGCACCGCCCCCAGGCCATGGGGGCCTGAGCGAGACCCACCCCGAAGGACTGCGTTCGGAAATGTACTCCGTGGGAACTATTACCTCGTCATACAATGCAACATCCCCTATGAGGTATTCCCATGTCTGGACGCGCCCTTCTTATCCGCTGTCTTGTTTTTGCGCTGGCCCTATCTGGCCTGGCGCAGGCCCAGACCAAGCTGCTCCGCTTCCCGGACATTCATGGGGAGAAGGTGGCCTTCACTTATGGTGGCGATCTCTGGACGGCTCCGGTCGCCGGCGGAACTGCTACCCGCCTGACCGCCCATCCCGGCCTGGAGCTGTTCGCGAAGTTCAGCCCCGATGGCAAGTGGATCGCGTTCACGGGCCAATACGATGGTGACGAGCAGGTGTATGTGATGCCCAGCGGCGGCGGTCTTCCCCGCCAGCTCACCTTCGATCCGGCGGCAGGCCCGCTCCCCCCGCGGGGCGGCTACGACCACCAAGTGGTGGGCTGGACACCGGATGGCACCAGCGTGCTGTTTCGCGCCGCCAGTGACGCGGATGGTGTGCTCAGCCGCACAGCGCTCTATACCGTAGGCCTGAACGGCGGCCTGCCGAGGAAGCTGCCCATGCCCACGGCGGGTCCCGGATCCTTCTCACCCGATGGCAAGCGCATCGCCTACGCACCCATGTTCCGCGACTTCCGCCACTGGAAGCGCTACCAGGGCGGCTGGGCGCAGGATCTCTACGTCTTCGACTTGGCCACCAAGCAGCAGAAGAAGATCGCCGCCAGCAAGCGCACTGAGCGGGACCCCATGTGGATCGGCGACAAGGTGTTCTTCGCCTCGGACCGCGACGGAACGCTGAACCTCTACTCGGTGGACCCGGCCACGGACGCCGTGAAGCAGCTGACCTTCCAGAAGACCTGGGATGTGCGGTGGCCCTCCAGCGACCACCAGTCCCGCATCGTCTACGAGTTGAACGGCGAGCTGCGCGTGATGAACGTCCAGGACGGCAGTGATCGCGCCATCTCCATTGCCGTGCCCACCGATGGTGGCGCCTCCCGGCCCGCGCGCATCAGCGTGGAGCGAAACATCGAGAGTTTCACCCTGTCGCCCAAGGGCGAGCGGGCGCTCTTCGTGGCCCGGGGCGACGTGTTCACCGTGCCCATCGAGAAGGGCCCCGTGCGCAACCTGACGAACAGCTCCGGCGCCCACGACAAGCACGCCCGCTGGTCGCCGGACGGCAAGCAGATCGCCTTCATCTCCGACCTGAGCGGCGAAGACCAGCTCTACCTGGTCAACCAGGATGGCAAGGGCAAGGCCGAAGCGCTGACCTCCGGCCTCGCGGTCCAGCTCAATCCGCCCAACTGGGCACCGGATGGCAAGCACATCGCCTTCACGGACAAGGACGGCATCATCTACGTGGTCGGCGTGGCGGATCGGAAGCTTGTCAAGGCGGCCAAGGACGAGTTCGGCCGGGTCGGGGATCTGGCCTGGTCTGCGGACGGGCA
>JANYAZ010000285.1 GCA_025361045.1 Geothrix sp. | reverse complement strand
GTGGTGGAGGGCGCGGTGGCGGCCATCGGGGCGGACGCGGAACACGATGCGCTGGCCGTGGGTGCCGAGATCCTCGATGGCGGTGGCGTGGTCCTGGCCCCGGGTTTCGTGGACCTGCACGTGCACTTCCGTGAGCCGGGGCAGACCCGCAAGGAGAGCATCGAGAGCGGCAGCAGGGCGGCGGTGGCTGGGGGTTTCACGGCGGTCTGCGCCATGGCCAACACCGAGCCGGTAAACGACAGCGTGGCGATCACGGAGATGATGCTCACCCGCGCCGCCAAGGCCGATTTGTGCCGCTACTTCCCCATCGGGACCGTGAGTCGCGAGATGAAAGGTGAGGAGCTGGCGGACATGGGCACCCTGAAAGCCGCAGGCTGCGTGGCCTTTTCCGATGACGGCCTGCCGATCTCAAATGCGTCGCTCATGCGCCGGGCGCTGGAATACACCCGCTGGCTGGGCGTCCCGGTGGTGGCCCATGAAGAAGACAGAGATCTGGCAGGCAAGGGCTACATGCATGAAGGTGTCGTGAGCGCGTCCCTCGGCTGCCTGGGCATCCCCGCAGCGGCGGAAGAGGCCATGGTGGCGCGGGACATCGTACTGGCCGAGCACACCGGCGGGCACCTGCACCTGGCCCACCTCAGCACGGCGGGCTCCATGCGCATGGTGCGCGAGGCCAAGGCCCGCGGATTGTCAGTCACCTGCGAGGTGACGCCCCACCACTTCGCCCTGTCGGACAAGGAGCTGATGAAGTTCGACAGCGATTACAAGATGAACCCGCCCCTCCGCACCGAGGCTGACATCCAGGCCCTCCTGGAAGCCATCGCGGATGGCACCGTGGACGCCATTGCCACGGACCACGCACCCCATGGCTGGGACGACAAGGAAGTCGAGCTGCCCATCGCCGCCTTTGGCGTCATCGGCTTGGAGACCGCCCTGCCCCTCACGCTGGACCTGCTGGTGAATCGCAAGGTCATCAGCCTGTCGAAGGCCATCAGCCTGCTGGCCTGGGAACCCGCCAGGGTCTTTCACCTGGATAAGCAGGGCCTCGGCAGCCTGAAGCCTGGCGCCCCCGCCGACTTCGTCCTCTTTGATCCGCATGCTCGGATCCAGATAGACCGCGCCTTCATCCAGTCCAAGTCCTACAACACCCCCTTCAAGGGTTGGAGCCTGCCCGGCAGGATCCTCGGCACCTGGGTGGGTGGCAAGCGGGTGTGGGGCTGAAACATGGGGACCATCCGCGGTGCTCGTGCTTGATGCGGAGACCGGCATCACCATCGACCAAAAGACGAACCCCGGCCTGAAGGGCGTCCTCCGGATCGAGGCGAGGCCCTGGACCTGATCAAGTCCGATGGTTGCAGGCAGTCCAACCACGAGGAGTTCACCCACCCATGGAACATGAAGCAGCCTTCGCCAAGGCCTTCCTCCCCTCGGAGAGGCGGGCCCGCTTCATCCAGCTTCTGGCTCAACCCAGGCGGCGCAAGGAAATTCTGGTTTCGCTGAACCATGACCTGCGCTACCTGCCCGCCTTCGCCACGGCGGTCCCAGGCCATCAGGATTTCCCGGATGAGTTGGAGAAACTGCTGAGGGCCAAGGGCGCCGGTGCCACCGGCCACGTGATCGCGGAGGGCCTGAAGGGGGACAGCCGGGAACTGCCCCTCCGGGAGGCGCTGCTGCAGATCTGCATGCACGGGTCAGGCGCCATCCTCTCCTGCCTGCCGGGTCGCCTAGCCTACTACAGACCCGAAGCCCCGGGTGCTGGCATCCTCCTCGAAAGGCCCACGCCATGACGAACGGCCCGAGGTCCCTGATCACCGCCTGGGTGGAGGCGTTCAATCACCGGGATGTGGAGGCCCTCGCCGCCATGTACTCCGAGGAGGCGGTGAATCACCAGGTGGCAGAAGCCCCCGTGGTGGGAAGGGAGGCCATCCGGGCCATGTTCTCCGCAGGCTTTGCCGCAACCGAGATGGTCTGCATCGTGGAGAACCTATTCGAGGACGGGGAGTGGGCGATCCTGGAGTGGCGGGATCCCCTCAGACTGCGAGGATGCGGCTTCTTCCAGGTGGTGGAGGGACAGATCGTCTTCCAGCGTGGCTACTGGGACAAGCTCACCTTTCTCCGCCTGCATGGACTGCCGATCCCACAGCGATGAAGCTGTTGTCTTCTTTGTCTGCCAGCAGAACACCCAGCCACCCAAGGGTAGCGGCCCCCATGATTTGGATCCATCTGGTGTGGCGAGCGGTACGCTCCCCTGCCAGCTTCTGGCGAGGCCCCCATCCTGAGTCCGGCAGCCTTCGAGCACAGGTCAAGGTTCGGGACCCAGGTTCTCATGCAACGCTTCATCCCGCAGGGGAGGTCTCTGCCTGGCTGGTGGATACCTACTTGGCAGAGAGGACTGCCTGCTTCAACTCGGGCCGGATGACCACACGGGCGGCCTCGGCACGCTCGAGGTCGGCGCGGGCCTGAGACGGGTCCCTGGCCTCGAGGTGCAAGGCAAGGAGGTTGTTCCAGGCGTTTGCATGGCTAGGGTCCGTGGCCACGGCCAGCCGGTATTGGGCCCGGGCCTCATCCCGTCGGCCCAGGCGGTAGAGGGTATTCCCGTGAAGGAAGTAAAGAGGGGCGGGAACTTCGAATGGCTTCTCCCAGTCATGCAGATGGCCCTTCCTGGCTTCGACCTCCTCGATGGCCCGCTTCCGGATTCTGTACAGCACCCCTGAGCAGGCTGACGGATCCACCCCCCGGGCGCCCAATTGATCGTAGTTGGCCTCGGCCTCCATCAAGTCGAGGTCATCCTGGACTCGAATGGCTTCCATCTGGGCCTGAAAGAGCTTAGAGAGATCCACCAAGTTCTGCTCCGCGATCAGCAGGTGGGCCAAGGCCCCCTGGAAATCGCGGCCTTCATAGGACACCTGGGCCAGCAGAAAGTGGGCTTCGTAATGATTGGGAACCTGCCGGAGACAAGGTTCCAGGTCCTGCACAACCTGTGGGAACTGTTTCAAAGCGAGGTTCTTCCGGGCCTTCTCGATCATCGGGTTGAGGGCGGGGAGACGGCCCAACAGACTCGGATCCAGGGCCTGGGTCCTGGCCGGTTGAACGCACAGGACCATCAGGCAGAAGCCTGCAGCCTTGAACCCTTGGAACACTTGGCGAGTTGCCATGGTCACCTCCGTGAACCCGAGCGCGGACCCAATGTTACGCCCGACCGAGGGAACGGACGAATCGATCTAGAGCGTCTTCATGTCCAGCACAAAGCGGTAGCGGACATCGTTCTTCAGCATGCGCTCGTAGGCCTCGTTCACCTGCTGGACGGGGATCAACTCGATGTCGGAGACGATGCCGTGCTCGGCGCAGAAGTCGAGCATCTCCTGGGTCTCGGCGATGCCGCCGATGAGCGAGCCGCTGAGGCTGCGGCGACCCATGATCAGGGGGAAGGC
>JANYAZ010000266.1 GCA_025361045.1 Geothrix sp. | reverse complement strand
GAGGTCATGGAGTGCGTCGAGATCCTCCGGGGCGAGCACGGTGACACCGAGCTGGCCCAGATGAGCTTCCGCCTGGCCGCCGAGATGCTGATCATGGGCGGTGCGGCGAAAACCCTGCCCGAAGCCCAGGTCCAGGTCCAGGCCTCTATTAAAGGTGGCTCGGCCCTGGCGACCCTGCGGCACTTCGTGGCCCTCAACGGCGGCGATGCCTTGGCCCTGGATGACTTCAGCCGCCTGCCCCAGCCGGGCCAGGTGGTGGACGTGCGGGCCGATCGGGAGGGCTACGTCGCTGCCATCGACGGTCGGGCCCTGGGCATCCTCGCCATGGATCTGGGCGCCGGGCGCCGGGACCGCAATGACCTGCTGGACCTGGGCGTGGGCATCAAAGTCCTGGCCCGAGTGGGCCAGAAGGTGGCCAAGGGCGACCTGCTCTTCCAGGTCTTTGCCAAAGTCGGCCAGCTCGTTATGCCGGATTTATACTTATCAACCCTTGCAATGGCTCCAAAACCCCGTAGCCAAGCCCACTGGCTGTTGGCGTCCATCGGATGCTGATGTTGTCAAAGGCAAGCAAACAGATTGCGGATTCGGGTCGAATGGTTCCAAGGATTCCCGTGGTCCGACCAGATTTCTTTTTGGCTTCCGGTAAAGTTCCTTGGTTACCATTTTGGATTCGGTACGACGCCAAACGGAGCCACGAGAGCCATGGGTTTTTGTGTGTGTCTTCAGTGGCCGACCCATTGAAAAACGATAAGGCTATCAATTAAAGCCATCGTGTATTGATGTTATTTCGCCCCACCAATTGAAAATAATTTGTGTGACGCGTGGAACCTAGCCTATTCTTTCGACACTCCCCGATCTTTGGCTGTTCTTCAACGCTTTCGCCCTGGGAAATTTGGCCCGGGGAAATCGCCATTGGATCGGCCGAACTTCATCACGTTTTTTTCGCGGCCCCCCCGCCGCTTCACTCCAAAGGAGTCTCTATGAATCGAATCTTTACCCGGCTCGGCTTCACCGCCGTGGCCCTCGTGGCTGGAGCCGTCACAGCCACGGCCCAGAGCACCACCACGGGCAGCGTCTCGGGCGTGGTCCGCGGTCCCAACGGGGCGCCTTTGGCGGATGCCACCGTTCGCATCTCGTCTGGCCAGGTCACCCGCACTTCCGTCACCTCCGCGGACGGCAGCTTCCGCTTCGGCCTCCTGAATCCCGGTGCCTGGTCCATCAAGGTGTCCAAGACGGGCTTCCAGCTTTCCAGCGTCAACATCAACGTCAGCACCAACTCCGATCAGCCCGTGGTCGTGAAGATGGCCGCTGATGGCGGCGCCACCGTGGAAGTCATCGCGGCCGCCGCCTCTGCGGACGTCACCAGCACCACCCAGGGTCTCAACATGTCCCTGGACGAGCTCAGCGCCATCCCCAAGGGCCGTGACTTCACCTCCCTGGCCTTCATGGCCCCCGGCGTCACCACGGATACCTCCTTCGGTGGTGTCAACATCAATGGCGCCTCCGCCGCCGAGAATTCCTTCGTGCTGGACGGCCTGGTCACCACGGACTTCCGCAGCGGTTTGCAGGGCGCCACGATGAAGACGGACTTCATCGACCAGTTCGAAGTGCAGACGGGCGGTTTCCGCCCTGAGTTCTCCGCCCTGGGCGGCGTCATCAGCGCCATCACCAAGTCCGGCACCAACCAGATGAAGGGCAGTGCCTGGCTGACCTGGGATGCCGTCGGCATCCAGGCCGTGCCCAAGAAGACCTCCTACTACGTCCAGGGCCCCGCCAACAGCCGCTACGATGTGGGCTTCGAAGTCAGCGGCCCCATCATCAAGGACAAGCTCTTCTACTTCGTGGGCGTGGATATGCAGACCACCGAGGGCACCACGCCCCTGGCCGGCCTGGATGCCCCCGCGGATCAGACCAAGCCCAAGACCACCGATCCCCAGATCGTGGCGAAGTTGAACTACTACCTCACCCAGGACATGCAGTTCACCCTGTTCTTCAACACCGAGAACTCCAAGTTCACCCAGGACATTGCCCGGCCGAACACGGGCTCCGCCAACTGGGGCGTTGCCCAGACGCGCAAGACCCAGAACATTAACCTGGCCTACGACTGGAACATCAGCCCCAGCTTGTTCTTCTCCGCCAAGTTCGGCACCACGGATCTCAAGACGACCACCACGCCCTCCGACACCACCGAATCAAGCATCACGGACGGCCGGTGGTACACCACCACCTTTACCGGCACCGGCGCTGGCCCTGGCGGTACCGGCCCCCTCGCGGGTTCGGGCCGGAACTACTCCCGGGGCGGCTACGGCCTTTACCAGCCCCTCTACCAGGACAAGACCGAGCAGTTCAAGGCCGACCTCTCCTGGTTCATCGGCACCCACAACGTGAAGGCGGGCATCAGCCAGCTGACTTCCAAGTACACGCTCGGCCAGGCCCAGACCGGACCCGGCTGGAATGGCAGCACCAATGGCGTCAATCCCATCTCCTACACGCTTACCACCGGCGGCAGCCTCTACACCTATGAACTGAACACCAATGCCACGGTGAAGACGGTCTTCACCGGCTACTACATCCAGGACACCTGGGAGGCCCTGCCCGGCTTCCGCGTCATGTATGGCGTCCGCCAGGAAATCCAGGACCTCCAGGACTACGCAGGCAAGACCTTCGTGAAGTTCTCGGGCTCTGACTACCTGCAGCCCCGCCTGGGCTTCACCTGGGACGTGAACAATGATGGCAAGACCAAGGTGGCAGCCAGCTTCGCCACCTACTTCGAATCCGTCCCCCAGCAGATCAGCATTCGCGTGTTCGCCAACGAGGTCTACCTCCGTCACCGGTTCTTTGCCTCTCAGGCCACCAGCGCCGGTGGCGTGGACTGGAACTACAACAGTGGCGTCGGCAACCCGACCATCATCAACCCCAAGGCCTTCGGGGCCACCGTCGACTACGCCGGCCCCTTCAGCTACGATCCCATCGCCGATGGCACCAAGCTGACCCAGCGCAAGGAATACACCCTGGGTGTGGACCACACCCTGCCCAGCGGCTGGACGGTGGGCCTGCACGGCAACTACCGCAGGCTCACCAACGTCATCGAGGATTCCGTCCTCACCGACAAGTTCGGCAGCTACTACGACTCCGGTCTGGCCTACAGCTTCAGTGCCGCTGGCACGCCCATTGGCTGGGCCGGCCAGGCCATCCTGTGGAATCCCGGCCCCGGCAACGTGTCCTGGACCGCCCGCACCGGCCAAGTCATCAACGGCGTGAACACCAGCCAGAACAGCGGACTACGCATCGGGGTCCCCGCCGGCCTCAATCTCTACAAGGACAAGGCGGGCAACACCTACCAGTCCGTGGACTTCACCGCCAGCAAGAAGACCGACCGCGACTACTTCAACTTCAGCTACGTCTGGTCCCGGCTCGAGGGCAACTACGAGGGCCTGATCAGCAGCTCCAACGGCCAGGCGGATGCCAACATCACCGCCTCCTTCGACTACTTCCCCTATGTGGGCAACGGCACCCTGCCTTTGGATCACACCAACCAGATCAAGCTGCAATGGTCCCACCGCTTCACGGTGGCCGCCAACGACCTGAACCTCGGCTGGAACTACAGCTACACCACCGGCACGCCCAAGAGCCTCTTCGATGACGGTTCCACGACCAACGGTGAGGCGCCGGGTTACGACACTGCCAATGTGGGCGCGGGCGGCCTTGTGCCGAACTCCAGCGGCACTGGTACTCACCAGTTCCTCGACATCGGCGGCTACGGCAACGCGACTCCCGCCAATGGCCAGCTCGGCCAGTACGGCCGCACGCCTGCCCTCCAGAATGTCGATTTCCACGCCGACTACCAGATCGGCCTGATGAAGAAGATCAAGGTCATCCCCTCCGTGGACATCTTCAACTTCTTCAACACCCGGCTCGCCACGAGCTCCAACATCCTGGCCACGACCGGCACCGGCTCGGTCAATGCGCTCTTCGGCCAGGAATCTGGCTGGCAGGTTGGACGGCGCTTCCGCTTCGGCGTGAAGGTGCAGTTCTAATTCAATCCGGTTTCCGGATTCGCACGCAGCACCACTGGAAGGGCCCCGCAAGGGGCCCTTCCTCTTGGCGGGCCCGGCTCGCCCGCGGTGTATGCTGGCTTCACTTGGCCCGACAGCGCTCAGGAACCTTCTGCCAAACCACCGCCCCTTCGCCCAGAACCCCCGGCCTGCGAGGCAGGATGCGCCCACCCACCTTCTTCCTCATCGGCGCCGCCAAGGCCGCCACGACCTCCCTCGCCTCGCTGCTGCAGGGCCACCCAGAGGCGGCCATCGTGCGCGGGAAGGAACCGCACTTCTTCTCCTACGACCACCACTACCGGCAGGGCTGGCCGCGCTACCTGGAGCTCTACGACCACTGCCGCGATGAGCGGGCCATCGGCGACGCCTCCACGTCCTACTCGCGGATCCGCTACCATCCCGCCGTCCTGGAGCGCATCCAGCGCCATGTCCCCGCCGCCAAGATCCTCTACATGGTCCGCCACCCGCTCCAGCGGATGGAGTCCGCCTACGTGGAGCACCTCTGCACCCCGGGCCGACCGGCCTTCGGCTCCTTCAGCGAGGCCCTGCAGCGGCAGCCCATGATCCTGGACTCCAGCCGCTACTGGGAGGTGTTCGACGCCTATCGCCAGCGCTTCGGAGAGGCGAACGTCAAGGTGGTCTGGTTCGAGGAGTACACCGCCGACACCCCGGCCGTGTTCCGGGAGGTCTGCCGCTTCCTGGGCATCGACGACACCGTGAGGCCGGACTTCACCCGCGAGGACACCAACCCCCGGGAGGATGCCGCAGCGCGGCTGGCCCAGCTGGGCCGCACGGCCCTGACCATCGACACCACCTGGGACCCCGCCCTCCGCCGCGCCGCCCTCGATCAGCTCCGCGCCGACAACCTCCAGCTCCTGGCACACTTCGGCAAACCCCGGGACCACTGGGGCGAGCTGTTCTGATACCGGTTCGCGTTCAATCGTTAAGGATTCACCACGGAGGCACGGAGGACACAGAGAGGCCCGTCCGAACGAGCTTCGCTTGGCCAGCGGTTGCGGGCGGACGGCCACGCGATCGCGCGGATCCCGCCCGCAACCGCCCAGGGGCCGCTTGCGGCCCCTGGGCGCGTCGCGCCCGCGAAGCTGGATGGGTGGGGCACGGAGGCCTCCGTGCCACCTCCGTGGGTTCCGTGTCTCCGTGGTGAATCTCTATTTTTGAATGCAGATTGGTATGAGGCGTCAATTGACTGGGTAGCCGAGCTCCCGGATGAGGCCTCCGGACTGGGTCTCGAAGCGCGCGACCTGGGCGGCGGACATGTGGTTCCGCCAGTCGGTGGGATCGCCTTTCCGGAAGAAGGAACTGGCATCCTCCTGCCCCTGGCTGCGGCCCTTGGTGAGCCGCTCGAAGGAGGCTGCTTCCACGCAGGCCTGGACCGTGGCGTCGCTGGCCTCGGCCCCCAGGTGCGCCAATACCCGCTGAAAGGTGGGGCCCGTGTCCGCCACCAGCGCTTCGTAGCGGAGCTCCAGGTAGCCCGCGCCCAGGTCCGGCCCCGTGGCCCGGGAGCGCCGCACCATCCCGGACCAGTTCTGCGCGGTGTCGTCCAGGAAGCGGTCGAAGGTCGCATGCCTGAAATCCGGGTGGTTCTGCCGCTTGTTGTGGTGCCACGCGGAGACCAGCACACCCCGACCGTCCCGGATGATGTTCAGGTACTTCGCCTCCGGGAACAGCTTCTTCAGAACCGGGAAGTTGGGCCCATGGAGGGGGTCCTTTTCGCCCACGAAGCGCAGGCCGGTCTTGGCCGGGTCGACGATGAGCGCCATGCGTGCTTCGACGAAGGCCCGGTAGAGGGCCATCACCTCGGCCTCTTTCATCGGGGAGAAGGCGTTGCTGGCGGACACGTTGGCCAGTCGGCGCTCCAGCAGCTCGTTGTAGCTGTTGGCGGCTGCGATGAGGGCCTTCCCGAAGAAATGGATGCAGGCCTCGCCCTTGCAGCTGATCTCCGGATGAGCATCCAGCAGTTTGCCGAGCCAGGTGGTGCCTGACTTGGGTGCGCCGGTGACAAAGAAGGGCTGGTAGGCCATGCAAACCTCGAGAACCTCTGATTATGGCAGGCCCTCCAGCACCCTTCCCGGTCAGTCCTTGGGCGCCCACTGGATGTCGGCCAGGCCCGCCGTGGCGTTCTCGGCCCGGGCCAAGGCGAAGAGCCAATCGCTGAGGCGGTTCAGGTAGGTCTGCACGATGGGGTTCATGGGCTCTTCGTGGGTGAGGGCCACCACCTCGCGCTCGGCCCGGCGGCACACCGTGCGGGCCAGGTGTGCGTGGGCCGAGGCCGCCGTGCCCCCGGGCAGCACAAAGGCCGTCATGGGTGGCGCCAGGGCCGTCAGGCGGTCGATGTCCGCCTCCATGTCCGCCAGGTCCCAGGTGGGCCGGCTCATGCGCGCCCCCAGCAGCTCCTGCCGCGCCGCGGGCGTGGCCAGGATGGCGCCCAGCACGAAGAGGTCATGCTGGACACGCTGGAGGGTCTCCGCCCCGGCACAGGCGGGCGTGGCATGAAGGCGCAGCAGCCCCATGATGGCGTTCAATTCGTCCAGCGTGCCGTAGGCCACCAACCGCAGGTGCGACTTGCTCACCCGGTCGCCCCCGAACAGCCCCGACGAGCCATCGTCACCCGTGCGCGTGTAGAGCTTCATGGCAACCTCGAAACAACAGGGACAGGATTAACAGGATTAACAGGATTAAAAGATTGATTAACAGGATTAAAATAAAATAATTTATAAAATTAGAGCATTGATTTGTATTTTTTCAGTTCTTAATCCTGGTTAATCCTGCTTTCAATCCTGTTAATCCTGTCAGCGTTTTTCGCTCGAATGGGTCGGCGCCTACACCCCGCCGTGGGCACGGCTCCAGGCCACGGTATCGGAGCGCCAGGCCTTCAGCGCGTCGGACCCGGCGATGTCGAGGATTCCCCGGTCCCGGGCTTCGGCCGCAAGCGCTTCGAAGGAGCTGAGCACAGCGAGGGCGATGCCCGCCGCCTGGAAGGCCACCTCCGCCTGGGGCAACCCGTAGCTGAAGAGCGCCAATACGGCCGGCACGTCGGCGCCCTCGGCCCGCAGGGCCTCTGCACACTTCAGGCTCGACATGCCCGTGGAGATCAGGTCCTCGATGAGCACCACGCGGTGCCCCTTGGCCAGGGGGCCCTCCACCTGGCGGCCCATGCCGTGGTTCTTCGGGGTCGGCCGCACATAGGCATTGGGCAGCTTCAGGCGATCCGCCACCATGGCGGCCCAGGGCACACCCGCCGTGGCCGCGCCCGCGACCAGTGTCGGCTCCAGCAGCGCCGCCTGGGCCACCAGGGCCCGGACGATCTGGTCGCGCACCTCGGGGAACCCCAGCAGCTGGCGGTTGTCGCAGTAGATCGGGGACTTCAGCCCGCTGGCCCAGGTGAACGGGTCCAGCGGCTGCAAGCGCACCGCGCCCACATCCAGAAGGCAGCCAGCCAGGTCACGAGGAGACAGAGGCATCACAGGCTCCTACGAAAGCATCCACCGATGAATTCAGGTCCAACAGATCAGAACAAAAGCTTTTGAACCACCGATAAACACCGATGAACACCGATAACTGCATGATAAAAAAAGGGGGGAAATACAGAAAATGAGCTTTTGCTTTATCAGCTTTTAATCGGTGTTCATCGGTGTTTATCGGTGGTTCAAATACATTTTCTTTTCTATCCATTCTGCAGTTCTGCAGTGGCCATCTAACCAAGGTGGTCATCGTGACACCCGCCTGATCTGTGGCTTGGTGGTGCCGAAGTTGATGAGCAGGCAGGTGGGGATGCCGGTGGCCTTGAGGTAGTTCAGACACTGGGCGAGGTGGACATCTTCAAGTGCCCTGCAAGCCTTCAACTCCAAAAGGAGTTTCCCTTCCACCACGATGTCGCCGATGTAGTCTCCAACATTTTGCCCATCGTAGTGAATTGAAACAGACACCTGTTGCTTCGCCTCCAGCCCCGCTTTCCAAAGCTCATGCAGCAGCGCATTCTCGTAGACCTTCTCCAGAAATCCTGTCCCCAGCCCATTCGCCACTCGGAAAACGCACCCGATCACGGTCTCGGAAAGCGGATCGTGTTCAAAGATGGGTTCCAGTTCAGGGCTCATCACAGGTCCAGGTCGGCCACGGGCTGTTTGGACATGTAGCGCTCGGCGCCATCGGGGAAGAG
>JANYAZ010000205.1 GCA_025361045.1 Geothrix sp. | reverse complement strand
GCGGCAAAGCCGCCCGATTCCGCGCAAGCTGGGACCTTCTAAGCCTCCACCACCATCGCCTTGACGATCCGGTCGTTGGCCTTGATGGACTTGACAACCTGGATGTCCGCGTCCGCGATGCACTGGCCAAAGACGGTGTGGACACCGTCGAGGTGGCTGGGAGCACTGCCGTTGCAGATGAAGAACTGGCTGCCACCGGTGTCCTTGCCCGCATGGGCCATGGAAACCGCACCCAGCTTGTGCTTGTGGGGGTTTCCCGCCGTCTCGCACTTGATCTTCCAGCCGGGTCCGCCGGTACCGGGCATACCCGAGGCGCCGGGCTTTGTGTTCGGGCAACCGCCCTGGATGACGAAGTCGGGAATGACGCGGTGGAAGGCAAGGCCATCGTAATAGCCGGACTCGATGAGCTTCACGAAGTTCGCCACGGTCCCTGGCGCCTCCTTCGGGAAGAGTTCCAGGTTGATGTCGCCCTTGTCGGTCTGGAAGAGCACGCGGGTCATGGTCACCTCTTTCGGTCAATCAACCAGGATATATCCAGCCCGCCACGAGTCAGCAGCAAGTTCGGGCGCCCGGGCATGGTGATCGTTGGAATCGCTCGGATCTACTTTCGTCATTTGCTACCAATGCTGCGCCTTACCTTTCAACACCCCCCGGAATGGACTCTGTTCCGATGCATTCGCAGTCTGCAGTCTTCCGGAAAGCTGGGGCGCATTGAAATTTCCCTTGGTTTCCCGAGTGAAGGGAATTAGGCTTGGCCCTGTTCCAAGTCGACCAGGTTCTGAGTCTCAGGTTCCCGATCACCGGTCCTCTTTTTACCAGGAGATCCCATGACCACCAACCCGATCATCCCAGATCCAGAGAACCCCACCCCTGTCTCCGATGAGCAGGACAAGGCTGCCCTCGAGGCCAACCTGTCCATGACCTCCAAGGCCACGGCGGGCGGGACCGGGTCGATCAAAGTCACCGGCTGAGCCCACCCGAAGGCCTTTCGGCCTTCATCATTGCTCAGGTTGTGCCATCAGCCTCGCCTGATCAGCCATCGGCTTGAATTCCGCGACCAGATTGCCGTTGATGGAGAACGCCGCCTGGAAGCCCAGCCGCGCTTGCTCCGCCTGCTGGCCCCGGCTGGCAGGACTCTGCATTCGGGCCCTCTCAAGGTCCAGGGCCGCCTGCAGTGCGATCGCCTCGCCTAGTCCGGGCTTGGCCCTCAAGACCTGTGCCAGGAAGACCGCACTCCTTGCAAGGCTGAGGGTCTGATCCTTGGCGGTGACTCGTTCCCACTCCGCACGGGCCAGGAGAAGGCGGACCAAGCTAAGCATGGTCTCCTGGGAGTGGGGCCGAACGTCCAGGGCCCCCCCCAGGGCCAGCTCGGCCGCCTCGAAGTCCTTGTGCTGGGCCTGCCCGCGGCGGCTCTTCAGCCGGGCGGCGGCGGTGCGCAGTTCACCCAGATACTGGAGGGCGTCCCGGCGCCGGGGGTCTTTGACGAGCACTTTTGCGAAAACCGCCTCACCCTCGGTCACCGGCTGAACCGCATCGCCGGCGGATCTGATCATCCCTTCCAGACGGACGGCCGAGACCCGGCCCAGGTTCGCAAGGGCCCCAGGCTCACCAGGGGAGACCACCTGGGCTCTTCGCAGCACAGCCTCGGCTTCCTGGAGCCTCTGGGCCGCACTGGCGCCCACCCCGTACCGCGCCCTCCAGATCAGCAGGTCCCCAAGGTTGACGTAGGCGAGCACCTGGCCTGGAGCGACTTTGATGGCCTTGCGGAAGGCCTGTTCGGCACTGGCCGTGAAGGGCCCCGGATCCCTCCCCGTCTCCCAGGCGTGGTGGGCCAGTTGCACCTGGGCCACCCCGATGAGGTTGTGCAGGTGGGGGACGCCCGCGTTGATGCTAAGCCCCCGACCGCTCGCATCCAGGGACCGCAGGATGTCAGGCTCGGGGTTCTCGCCCCGCTCCTGCCTGCGCTCGGCAAGGCTGAGCAGCACCTGTCCCTGCACGAAGTAGGGGACGAAGTGCTTGGGGTTGAGGGTGCGGGCTTGCTCCAGCACCTTCAGGGCGGCCTGCAGGTCAGCCTCTGGGGCGGCGGCCCGGGGCAGGACCGCCCGCTGGCGGAGGCAGGTGCCCAGGTTGATCCAGGCCGGCACCAGGTGGGCTTCCATCCGCGTGGCCCGCTCGTAGGCGGTGATGGCACCACTCAGGTGATCGGAAGGATCCCTGCCCTGCTGCACCTCGAAATCCGACCAGGTCTGATGGACCAGCCCGATGTGGTTTTCCACCGTATAGTCCCGCTTCTCGGCAGAAAGGGATTCCAGGGCCTGCAGCCCCTTGGCCAGTTGTTCGGTGGGGTCGAGGTTCTGGTCGGCCCGGGCACTGCCCCACTGGTAGTAGGCCTTGCCGAGGGCGACCCGCGCATCGGCGCGATTGGGTCCGGCCGCCACGGCCTTCAACCCCGCAGCCACGGCCTGCTCCACCAGGTCATCTGCCCTCTCACCGCGGCTGATCTTGACATCCGCCAGGTCGCCCAAAAGGGCCGCCTGGAGGATGAGCGACGGCACGTGGTCGGCCTGGGCCGCCAGGGCACTCTGCACCGCCTTCATCCCATGGGAGTAGGCCGGCTCAACCAGACCTTGGCCGTACTTCTCCATGACCATGGCGTTCAGTTCCAACTCCGCGAGGGCCGCATGTACCGCCGGCACGCTGCGTCCGCTGACGGCGGCGGCGGAAAGGGCCGTGCGACCCGCTTCGAAATCCGTGTGCGCAGCCTCGCGCTCTCCCTGGTTCCAGCGCTTCCAGGCCCGGGCCTGCAACAGGGATCCGCGGAGGAGGGGCGCTTCGTAGAACCAGGGCTGGTCATCCTCAAGGGTTTTCAGTCGTTCCAGGGCCTCATCCAGACGGCCCTCGTAAAAGGCCATGAGCGCTTCCAGATAGGCCGGGGAGGGTGCGTCGGATCCCTTGGCTTGGCGGAGGAAGTCGAGGGCCCGAGCGCGAAGGGTCGACTCGATGCCCCTCTTCCGGGCCTCTCGCTGATCGGCGGAGGCCATCCGCTCTGCTTCCAGGAGCTTTTCCTGATACTCACGGCCCAGGACGACCGCCAGGGCATAGGCCACGCGGGGTTCCCGGAACCCCGCATCCCAGGCCATCTGCAGGTGTTCACGGGCCTTCTCACCATCATCCAGGGTCCGGTAGCCCTGGCCGAGGGCGTAGTGGCCCGGGCCGTTGGCGATGGCCCCTGCTTGCCTCATCTCCTCCTGCAACCGAACCATGTGGACCTGCACAGCCTTCAGATCAGGCCGGATGTCATGGAGGGGCGAAAGCGCGGAATAGCGGGTCATCGATTCAATGCGAGCCATAGAATCCGTGAATTGCCTGGCCAGGCGCTCGCGCCGGCCTGCATCCATCCGCGTTTTGAGGGCGACCCCCAGGGCCATCAGCACCAGGACCGCTGCCACAGTGCCGGTCACGGCCAAGGCCTTGTGCCGCATGAACCGTCGATGGGTGCGATAGAAGAGCCCCGCAGGCCTCGCCAGGACGGGTTCTCCAGCAAGGAAGCGATCCAAGTCGTCCGCCAAGACCTTGGCGGAGTCATAACGCCTCGAGCGCTCTTTCTCGAGGCATTTGAAGGTGATGGCTTCCAGGTCCCTGGGGATGTCCGGGTTCTGGACCCGCATGGGTTGGACATCCGTGGAGGCGATGGCACTGAGGATCTCCAGCGCGTTGCTTCCGGAAACGGGAGGGCGGCCGGTGGCCACGTGGTAAAGCGTGGCCCCCAGACTGTAGACGTCCGTACGGCGGTCCAGCTGGTTGATCTCACCGCGGGCCTGTTCCGGCGACATGTAGGCTGGAGTACCCAGCACCGAGCCGGTCTCGGTGACATCCTGGTTCCATTCGCGGGCCAGCCCGAAATCCATCACGAAGGTCCGGAGGGCGCCGTCCTCCGCCTGCTCCACCATGATGTTCGAGGGCTTGAGGTCCCGGTGGATGATCCCCACCCGATGGGCCTCATGCACGCCGCGAGCGGCATCCCTCAGCGCGATGACCTTCTGCTCCAGGGAGAGCCCCTGGGTGGCCACGTCCAGGGAGTCCCCGGCAATGGCCTGCATGGTGATGAAGACCTTGCCCTCCACCTCGCCGACTTCGAAGACCTTGCAGACGTTCGGGTGGTCCACCCGCGCCTGGGCCCGGGCCTCCACCATGAAGCGCTGCAGGTGGTGCTCGTTCTCCAGGCGCACGAACTTGATGGCCACTTCGCGGCCCAGCTTGCGGTCCCGCGCCAGGAACACCATCCCCATGCCGCCCTGCCCCAGGAAGCGCAGAAACTCGTAGCGGTCCCAGTCCTTCACCGGGAAGGCGGGAACCTGTGCTTTCCGGGAGACGCCTGGAGGGGACTCGAAAGCCGACTCATCCCCGGCAAACGTTTCCGCCTGAGAGAGCAGGGGATCCAAAGGGAGATCTCGAGGATCCATGCCATCACTCATGGGAGGCCAGGAGCCCGATCAGCGATGCGGGGTTCATTTTATGCCTCCCCGCTGGGGCACGATGCTCGTGGCGCCCTCAGCGACCATGACGCTGAACACCCGTTCGGACTCGGACAGCACCAGCCGCTTGCCATCCGGGGAGATCCCGAGGGATTCGGTGATCCAATCGGGGTCGAAGCCTGCGAGCGGTCGCCGGCTGGCGCGGGTGTCCTTGCCAGGGGTGAAGTCCTGGATGCAGACGCCGAAGTGGCCGCGCTCATCCATGGCGGTGAACACGAGGTGGTGCCCATCGGGCGTCCAGCGGGCCCGTCCCTGGGTGACGATGGAATTGAAGCCCCCCGTGAGGGTGATGGCGAAAGGGACAGGGGCGCCATCCTCCACACGCACAACATGGATCGTTCCCTGCACGGCACTTTCATTATGGAGGCAGGCCACGTATTGCCCATCGGGGGAGACGTCGGGAACGACCATGTTGGTGCCGGGCACCAGGCAGGTGGCTCCGGTGCCATCCGGACGAATCTTCCAGAGGCCTGGATGTTTGCTGTTCCCCGACATGTAGACGATCCACTTCCCGTCCGCAGTTTGCGTGGGATTTTCTGCATCCTCCCCGTCCTGGCTGACCTGATGGGCATCCGTGCCATCGAGGTTGGCCATCCAGATTTCGAAGCCGCCGCTGCGGTTGGAACTCCACAGAAGGTGCTTGCCGTCTGGCGTGACGCCGGGGTCCCAATCCTGTCTTGCCTCATCGGTGATGCTCCGGATGGTGCCATCGCGGGAGGAGACTGCCCAGAGGTTGAGATTGCCGGAGCGGTTGGATGAGAAGATCACCCACTCCCCATCCTTGGCGTAGATGGGCTGGCGGTCGTTGATGTTGCCCCGGGTGAGCCAGCGCGGCTCGGCTTTGCCCGTCAAGGCATATTCGCGGAGGTTCTGGCGGCCAGCCATGCCATCGAAGATCACACGTCCATCCGGGAGCAGGTCCACCACCCGGCCTGAGGTGGGCGACCAGAACACGGCCCGGGAGGCTCCGGTCAGCGCGTTCTGACGGTAGGCCTTGGAGGGGCTGACGGCGGTGCCGTTGCCCGTGACGGACTCCGACTGGAAGTAGAGGAATTCCTCGCCGGAGATCCAGCACAGAGTGGAGATCGCCCCCTGCCGGTTCGCCACATCAAAGGTCTTCACCATGCCACTCCGCACATCCACGACGAAGGCCTTGGCCTCGCTCCCGCCGAGCTGCACCGAGGAGTTGGTGAAGGCGATGAAGCGCCCATCGGGACTCCACCGGGGGCTGGAGACGAGCTGGTTCCTGATCTGCGCGATGATCCGTTCGGCGCCGCCAGTGGATCCGATGGTGATGATCGACGTGGTGACTTCCGTACCTTCATTCCTGTCGCGAATGAAGACGATCTGGTCGCCCTTGGGGGACCAGTCACCGGACGTGGCATTGCCTGCGACCTTCCGGGGGTCCGTGCCCAGGAGGCCCACTCGGTAGAGAGAACTGTCATTGCCTTCGGTCCGGATGAAGAGCACGGAAGAGCCATCCGGAGAGAAGCGCGGGAAGCTGTCATTCCCGGCGGTGAGGGCAAGCTCGCCCCCGCCTTTGAGCTGCTTCAGCCAGATACGGGAGCGCCCATCCCGGTCGGAGGTGAAGGCGACGGTGCGCCCATCTGGACTGGCGGCGGGCGAGCCGTCGTGCCCGCTGGACGTGAGCATTCGGACCGCCACGGGTTCGCCTGGCGGATGCGACAAGGGCCAGATCGAGGCCAGGCCGCCGCGAAGGGTCCAGCCGAGGGCTGCGGCTCCGAAGATCACTCCAGTCGCCAGGGCAGCCCAGATCCGTGTGGTGCGCCGATTCTGGGGGGCGAAGGGCGCAGAGATCGAAGCGGGGCCCTCCGGGGAGGACAGGTTCTCCAGGGCGAAGGCCACGTCGTGGGCATCGCGAAAACGCCGCGCCGGCAACTTCTCCAGGCAGTGGTCGATGATGCGGCGCAAGGCCATGGGAATCGGCTTGCTGGTGCCCTCCAACTCGGGCGGATCATCCCGCAGGATCGCAGCCATGGTGTCGCTGGCGGTGTCCCGCGCGAAGGCGCGCTTCCCGGTGAGCATCTCGAACAGCACCACGCCGAAGCTGAACAAATCCGCCCGGGCATCCACCGCCTCGCCCCGCACCTGCTCCGGCGACATGTAGCCCAGCGTGCCCAGGATCATGCCCTTCTCGGTGTGGTGGCCGGGGCTGATGGCCGCCGTGGGCAGGTAGGAATCCGAACCCTGGCCGATTCCAGGCAACTGCTTCGCCAGGCCGAAGTCGAGGATCTTGAGGCGGCCTTCCTTCGTGATCCAGAGGTTGTCGGGCTTGAGGTCGCGGTGCACCACGCCCTTCTCGTGGGCCGCCGCTAGGCCTTGCGCCAGCTGGATCGCCAGTTCCGTGGCCTTGCGGGGTGTAAGCGGACCGCTCTCCAGCCGCGTGCGCAGCGACTCGCCTTCCAGCAGCTCCATTGCGACGTAGGCCGTGCCATCCGTGTTGCCGATATCGAAGATCCCCGTGATGTTCGGATGGTTCAGCGCCGCCACGGCCTTGGCCTCGCGCTCGAAGCGGGCGAGGGATTCGGGATGTTTCGCTAGGTGCTCCGGAAGCACCTTTACCGCGACGAAGCGATCGAGCCGCGTGTCTTTGGCCTTCCACACCTCGCCCATGCCGCCCGCGCCTAGAGGCGCGAGGATCTCGTAGGGGCCGAGCTTGGTGCCAGGTTGCAGGGGCATGGTTCCTTGTGGGGTTGGGTCCAGCGCGGGTGAACAAGGGGCAGGATAAAAGACTGAGAGCCGCCCTATTTCTGGCGGTCCAGGCCTTCGATGGTGGCGGTACTGGGCGGTCGTTGTTTCTGCAGCCGCCTGGCAGTGTCCTCGGCCGTGGCGAAGGCCCGCAGGAGATTCTCTCCAGCGAGCTTGCGCAAGTTGGCGTCGGACCAGCCACGGCGGATGAGTTCGGCGAACAGGTTGGGGTATTTGGAGACATCTTCCAGGCCCACCGGCGTGGTTCCACCCCAGTAGTCGGAGGCGACGCCCACATGGTCGTGGCCGGCAACCCTGGCCACATGGTCGATGTGATCCGCCACGTCCTTCAGCGATGCCTTCGGTGAGGGGCCGTGGGTCTGGATGAAATCTGCCTCCAGTCGCTTGTAGGCCGGCTCGTCGTAGCTCAGCCCCTTTGCGAGCTTCGCCAGGCCGTCCTCCCAGTCCTTGGACACCCGGTTCACGAAGGGTGGGATGAAGGTCACCATCACCACGCCTCCGTTGGCGGCCATGCGCCGTAGGATCACATCGGGCACGTTGCGGGGATGGTCCACCAGCGCCCTGGCACAGCTATGCGAGAAAATCACTGGGGCCACGCTGGTGTCAAGCACGGCGCGCATGACGTCGGGGCTCACGTGGCTGATGTCCACCAGCATGCCCAGGCGGTTCATTTCGCGGACCACCTCCTTGCCGAAGGGCGTGAGGCCGCCGTGCGTGGGCTTGTCCAGCGCCGCGTCCGCCCAGTCCAGGGTCACGTTGTGGGTGAGCGTCAGGTAGCGCGCACCCAGGTCGTAGTACGCGCGCAGGGCCCCCAAAGAGTTCTCCAGCACATGACCGCCCTCCATGCCCAGCAGGGAAGCCAGCTTGCCCTTGGCGCGGATGCGGCGGATGTCCAAGGTGGACAGGGCCAGCTCGGTGGCTTCGGGGTACTTCGCAATCATGCGGCGGGCGATGTCGAACTGCTCCAACTGGACCTTCGCGAAGCCCTCCTTGGTTTCCCCGGGCACATAGATCGACCAGAACTGCGCGCCGAGCAGGCCCTGTTTCAGCCGGGCCAGGTCCGTCTCACCAGTGGTCTTTTTGCGCAGGTCGTAGGCCTCCACATCCCGGGGCGCCTTCGGATCCTCCCGGATCATCCAGGGCAGGTCGTTGTGCCCGTCGACGAGGATGGTGGATTTAAGCACCATCTGCGCATGCAGGAGCGCTGGATCAGTCTGGGCCGCCAGGAGGCAGGACCAGAGCAGGGCAAGCGCAGCAGGTCGGATCATCGAAGGGGATCTCCTCAAGGGGGGACGGACGTGGATGCGGGGATCATTTCAGCCCCTCGATGGTGTAGAGCTGCGAGAGTCTCCGCACAAAGTTGTAGGCATAGCGGCCACCCGTCTGGGAGAGGAAGACGCCCTGGATGCCCGGCACACCGGCGGGATCGGGAGGCGTGATCTGGGCCATGCGCGTGCGCCGCCCGGTGGCGAGGTCCAGGCGCTCCACCAAGGCCGGGAGGCGGTTGCGGTCCCACACGATGAGGCTGGCGGAATCCCCGCCCCAGCCGGCGATGGCCTCGCCCGGTTTCAGCCAGGTGTAGATGCGCTCCCCGGTCCCATCTGGGTGGAGGATAACGATGGGGTTCGCCCCGTTCTCCAGCTTGTTGCCATCGATAAGGGCCAGCCACTGGCCATCGGAGGAACACGGAGCCTCGAAGAGGAAGGGCGAGAGGCCTTCCCGGGTGACCTTGCGAATCGCGCCAGACGCCACATCCAGGGAGAACCCGGCGAAGGGCGCCCGGTTGAGGCTGCCCCACACAAAGACCTGCCGACCATCGTCGAAGACATTGGCCGAGATGTCGCCATTCCGCATGTCTGGCAGGGGGACCTTCCGGGCAATGCCTCGTCCCGTAGGTGTCACGACCAGGCTGAACTCCGGATCCTGGATGAAGCTGCCCACCCACATCCCATTCTGGGAGAGCGTGGGTTGGCTGACGCCCCCGGACCCCAGCCGCTGAGCGGGTCCTCCAGACAAGGGGCGGAGGTACAAGGCCCCCTCGGTGGTGGACCATTCCCCAAGATTCGCCAGCAGTACGGTCCGCGCATCCGAAGTCATGCCCATGGTCGCCTGGGCGTCCAGCCAGCCCAGGTCTCGGTCTGAAGACTCTGCCTCGAGGTGGGCGAAGGTATGACGCTGGTAGGTGTGGAGGGCC
>JANYAZ010000213.1 GCA_025361045.1 Geothrix sp. | reverse complement strand
CTTCGGCCTTCAGGATCTTGGGGATCTTGGCCATGACCGGACCTTCAGGCATGCCGTCCATGCACTGCTGGATGATGCGCGCGCTCTGCCGCATCTCTTCCATGCGGACCAGGTACCGGGCATAGGTGTCGGCTTCGGTCTTGGTGGGGATTTCGAAATCCATCTCCGCGTAGGCCGAAGTCAACGAGGTCTATCACGCCACCGAGGCCCCCAAAGGCGAACTCGGCTACTACCTCGTGGGCGAGAAGGGCAGCGGGAATCCCTACCGGTTCCACGTGCGGGCCCCCGGATTCATCAACCTCCAAGCCCTGCCCAAGATGGCTGAGGGAGGCCTGATCGCCGACATCGTTGCGGCCATCGGCACCCTGGACATCGTGCTCGGCGAGATCGACCGCTAGGCGACGAGGACATCCGACCATGCCCATTCCGACCCTCACCCAGTCCATCGTGATCACCCTCATCCAGTGCCTGCTGGTGGTGATCTTCGTCTTCGTCGTCGTGCCCTTGACGGTGTTTGCCGAGCGCAAGGTACTCGGCTACCTCCAGCAGCGCCTGGGCTCAACCCGCGTGGCCAGCGGCCACGTCGGCGTCACCGGCTGGATGAACCGCGGCATGTGGAAGTGGGGCCGCGTGCCTGTGCTCTCCTACTGGCGCGGCATCCCCGGTCTCGTGGCCGACGTGTTGAAGCTGATCCTCAAGGAAGACGTCATCCCGGCCAAGGCCGACAAGTTCGTGTTCTTCATTGCCCCGGCCATCAGCATGGTCTCGGCGGTGGTGGTGTTCGCGGCCGTCTCCTTCGTGCCCGGCGTGTTCTTCACCTTCCCGAAGTGGTTTCCCTATCTGGGCGGCCTTCCGGTTTCGGGCGGCATCGCCGACATCAACGTGGGCCTGCTCTGGATCCTGGGCGTGGCCAGCGTCGGCGTCTACGGCATCGTGCTGGCGGGCTGGGCCTCCAACTCCAAGTACCCACTCCTGGGCGGCCTGCGCAGCGCGGCCCAGATGGTGAGCTACGAAGTGCCCCTGGCCATCAGCCTGCTGGCTCCCGTGGTGCTCTCCGCCAGCCTCAACTTCGGCGAGATGTCGGCCCGCATGGCCGTGGGACTGCCTTTCTGGGGCCTGGTGCCCCAGATCCTCGGCTTCCTGATCTACCTGACCTGCGGGTTCGCCGAGACCAACCGCCTGCCCTTCGACATGCCGGAGGCCGAGAACGAACTGGTGGCCGGCTTCCACACCGAGTACTCGGGCATGAAGTTCGGGTTCTTCTACCTGGCCGAGTACATCAACATGACCGTGGTGGCGGCGCTGGCCGCGGGCTTCTTCCTGGGCGGCCCCTGGCTCCTGCCCTTCGGCCTCCAGGGCCTGGTGAATCCCTTCCTGCCGGCCTTCCTGAAGTGGTTCGGCGAGCCCCACGCGATCTTCTTCGTGGTGAAGATCATCTTCCTGCTCTTCACCTACATCTGGGTTCGCGGCACCATCCCCCGCTACCGCTATGACCAGGTCATGAGCGTGGCGTGGAAGTACCTCATCCCCATGGCGCTCGTCAACCTCCTGCTGGCGGCCCTCGTCCGCTGCTTCGCCTAGGGGCCGACCATGAACAAACTCCTCCGGACCCTCATCCCCTTCGACATCGCCAAGGGCCTGTCCATCACGGGCAAGCACTTCTGCAAAGTGTTCTTCACGGCCAACCGCCGGAAGGTGCCCTTCCACATCGTGTCCGAGTACCCCGAGGTGGTCGCCAAGATGCAGCCCCGCTTCCGTGGCCGCCTCACGCTGCTGAAGGACGAGCAGGGCGAGATCAAGTGCGTGTGCTGTCTGGCCTGCGAAAAGATCTGCCCCACCCAGGTAATCACCATCGAGAAGGGCAAGAAGGAGGGCCGCAAGATGCCCTTCCCCGTGCGCTACGACTTCGAGATGGAGCGCTGCATCTTCTGCGAGTTCTGTGTGGAGAGCTGCGGCTTCGACTCCATCATCCTCAACCACCAGTTCGAACTGGCCGCCTACAACCGGGAGGACTTCTCCATCGGCATGGAGGGTCTGGGCCAGAACATGTATGAGCCCACGCCCGTCGGCAAGTTCAGCGTGGCTGAGGACTGACCCCACTTCTTCGCGCATTCCCGAGGACGCCCCATGGAACATTTCATCGAAACGATCGGCCGGAACATGTTCGCCATCTTTGGCGTCATGGCCCTGGGCGGCGCCGCCTTCATGGTCGCCTCCAGGAGCGCCGTGCACAGCGTGCTCGGCTTCCTCTTCGCGATGCTCTGCATCGCCGGCTGCTTCCTGGCGCTGGAGGCCGAGTTCCTGGGTATGGCCCAGATCCTGGTCTATGCCGGGGGCATCGTGGTGCTCTTCCTCTTTGTCGTCATGCTCGTGGAAATGAGCAAGAAGAAGGAGAAGGAGGTCTTCCAGCTCCAGTCACGGTATGCCGTGGTGGCGATCCTCCTCGGCGCGGTCGCCTTCCTGGGCGTTTTCCGGAAGGTGCTCTTCGGCGCGGCCAATCCCCAGGCGCTGGGTCTACTGCGCCCAGAGTTGGCCCAGGGGCTTGACGTCGCCAAACAGAATGCCCAGGCCGTGAGCCGGGGACTCTTCGCGGACTACCTGCTGCCCTTCGAAATCCTCAGCGTCATCCTGCTGGTCGCCCTGGTGGGTGCGGTGGTGCTGGCCAAGACGGAGCGGGTGTGATGGTCAGCCTCAACGCGGTCCTCCTCATCTCCTTCCTGCTGTTCTCCATCGGCATCATCGGCGTGCTGATCCGTCGCAACGCCCTGGTGATCCTCATGTGCGTGGAGCTGATGCTCAACGCGGCGAATCTGAACTTCATCGCCTTCGCCCGCCACAGCGGCTCCGTCTCCGGTCAGGCCTTCGCCCTGCTCGTGATGGGCTTCGCCGCCGCGGAAGTGGCGGTGGGGCTCGCGCTGGTGGTGGCCCTCTACCGCAAGCGTGACACCGTCCAGGTGGACGACATCAACCTGCTGAAGGGATGACGACGATCATGACTGCCGACATGACCCTTGCGCACGCCGCCTCCCAGCCGGGCACCCTGCTCTGGCTGATCCCCTTCCTGCCCCTCTTCGGCTTCCTCGTCAACGGCCTCAGCGGCAAGAAGCTCCGCAACACCGCCGTCGTGGATGCCATCGCCCTGGGCAGCGTGGGCGTGGCCTTCCTGCTCACCCTCTGGCACTTCATCCAGCTCCTGGGCCTGCCGGCGGACGGCCGCTCCATCCACCAGAGCCTCTGGACCTGGTTCGACGTGGGCGGCGCCCGCGTGCTGGGCGGCCTCAGCACCTACAAGATCGACTGGGCCTACAAGTTCGACGCCCTCAGCGGGGCCATGGCCCTGCTGGTGACCGGGGCGGGCTTCCTCATCCACCTGTTCAGCACCGGCTACATGGCCGAAGAGCGCAACGACGGCCGCTACTACCGCTTCATGGCCTACCTCAACCTCTTCGTGTTCAGCATGCTGAACCTGGTGCTGGGCGCCAACATCATGATGA
>JANYAZ010000166.1 GCA_025361045.1 Geothrix sp. | reverse complement strand
GCGGATGGCCTTCTTGGCGCGCCGCTTGACCTTGGCCCAGGAGGCGCCCCCCAGCTTGTCCAGGGGCGGCCGGTGGCCCTCGGCGCCAGTGTAGCGCTGCATGAGGTCGGCCCGCTCGATGCTCACGTTGAGCTGGCCGCCGTCCGCGTAGCGCAGTTGCAGGACCTCCTGTTCCTCGCCACCTACGGTGAGCGTGGCGAAGCCCAGGAACTCGCCGATGCCGTGGTCCATGTGAACCACGCGATCACCGGGCTTGAGGTCCCGCAGGTCCGACAGGAAGGCGGCGCTGCGGGACTTCTTGGGCGCCGCCTGGATGGCCTTGCGGCCGAAGACCTCCCGCTCGGTGAACACCACCACCGCGGGTTCTTTCAAGTGGAACCCGGCGCTCAGCGACAGGTGGATGGCCCGGCAGCCGACCTCGGTGCCATAGGCCTGGGGCAGCTCGTATTCCCGGAGGAACCCCTGAAACCGGTCCCGCATGCCCGTGGTGGACCCTGCGAGAAACACCCGGTGGCCGGTCAGGGACAGGTCCTGCAGGTGCTCGGCCAGCTCCGACAGGCGACCCTGGAACTCGCGCACGGGCTGGGCGGCGAGGGGCACGGTGGCCTCGCTCTGCCACTCGGTGAGCAGCAGGGTGGGCCGACTGGGATCGGACGGCAGGAAGCGATCCTCAAAGTCGGGGCACACCACCCCACCGCGGCGCAGCATGGCCAGACCCTCGTCGATGCGGGTGTGTTCCGCATCCCGCAGGGCCTCTTCCCAGGCCGCGTCCAGGCGCACCCGCAGGCAGGGCGGCACCCAGTGGATCAGCTGGCCCTTGGCCTGGGCCAGCAGCGGGTGGAACAACTCTTCGCCCGGGAAGTGGCCATGGGTGGCCAGCCGGGCGCGGCGGAAGGCCAGGTCGTCCTCCGGCTCCAGGGTGCGGTCCGCCCGCGAGGCCACCGCGGCCAGCAGCGCCTCGCCGTCGCCGCGGTCGCCCTCAAAGCGCGGGTAGAGCATCAGCGCTTCCAGGGCCTCGCCCGTGCGGCGCTGGGTATCCGGATCGAAGGGGCTGAGCCGCTCCAGTTCGTCGCCGAAGGTCTCCAGGCGCAGGGGTTGGTCCAAGTGATCGGGCCACAGGTCCACCACCATGCCGCGGGAGCTGAACTCGCCCGGGGCCGAGGCCATCTCCGTGCGCCGGTAGCCCAGGGCCACCAGGGTCTCCAGCAGCAGCTCGCGGGGCACCTCCGCGCCTTTGCGCAGTTCCAGCTTCTGTTTCTGGAACCAGGTGGGATGGGGCAGTTTCTCGCAGGCGGTGAGCGGTTCCGTCACCAGCACCTGGACCCGACGCTCCAGCAGACCGACCAGGGCGGACAAACGCTCCCGCAGCACCATGCCTGGCGGGCTGCTCTCGCCCCCGGCATAGGCCGAGAACCCCGGGAAGTGCGCCACACCGGCACCAGGCAGCAATACCTGGAGATCCTGGGCCAGGGTTCGTGCTTCAGCCTCGCTGGGGGCATCCACCCAGAGGGTCTGCGTCCGTCCCTCGCGGGTCACCCACCTTGCCAGCACCAGGGCCAAGGCGGCTGGGGGCATCCAGCGGAGCCGGTCCCCGGCGGCCCCGAGTTCCTTGGCAGGCGCCTCGGTCGACCGGAGTAGATCCCGCAGATCGTGACCCGTATCATTCATAGATCCTTCCAGATTGCCCGATGAGCTCCTTAGTGTCTGTCAGAAAGGTCAGGATCCATGACCACCGCAGGGCCCCCGAAGCGCAGATGGAGCCTCGGCACCCACCTCACTTGGGTGGTGCTGCTCGCCCTGGTCCCTGCCCTCGCCATCCAGTACGCCTCGAACATCGAGCGCAGGAACGATGCAAAGGTCCGGGCCCAGGAGCACCTTCTTCAGCTGGTGGATGATCTGGCCAGCCAGCAGGAGCAGATGACCGGCTCGGCCCGCCAGATGCTGAAGACCCTGTCCTTCCTGCCCGAACTCCGGCGCATGGACGGCCCTGCCTTCAGCCGAATCCTGAGGGCCCTCCAGAAGGAGGATGTTCGCTTCCTGAGTCTGTTCGCGGTCAATCCCGAGGGAAAAGTCTTCGCCTCGTCATTGTCCGATCTGCATCCCCTCGTGAAGGACCGGAAGTACTTCTGGGAGGCCGTCAAGACCCGGCGCTTCACGGTGGGTGAATACGTCCTCAGCCGGACCAAGGGCACGCCCATCCTGCACTTCTCGCTTCCGGTCATGGACGACCAGGGAAACTTGATCGCCGTCCTGGCCGCGGCCTACAACCTCGACCGATACGGGGATCTCTTCAGTGTTACGGGGCTTCCTTCCGAAACCTCCCTGGTCGTGCTGGACCATGCGGGTACCGTGCTGTTGCACCGCTCTCACATCGCCAATCGGTACGGCAACATGGTAGGAAAGCCACTGCCACCTGATCAGGCCAAGCGGGTCATGGGCAGTCAGCCGGAAGCAACCTATTGGGCGCCCCGGCGGGATGGCCAATCCACCTTGTTCGCCTTTCGGCAGATCCGCACCACCAACGAGGCCCAGCCCTACCTCTTCCTCCAGGTGGGGCGGCCGGAGTACCAAGTGCTTGGCGAGAGCCGGAAGAGCCACCAGAGGAATATGCTGCTGCTGCTGGTTACCGGTGTCCTGGCGCTGCTGGCCGCCCGGGCCATGGGCAACCTTGTGATTGCTGACCCTATCCGCCGCCTGGTCCATGCCTCCCGCCACATTGGACGGGGGCATCTTTATCATCGGCCGGAATTAGGCACGGCCTCCCGCGAAGTAGCCCAGCTCGGGGAGGAACTCGGCCGGACCGGCGAGGCCCTGGCCCAGCGTGAGGAGGAGCAGCTCCGCACCCAGGAGGCCCTGCGGAACACCCAACGGCTCGAAAGCCTGGGTGTCCTGACTGGGGGCATTGCGCACGATTTCAACAACCTGTTGGCTGCCGTCCTGGGCAACCTCAACCTGGCCCAGATGCGACTGGAGCCCGATGACCCTGCCCGACGCTCGTTGAATCAGGCCGAGAAGGCGGTCCAGAAGGCCACCGACCTCACGCGGCAGATGCTGGCGTATTCGGGCCGCGGCCACTTCGTCGTGAAGCCCCTGGACTTGAATCTGACGGTTCAGGAGATGACCCACCTGCTGCACGTCACCCTTGCGAAGAAAACGGAGCTGGATCTGGAGCTTGCACCCGGGTTGCCTCCGGTCCTGGCCGACTCCGCCCAGATCCAGCAGGTGGTACTGAACCTCGTGACGAACGCCTCAGAAGCCATCGGCCAGGAAGCAGGCACGATCACCCTCCGGACCCGGGCCGAGGACCTGGACCGAGCCGCCCTTGAAGCCCTCTGTCCGACCCAGGGCCTGGAACCGGGCCGCTTCGCCATCCTGGAAGTGACGGATACCGGTTGTGGCATGGGCCCGGAACTGATCGAACGCATCTTCGACCCCTTCTTCACCACCAAACCCAAGGGCCATGGGCTGGGACTGTCGGCGCTGCACGGAATTCTCAAGGCTCACCGAGCCGGCATGACCATCCGCAGTATGCCGGGCTCAGGGACCACCTTCCGGATCTACTTCCCGGCCACCCTGGAAAAGCTGCCGGATCTTGTCGGTGATGACTCAGGCCCGGTGCAGATCTTCCAGGGCCTGGCTCTGGTGGCGGACGACGAACCGATGGTGCTGGACTTCGCGGCTGCCGCGCTGGAATCCATGGGCTTCGAGGTCATCCGGGCCAAGGATGGCGCCGAGGCCGTCGTCCGGTTCGTGGAGCATCAGGGGCGAGTCCGACTCGCACTCCTGGACCTCACCATGCCCCGCATGGATGGTCTCGAAGCCTTTGCCGAGCTCCGGCGGATGGAACCTTCCCTCCCCATCATCCTCAGCAGCGGCTATGACAGCGATGCCGCCGCCCAGGGACTCGTCGACCTCGGGCAGGCCCGCTTCCTGCCGAAGCCCTATCCAGTGCGCGACCTCAGGAAAGTCGTGGGTGAGATCATGGCTAGGGCCGGGAGCGACCCGCTCAAAGCTCCCGCACCGTCCAAGCCCGTGGCATGAGCACGCGGTCCCACCAGACGCCCTTATCGCTGCGCTTGCCCACGGCCAGGAACATGTTCACTTCAGCACCCCGGGGCAGACCGAGCAGGGCCTTGGCCCGCCAGGGATCAAAGCCCTCCATGGGGCAGGTGTCATAGCCTTCGGCCCGCATGGCCAGCATGAAGGTGGCTGCCGCCAGGGCAGTGCTCTTGTGCGCCATGACGCGGATGTCCGAGCGCGCCATGAGGTTGGGCGTGGGCTTGAACATGGATGCGATCCGACTGAAGAGCTGTTTCAGGGGCCCCAGGAGGCCGAAAGGCCCGGTCATGTAGACCATGGGAATGATCTTCCGGTAGTAGGACTCGTGGCTCTTCCTCAGGGGACCCCGGGTTTCAAACACCCGGATGATTTCATCCCGGTTCCGCCGCCAGGTATCGCGATGGGTGACCAGGGCCATCAACACCGGAGCGGTCTTGGCTGGAATCTGGTTCAGGCAGGCGGCGTTGGCCTTCTGTCTGGCGTCGGTATTCCGGATGACCACGAATTCCCAGGGCTGCAGGTTGCTGGAACTGGGGGCGAGACGAGCCGCATCAAGGCAACGGTCCAGCACCTCCTGGGGCACCGGATCGGGCAGAAAGTCCCGGACGGTGCGCCGGGATTCCACGGTAGCGTAGAACGGTGAATCAGGCATCGGGGGCCTCCACCAGGGGGCGCTCAGGTGCGGGTTCGGGAGCTGGCCCGCCCAGGCGCTGGCGGAGCCAGGACCAGGCCTTGGCCAGGCTCATGTCCTCCAGAATTTCGAAGAAGACCGGCACCACGATGAGCGTCAGCAGGGTGGAGGTGATGAGCCCGCCCACCACGGCTCGTGCCATGGGTGCGCGCATCTCGGCGCCGGCGCCCAGGGCCAGGAACAGTGGCAGCATGCCGCCGATCATGGCGAAGCTGGTCATCAGGATGGGCCGCAACCGCACGGTGCCAGCCCGGATGATGGCCTGGCGGCGGGAGATGCCCTCCTCCCGCTCCAGGTGCAGCGCGTGGTCCACCAGGAGAATGGCGTTCTTGGTCACCAGGCCCATCAAGAGGATCATGCCGATGCTCGTCATCATGGACATGGAGTCGCCGGTGACGAGCAGCATGAGCACCATACCCACCATGGAGAGCGGCAGGCTGGCCATGATGGCGATGGGCAGCTTGAAGCTTTCGAACTGGCTGGCCAGCACGAAGTAGATGAAGAAGATCGCCAGCAGCAGCGAGGTGCCCATGTAGCCTGCGGTCTCCTTCTGATCGCGGGTCTGGCCCAGGAATTCCACGCGGACACCCTCGGGAAGTTTGCCGCTGCGCTTCAGCTCGGCCACCTTCTGGGCGGCGAGAGCGCTCACTTCGCCCAGCGTGGAGCCGTCGAAGTTGGCATCCACTTCCACCTCTTCCATGAGGTCGTGGCGCTGCAGCTTGGCGGGGGCGATGCCCTCCTCGAAGCGCACCACCTGGTTGAGGCGCACCAGCGGGTGCTTGCCGCCCCCAAGGTCCTTCGTGCTCACCACAGTCATGTTGGCCAGCTGGGTGGTGAAGCGGCGCTGCTGGTCCTCAAGCCGGACGCGCACATCCCGCTGCTCGCCCCGCTCGTCCTCGTACTTGGCCACCTTTTCGCCATCCACCATGGGCCGCACCATCTGGGCCACCAGGGCCGGGCTCACGCCCAGGTCCGACGCGGCCTTGCGGTCGATGACCAGCCTCAGCTCGGGCTTTCCGCTATCCAGGCTGGTGGTGACGTCCACGGCGCCGGGGACGCTCTTCAGCGCCTCCTTCACCAGGGGCACGGCCTGGATGACCGCGTCGCGATCCGGCGCCTGCACGGCCACCATGATGGGGAAGGCCATGCCCCAGTCGTTCACGGGGCCCACGGCCGCATCCACCCCGGGGACGGAGCGGAAGGCTTCGCGGATCTGCCGGCGGATCTTCACGTGGTTGGGGCGGCGGCCTTCTTTCAGCTTCACGTAGATGCCGCCGTTGTTGACGGTGCCATTGAGGCCCGTGCCGATGGTGGTGTAGGTCAGCTCCACGCCGGGGACAGCCTTGATGGCCGTTTCCAGGGCCAGGGCCTTTTCGCGGGTCGTGGCGAGGCTGGAGCCCGGTTCGGTCTTGAAGGTCGCCTGCAGATCGCCTCGGTCGAAATCGGGCATGAAGTTGTTGCCGAGCAGACCCGAGAGGGCAATGGCCAGGAAGAAGCTGGCGCCCCCGGCGGCCATGACGGTCCAGCGGTGCTCCAGGGCCCACTCGATGGCCCGCTTGTAGAGCTGCTCCCAGCGGTCGAGCACCCGGCCGAAGGCCTCCACGCTGCGCATGATCCAGTTGCGGCCCTGGTAGTGCACATGGCCGTCGGCGCTCTTTTCGTGCTCGGGATCGGGCCACACGGCGCTGAGCATGGGATCCAGCGTGAAACTCACAAACAGCGACACCGTCACGGCAAAGGCCACGACGATGCCGAAGGGGAAGAAAAACTTGCCCACGATGCCGCCCATGAAGGCCACGGGCACGAAGACCGCCAGGATGGACAGCGTCGTCGCGATGACGGCAGGGCCGATCTCGGCCGTGCCCTCCCGGGCCGCCGTGACGTGGTCCTTGCCCATCTCCGCGTGCCGGGTGATGTTCTCCCGGACGACGATGGCATCGTCGATGAGGATGCCGATGGCCAGGCTGAGACCCATCAGGGTCATGGTATTGAGGGTGAAATCCAGGGCCCGCATGACGATGAATGTCGAAATCACGGACACCGGCAACGTGAGGCTCGTGATGAGCGTCGAACGCCAGGATTTCAGGAAGAAGAACACGATGATCACCGTGAGCAGGCCGCCCACGTAGATGGAGATGTTCACGTCCTCCACGTTGTTGATGATGAAGCGGGCGTTGTCCTTGGCCGTGACCACTTCCACGCCCTGCTTGGAGAGTTCGGGC
>JANYAZ010000148.1 GCA_025361045.1 Geothrix sp. | reverse complement strand
CCCAAAGCCTTGGTGAGGGCCATGCCGGCCATGCCGCCAAGGGGACCCCCCAGCGCGGTGCCGATGGTGGGTGCGATGCTCTTGACGAGCGATTTCCAGTCAAACGCCATGGTTCACCTCCGGGATGCGTGCGGCACGGTTGAGCCAGCCCTTCAGGAAGACGGCCTGGCTGGAATTGTTATCGACCAGCGCCTGGTAGTGGTCCCGCTGGACCTGGCAGAGCGCCTGCATCAGGGCGGCGGGATCCTGCGCGTTCGCGGCGCCGAGGGTACCAGGACCCAGGTGGCCATCCTCGTCGATGGGTGTCACCGTCAGCTGATTCACGGCCCGCTGCAGCAGCTTGATGGAGGTGCCCGTGCCACAGTTCACGCCGATGTCGAATAGCTTTATGGCGACGGCAGGATCCGTGATGGCGTCCCAGCGCCAGTAGTTGGCGCGATAGATGGCCTCAGCTTGGTCCTGGGTCAGATCCCTCACATCCCCCGGAAACCCGAGTTCGGGATGGGCGGCGTTCCATAGGGTGAGGTTCTTCTGGATGATGCCAAAGTTGGTGGCACCGCCGGGGTCCGCCGGGTGGTTGACATAGCCGCCCTCGTTACCGAGGGTGAAGGCGAGGGCATCCTCCAAGACGCTGCTCAAGGTCGTCTCCTAGAACTAGGGGGTTTCCATGCGGGGTGCGAGCCGGAGACTTTGTCCACGCTCTGGTAGAGGGTCCGGCCGTCGGCCAGATCGATGCGGGCAATGCGCTGCTCGGCGACCAATTGATCCAGGGCCGTCTGGACCGCCTCCTGGGTGGCGGTAAATTCCGAAGGGGGCAACCACCAGGACGCGATGCCCTCCAGGCTGTCGGCCGCTGAGGGGTGGTCGTGCAGGTAGTGCAGGATGCCTTGGCATAGCACGCTCGGATCGGAGGTGGGGGAGGCGTTCATTCAGCACCAGGGGAGGCGGTGGGTGAGTCATGGCAATCGCTGGGCCAATATGCCTGCCCGTGAGTCAAGTTGCTGCCTAAACGAGACATGTAAAAAAGAATCAAAACCATGAAAGATCGACTCAATGACCCAGTTCATTGCACTGCTTTTGTACCTAATTTATTTATTATTAATTATTTAGATGTATTCATGCGAACTGGGTGCCTTTCGACCCATCTGCACCGAGACTTGGCAACCGAGGGCTTCCGATGTGGAGAAATTCAGAGGTAGGGACCTGGCGAACACAAAATTAGGTCATACGCTTCTTACGACCAGTAGACAAAAACAGGCATTGTTGTTTTCTTGCATGTCAATGCAATGGGTTTATATTGCCTTATCGGATCTCGATCAAGCCGTCAGGCCTCAGGAGTCTTCAGAGGAGTTCAGTTGATCGGCCATTCTCCAGCGATACGGGAAACCCTGCGGCTCGTGGCCCGCATGGCGGCCTGTGACGCCCCGGTTCTCATTGAAGGCGAGACGGGTACTGGCAAGGAGTTGGCGGCTCGGGCCATTCACTACCAAAGTGCCCGGAAGGAAGGGCCCTTCATCCCCGTCAACTGCGGGGCGATCCCGGATTCACTCATCGAAAGCGAGCTGTTCGGGCATCGCAAGGGTGCCTTCACCGATGCCAAGGACAATCAGCCGGGTCTGGTGACCCTCGCCGAGGGTGGCACCCTCTTTCTGGATGAGGTCGATGCGCTTTCGGTAAAGGGCCAGGTGACCCTCCTGCGGTTCCTGCAGGATCAGGAGTTCAGGCCCCTGGGGGCCCATCAGGTCCAGCAGGGCAACGTGCGGGTCCTGGCTGCCAGCAACACCAGCCTTGCCCTGCTGGCAGACCGTGGCTCCTTTCGTCCCGACCTGCTCTACCGCTTGAAGATTCTCTGTCTTGAGTTGGCGCCGCTGCGGGAGCGCAATGGGGATGTGGAAGAATTGGCCACCTGGTTTCTGGAGGCTTGCGACCACCGCTTCGGTCTGGGGACCAAGGTGCTCCATCCGGACGCATTGGTCTGGATGCGCCACTACCAGTGGCCCGGCAACATCCGCGAACTGGAGAACCTGCTCTACCGGGAGTACCTCCTTTCCGAGGGACCCGTGATGCGGATTGAACCTCCCAAGGGCATGCAACCGATTCCCCAGGAACCGCAGCAGGAACCCTGCTCGGGAGCACTGACCTTTCATCGGGCCAAGGCCCGAGCCGTCGAGGCTTTCGAGCGAGCCTACCTCATAGGCCTTCTGGGAGTGGCCGGTGGCAACGTTAGCCTTGCAGCCAAACTCGCGGGCAAGGAACGGCGCAGCCTCGGGAAGCTGCTCAAGAAGTACGGGCTGGGCAGTGCCCCCCGCCGGAAACGCTTCGTGCACGGGGATCAGATCCCCATCTGAGCCGGGTCGTTTTTGACCCGGGTTGGGTAAAACATAGGAACTACTTTGGAAACAAATACTTGTGTTTATTTTTTGACCAGATTGGGCCATTGAATCGTTCTCGCCGAAACCATGCATTTTTTTTCAAATGCAGCCATTTCTGGCTTCTACGAATTCGAAGCGCGACTTGGCGTGCTGGTTGCCACTGACCGGAGCAAACCCAACCCTCAGGACGGAGGTCCATCGTGGCAAACGCACCCCACCCTCACCGCATCGGTCTGATCCCGGAGCACGACTCCAAGCACGGCGGCCGCCTTGGGCGCCACCTGCACTTCGATGACCGGAGCTGGAACTTCCCCGTGCTCCTCAAGAAGGGCGCCAGCATCCAGACCCGGACCTGGACCCGGGCCCTCAAGGCCTTCAACCAGGGCGAACTGGGATCCTGCACTGGGAATGGCGCTGTCGGGGTGGTCTGCACGGATCCTTACCGACAGGCGGGTGTCCGGTACACCGAGGTCCTGGCTCGCAAGGTATACACAGAGGCCTCCCACCACGACACCATCGTCGGGGCCTGGCCTCCCAAGGACACCGGATCGACGGTGCTGGCGGCCATGAAAGCCCTGAAGACCCTTGGCCTCGCGAAGGGCTATCAGTGGTGCTTCAGCCTGGACGATGTGCTCAAGACGCTCTCGAACCTCGGGCCAGTGGAAGTGGGGCTGAACTGGTACGAAGGCTTCGACAAACCGGATGCCAAGGGCCTCGTGAAGGTCAGCGGAGCTGTGCGGGGAGGCCATGCCTTCGAACTGCTGGGCGTGGATGCCGAGCGGAAGCTGGTATGGGCCATCAACTCCTGGGGCCCGGCCTGGGGCCTGCAGGGCCGCTTCGCCTTCTCCTGGAAGGATCTCGACCGTCTGCTCCACGAAGATGGTGAGGCTTCCACCGTGACGCTGTGAAGGTGATCGGGACCGCCGCTTGAGCAAGGTCTTCTCTCCCCTGACCATGGGCGTCGGCTTCACGGCGCTGCTGGCCCTGGTGCCTGGCCTGGGGCTGGGGTCGAAAATGCCGAAACCGGAATCAGCCTCGGCGGCGAAAGCCGCCGAGGCGCAAAAAAAAGACCGGAAGGTGGAAGCCGTTGGCACCCTGCTGGGCCAGTGCCTGAAGGACCGGCCCCAGGCCGCGGAAGCACCCGTGGCGGTGACCATCCTCACTCTGCCGGACCCCCAACGCACGAACATGGCTCTCTGGTTCGATCTGCGTCTGAACGCGGTCCAGCGGGCCTTTAAGGCTTCCGACTTCCTCCCGAGGGCCTTCTACCTCCCCTGGGATGCCAAGGGAAAGGAGGAGGGGGGTGCCGGCATCTCCTCTGAGTTTCCCGAGGCTGGCCCAGGGCTCATCTGGTTCGCCCGTGAGGGCGCGAAGCCGGCCTACCATGCCCTCTTCATCGTCGGGGAGAGTCAATCGCTGGGCGTGAACCGCGAGGCACTCCGGCAGGCGCTCCAGCTTGCATCCCAGGTGCCGGCCCAGGAGGGCGGTCGCCACATCTCGATCCTCGGCCCCCAGTTCTCGGGCAGCCTCGCGTCTCTGGGTGCGGCCCTGGAAGCCCACTTCAAAGATGCCGCGGCACCGGAAGTGCGGGTCCAGGGAACAACCACCCTCGATGCCAACGGGTCCAGGATCCTGCGCGGGGCCATCGGCCCCATCGATTCGCGGCGCCTGAGCCTGTCTCCTTGGATCTGCAATCTCTCGGGACCATCGAAGGATCGATTGCTGGATTGGTATGTCACTCAGGCGGGATGGCCCCGGGACACCTCGAAGATCGCCATGTTCACGGAATCGAACACCGTCTACAGCCGCGATCGAGGGTCCGTGGTGCCGATGACCCAGATCCTGTTCCCCATGGGGCTTTCGCGCCTGCGTTCCGAGCGGCGGGCCATGGAGCAGAACCTGGCGAAAGGCGGGGAATCCCAGGAGTTGGTGCTGCCTTCCAGCCTCCTTGGGCCCGCTGAGGACGACTCCTTGCGGGTACTGGACACCGTGCCTCAGTACTCGCCAGACGCCGTGCGCAACACCGAGCTCACCCTGGCGGGCACCATCCTCAGCCTGGCCCGGCGCGGGTACACCCACGTCGGCATTTCCGCCAGCGACCCGCAGGATCTGCTTTTCCTGGCGGAGCGGATCCGGGCCTATCACCCCAGCTGCACCCTCTTCACCACCAGTGGCAATCATGCCCTGTTCGCCCATCCGAATTTCAGCCACGCCATGGACGGCATGGTGTTGTTCGGTGGGTACCCCGTGACCGACGCGGTCAGGGTGCTCTCCCTGAAGCAGGGGGATCTGGAATCCCCGGTGCGGTTCACTTCGGAAGGGGAATACGCGACCTACTACGCCACCCTACTCCTCCTGGATCCCACCAAGGCGGATGATCCCGAGCGGAAATACTGGGGCAAACAGGGCCTCGTATCCATCGTGAAGGGCGGAAGCATCTGGCCCCTGCGGCATGGTGGGCTGGAAGTCGCCAAGGATGGGGCCAAGGTCTGGGACCCAGACATGGAGGATCGGTATCGGGCCGTGGCCACTCAAAGCCACGATCTCGCGCAGTACGTCCACTCCCGGTTGCGGCAGCTCGCCTTGCTCCTGTTCGGAGTGGGGCTTGCGTCTGTACTGGTATTCCTGCGGCCCTTGGTTCAGGTGGCGGGGATCTCGGCCAGTGAACCCGGGCTTCGCGCTTACCGCAACCTCATCGCCGGGGCCGTCCTATCCCTGGCCATCCTGACCGTGCTCGCCCTGGGCTACCTTCTGCCTCTGGCGGTTCTGAAGGGGGCTCCAGGAAATGATCCCTTCCTCTGGATGAGCGTCACGATCTGGGTAGCGCTGCTGCTGTTGACCGGATGGTCCCTCCGGGGCAGGGTCGGTGGATCGCTGGCGATCCTGCTGCTGCTGCTCGCCCTGCTGCCAGCGGTCTCCATCCTCGCCTGGGGAGCATCCCATTTCCTGGTGTTCATGCCGACCTACCTGCGGTTCACGTCGCCAGGGCGGGGCGTGTCGCTGATTCCCACCATGGTGCTCCTAGCCGCGGGCGTGGCCCTGCTGCTCCGTACCTGGTTCGAGGTCCGCCGACAGGATCAAGACGTCTTCTGGCCCGAGCCCTTCGGGATCGCCGAACAGCATGTCCTGGCCATGCCCCACCTCCGGGGCCTCCGGTTCCAGCCTTGGACCTTTGCCATCGTGGCGGGCCTGGTCGGGTTCCAGCTGATCCTGCCGGGAGGGTTGATCCGGCCCCTGATGGAAGTACAGGGCATCACCCTGGTGGTGGTCGCCATCGGTGCGGGACTCTTTACGGCGTCCCTGTTCCTCTTCTGGCAATTCCACCGCGGCTGGAAGGAATTGCGGCGGGTGCTGGAACTCCTGGAACTGAGCCCCTACCGTGCGGGCTTCGCGGAGGTCGGAGAACTGATCCATTGGAAATCCATGATGGCCCTTGGCCGTGGGTTGTCGACCCAGCGTTCCAGCCTTCGGGGTCGGGGGATTCTGCAGGCCCAGAAAGACTGGGTCTCCCAAGTCAGCCCAGGTTTCCCCGCCTGTCTTGAGGCCTTGGAAGCCCTCGAGGAAAAGGTGAGGAGGGGGCGGCGAAGCCTGGGTGAGTACGAGGTCTGGAGGAACCGCCTGGCCATCGCCCGCCAGATGATCGCCTGTGGCGATGCGCTGGCTGCAGCCTGCGCCAAGGATCCCGCCGGAGTGGCCGCCCGCCAGGCCGAGGTGGACCTGTTCAGCGCCCTCCGCGCGGTCCACTTCATCCGACAGGCCTTCATTGTGCTTCGCCATTTGCTCATCGGTTCGCTCGGCACCCTGATCTTGCTCACCATCGGCCTAGGGGCCTTTGATTTCCAGCCCAAGGGCGACATGCTGATGATCCTGAGTGCCGCCCTCATGGGAATGGCAGCCTGGGTCGCCTTGGTGATCCTGGACATGGACCGCGATCCCCTGCTGTGCCTCATGGAACACACCCAGCCCGGAGAAGTCCAGTTGAGCATGGGCCTGGTGGAAAATGGGTTCCGCTTTGTCGTCGTGCCGCTGCTCCTGCTCCTGGCGACCCTGAATCCATCCTTCGGCGGGGTGCTGATGCAGGTCTTCAATCCGCTGATGCATTTGATCAAATAGGTCGGAACCGCCGCCTGAACTCAGTTCCCAGGCGGTATTGGCTTCGGGACCGTCTTTTCGCCGCCGACCACGGTGGGAAGCTTGGCCGCGGACGCGTCGACGACCGATTTCACTTCCTCCAGCGAGGCCCGCACCTCGGGCCTCGGCTTCGGGATGAAGACCGCCGAACCCGGACTTACAGACGCTTTTATACACAACCCGCTGTTGTCGATGAACTTCGCTGTGGTGAGGTAGCGCGAGCCGGGGATGTGGCCCCGCTTGAAGTCGGCAAAGGTGTCGGCCACGTGCAGCAGGACCAGGTCGGGATCCTTGAGGTGGTCGGCGAGCCAGGCCGTGCTGACGAGCAGCTCGGGGTGGAGCTTCCGCGCCGGGGCCTGGGCCAGGAGCACACAGCCCAGGAAGAGGACAAGGAGGTGGGAACGGATCGGCATGGCGACCTCCGGCGGTTGCTGTCCACCATACGCCCTGCCGTGCCGCCTGCCTGGGATTTGGGGCGAAGGGCGGGATCGATCGGGCGGTTCCCGCGTTTGTGGTCCAATCAGGGTGAGATCTTCCTTCGGGGGTACCCATGATCCGCTGGCCTGCTCTGGCCGTTTGCGTTGTCCTCCAGGCGGCACCGCCCGCCGCGGTCCTGCCGGAAGCCGTGGTCCAGAAGCAGGTCGACGCCTACAACGCTCACAACCTGGATGCTTTCGTGGCCTGCTACGGCCCGGACATCGAGTTCAGGACCATGGATGGCAAGGTCGGCCCCGAGAAGGGCCTGGCCGCACTGCGGAAGGGGTACGCCGATCTGTTCAAGCAGTTCCCCAACCTGCGCGTGAATGTCTTGAACCGGATCTGCCAGGGGAACTTCGTCATCGACCAGGAACAGGCGGAAGGCATGGGGCCAAATCCCATCACGATGATTGCGATCTACGAAGTCTCTGGTGCCAAGATCGTTCGTGTCTGGTTCATCGAAGGGTAGATAGACTTCTTCTCCTACAACCCCCGCGCCCACTCCGGCCGCAGGGCCATCCGCCCGGCAAGGGCAGCGTCGATGGCGGCGAGGATGGTGTCGCGGTCCCGGGGCAGGCGGCCCCCGATGGGTAGGTAGTTGGAGGCGTGGTTGGAACGGAAGATGGCGGCACTGGGCTGGGCCTCCTCCACGAACCAGCGCAACTCCTGCAGCAGGCCATGCACATCCGGCAGTTCGAAGCGGCCCCCATCCTCCAGCTTCGCCATGGGCGTGCCGGGGATGACCGTGAGGGTCAGGGTGGAGAGGAAGCGCGGGTCCATGGCCGTGGCCAGTCGGCCCGAGGCCCGGGCGTGGAGCTCGCTGCGCTCGCGGCCCCCGGCGCCCAGCAGGAAGATAAGGGACTGCTCCATGCCCGCTTCCCGCGCCTTTCGGGCCGCCTCCACATGGGCGGCCGCGTCGGCCCCCTTGGCGATGCGCCGCAGGGTGGTGTCGTCACCGGATTCGGGCCCGATGTAGAGCACGGAGAGGCCCAGCTCCCGCAGACGCTGCAGCTCCTCCGGCGTCTTCTCCAGCAGGTTGCGGGCCGTGGCGTAGGTGCTGACGCGGCGCAGACGGGGGAAGGCGGCGGCCAGGGCGCGCAGGATGGGCTCCCAGTGGGCCATGTCCATGCCCAGGGGATCGCCATCCGCTACGAAGACATGGCGCACGTCCTCGGCGAAGCGGGCGCCCGATTCGCCGATGTCAGCCAGCACCTCATCCAGCGGTCGCACCGTGTGGCGCTTGCCCCGGTACATCGCACAGTAGGTGCAGGCGTTCCAGGAGCAGCCAAGCGTGGCCTGGAGGATGAAGGAATCGGCCTCGCTGGGCGGGCGGAAGAGAGGTTCGTCGTAGCGCACGGGATCGTTCTCCTGCAGCGGGGCCCGTCCGTCCTCAGGACACCAGGAAGAAGAGGGCGGGCACGGTGACCAGGCTGAGCATCGTCGAAAGGAAGACGCTCTGGGCCGCCAGGGTGACATCGCCCCCGAAGCGCTCGGCCATCACGCTGCAGACGATGGCCACGGGCATGGCCGAGACCAGCACCAGGACCATGCGCGTGACCAGGGGCAGGTGGAACCCGGCCTGGGCGAGGAGCAGGCCCAGGCCGATGGTGGCCAGGGGGGCGACCACCAGGCGGGCCGCCGCCACGCCCCAGAGGGACGGCGGCAGCCGGCGGAGCGCCACGGGCAGGGCGCCCAACTGGGCGCCGATGGCGAGGAGCGACAGGGGGATGGTGAGGCTGCCCAGCATCGTCAAGGCATCGAAGGCCGCGGCGCCGGCCATGCCGCCCAGGGTGGCCGGCGCTGGATGCAGGTCGCCCAGCGTGCGCAGTCCCGGAAAGGCGAGGGCCAGCAGCACGCCGCCGCCCGCAGCCCACAGGCCGATGTTCGAGCGGAGGTTCCGGAGGGCCTGGGCGACCTCGCCGTGGAGGATCCACACGCCGATGGACCAGAGCGCCAGCTGGGCGCCCACGTTGCAGAGCAGGACGACCCGCACGCCCGCGCTGCCGTACAGGGCCTCGGCGATGGGCAGGGGCAGGAAGACCCAGTTGGGGCTGGTGATGAGGAACAGTACGGTGTTGCGCTGGGCCTTCCCGCCGAACAGGGGCGCGATGCCCAGCCCCGCCAGATAGGCGACAAGCACCATCGGGAGGGGGAGCAGGGGCAGCAGCCAGTCCTGGCGCAGCACCGCGGCATCGACGGTCCTCAGCATCTGGGTGAAGACCAGGGCGGGGAACGCGGCGTCGACGACGATGCGGCTGAGGATGGCGCTGGCCTCCTCCTTCAGCAGGCCGCGCCGCCGCGCCGCCCACCCCGCCAGGATGAGGAGGAACATGCCGGCGATCTTGATGAGTACGACGCGGGATTCGGCCATGGATCGAACTGTAGAGGCACCGGGCCGGGCCGCCAAGCCCGGCCCCGAGCCGGCGGGTTCCGGGCCGCGGTCCAGGGGGCCCGTCCGGGGCTGATTTTGAGCGCAAATCTCATGCAGTTAGATCTTTCGGATAGGGTTCATCAAAGGATTTTATGAAGCACCGCGGCCCGTTACGCGTTAATCTCGATCACCTTCAAAGTTCGGAGAAAGCCATGCGAACCCGCCAGCTCGTACTGTGGACCGCGCTCGGTGCAAGCCTCGCCGCGCAGGAGGGCGCACCGGGATACAAGTGGCTGGGCTTGCAAGCGGGCAGCCTGTCCCCGGACACCCAGACGAACCTGAAGGCCTCGCCCTTCTTCGGTCTCCAGGGCGGCCTGCTCTTCGACGAGAAGCGCTACGGCCTCAGCTTCCAGGCGCTGATCGCCCGCCCCAAGAGTGACCTGGCCCCAGGCAAGAGCCTCAGCCAGTCCGAGTTCTCCGCCACCCTGATGACGGGTCTTTCCGGTGATGCTGCCAGCCGGTTCTGGCCCTACCTCGGCGTGGGCCTGGGAGGCATTTCCGTCCCGAAAATCTCCTCCACGACCACCCTCCAGGAAACGGTCAAGGCCGGAGCTGCTCACGCCTCCCTCGGCTTTCTCCACCGACCGGCGAGCGGCCTTGTGTGGGGGATGGAGGCCCGCTACCTCTTCGCTTTCGCCAGCACGGACCTGAAGGAGATCCATGGTTCCGTCATGGTTGGATTCGCCTGGGGAGCGCAAGCCGGCACTCGCCGGACCTCGGCGGAGCCAGCCAGGTCCGAACCAAAGGCCCTGCCGCCTGCAGAGCCGCTGCCCGTGGTGAACACAGTCCCAGTACCCCCGCCCGTGGTCACGACTGTCCCGGCGCCAGTCATCGCCCGCCCCATGGCGGCTCCTCCGGCCAAAACCA
>JANYAZ010000069.1 GCA_025361045.1 Geothrix sp. | reverse complement strand
GGGCGCTGGGCGGCAGGTGGTAGCGGGCGCTCAGCACGGGCCGGATGTCCTTCACGTTGATGCGCCACACGGTGAGATCGCCCTTCCAGCCCACCACGTCCAGCGGGTTGAAGGGGTAGAACACCTTGGTGATCTCGTTCTGGCGCTTAACGTGGACGGCCCACTCCCGCGGCGTGGCATCGTAGGGCTCCAACTCCGGCGTGTCGATCATCGCCGGGTCGAAGATGGCGTTGGGCCCCAGCTGGTTGCGGTCGGGGATGGTGACCTCGCTGAAGCTCTCGATGAGCAGGTAGCGCTGGTCGGTATCGTCCGGCAGAAAACGGTACGTGGTGCCGCGGGGGATCACCAGGTAGTCCCCGGTGGCATAGGTCAGCACGCCGAAGGTGGTCTCCAGCTTTCCGGATCCGGCGTGGATGTAGTAGACGTCGTCGCCGTCGGCGTTGCGGTAGAAGAAGTCCATGGCCGTCGGTGCCACCCAGTGCAGGGCCACATCGCTGTTGTGCAGGAGGCAGATGGGCGCGAAAGCGGGCTCCGTCGAGCCGAACATCGAGGCCTTGATGGCTTCGCTGGTGGAAGGTTTCAGGTCATTCAGGTCGTAGCTGTGGGGCCGCAGCGGCCCCTCGATGCGGGTCCAGTCCGTCACGGGGTGCAGGCGGTACAGGTGCGTGGTGCGGCCGAAGAAGCCCTGCCGGGCGTGCTCCTCTTCGAAGGTGCCCGCCGGCAGGTCCACGTGGGCCTGCCGTGTGTGCAGGCCCTTGCGCAGGGGGAACAGCGGGGTTTCCTTTTTTGACATGGCAACCTCTGGACGGCCCCCCATTATCACGACAAATTGGGCTCGGTCTCTTTGCTAATTCCAGGGCTGACAGTCAATCAGCTTTTTATGGAATCAATGAGTCCGGCTGAGGGTACCCCGCGCCCTTCCGCCCTGCAAAATTCACCATCACGGCGGGCCTGGTCGATGGGTAACCTACAGAGGTCCTTCCGATTGGTTGTCCGTTGCTTGCATGTGAACCCATTCCAATCGACTCCCCGGTGGAGGTGCCATGGATCGGAACTACGCCCAGGACCTTCTCCACGCCATCGAGCGGGCCGACCGGGCCGGCGCCATGGAGATCGTTAACGCCTGGGCGGAGGGCCGGTCCTTCGAGCGGGTGGTGCCCGAGTTGCTGTCCCCCACTCTGGAAGCCTTCGGGGTCATCTGGTCCAAAGGCCACGGCGGCGTCTCCCTCGCCACGCTCTACGTGGCCTCCAAGGTGACCGAGGACGTCCTGGCCCGCCTGCTGGCGGAAGCCAAGGCCAAGGGGCACACGCACCCGAGCAAGGGGCCAGTGGTGCTGGGCAACGTGGAAGATGACTTCCATCCCCTGGGCCGAAAAATGGTGGTGGCCTTCCTGCGAACCGAGGGCTGGGAGGTCCTCGACCTGGGGGTGGACGTGGCCCCGGCGGAGTTCGTGGACCAAGCCGAGGCCTGCGGCGCCAAGGTCATTGGTGCCTCGGCCATGATGTACACCACCGCGAAAAATGTGACCAGGATCCGCGATGAGATTGACCGCCGGGGCCTGACCGGCCGGCTCCAGCTCGCGGTGGGAGGAGCGGTCTTCAAGCTGCGCCCCGAGCTCGTGGCCCAGCTCGGCGCCGACGGCACCGCCGCCAGCGCCGTGGAGGCCTCCGCCCTCTTTGAAGGGCTATGGAAGAAGGCGGTGGCCGCGGAAGGTGCCCTCAGGAAGGTGCCCTCATGAACAGCCTCGAACGCGTCCTCGCCGCCCTCCAGAATCAGCCGGCGGACCGACCGGCCTTTTTCATCAACGCCAGCCTGTACGGGTCGAAGCTGACCGGGGTGGGCCTGGAGGAACACTACACCCAGGCCCACCTCTACGCCGAAGGCCAGATGGCCATCCGCGAGACCTTCAGCCCCGACCTGCTGATCAGCCCCTTCTTCGTGCCAGCCATCGGGGAGGCCTTCGGAAGCCGCGTGAGCCAGCGCAAGCAGCAGGCCCCAAACATCTCCGTCTACGCCGCCGCCTCGGCGGAGGCGGCCCTGAAGCTGCCCCTGCCGGACGTGGACAGCCACCCTCGTCTCGTCTATCTGCGGGAGACCATTCGGATCCTCGCCAAGGCCTACGCGGGCGAGGTGCCCATCTTCGGGGTGCTGGTGAGCCCCTCGGACATTCCGCCCCTCGTCATCGGGCTGGAGGCCTGGCTGGATGCCCTGCTCTTCCAGCCGGAGGTGGCCCAGGCCCTGCTGGACCGGCTGACGCCCTTCTTTGTGGACCTGGGCAAAGCCATGCTCAGCGATGGGGCCACCGGCCTCGCCCTCACGGCCAACCTGGCCAACGGTTTCATCGTCACGGACGCGGTGGCGGAGACCCTGACGCTTCCGACCCTGAAGCGGGCCCTGGCCGAGCTTCCGGGCCCGGTCATCCTCCACCACGGCGGCTGCCCCCTGGTGGACCAACTGGCCCGGTTCAAGGGCCTGCCCAACGTGGTGGCCTATGTGCTGGACGTGGACGAGGACCTGGGCCGGGCCCGGCAGAACCTCGGGCCTGGGCCCATCGTCATGGGCAACCTCAACGGCCCCGGCCTGCTCAACCACACGCCCGACGAGATCCAGGCCCTGTGCGACCGCGCCTTCACCCAGAAGGGCGACGACCGCCAGTTCATCCTCGCCACCTGCAGCGCGGACATCCAGCTGGATACGCCCCCCGAGTGCCTCGCCGCCATCACCGAGGCCGTGTGCCGGGCCGGAGGGGTCGAGGCATGAGCGAGAGCAGCCGAAAGCTCTGCATCGCCTGCTCGATCTTCCGAAAAGAGATCGAGGCGCTGCAGGCATCGGGGCAGCTGGACCTGCCCGTGGAATTCCTCAACTCCATGCTCCATCTGGTTCCCGCCCGACTGGAGGCCCGGCTCGACACGGCCCTCGGGGCGGCCCGGGACCAGCACCCGGACCGGGACGTGGTGCTGGCCTACGGGGACTGCTGCGGGCACATGGACACCTTCGAATCCGAGCCGGGCACCGCCCGCACCACGGGCATCAACTGCTGCGAGATCCTCCTGGGCAGCGAGGCCTACAGGCGGCTCCGGAAGGAGGGCGCCTTCTTCCTCATGCCAGAATGGGCGCTGTCCTGGAAGCAGGTTTTCGTGAGCCAGCTGGGCCTCCTGGGCCCCTGCGCCAAGACGTTCATGCAGGAGATGCATACGCGCCTGATCTACCTCGATACCGGCCTGATCCCCGTGCCCCACGCGTCGCTGAGCGAAGCCAGCGAGTTCCTGGGCCTGCCCGTGGAGATCCTGCCCGTCGCCCTGGATCCCCTGCTGGCCAGCCTGAAGCAGGCCGCCCAGTCCGCGGACCGCCATGTCTGATCGCCAGCTCAGGGGCGACGAAGCCGCCGTCCAGTTCATGATCGTGGATTTCCTCGATGAGATCCTGAAGTACTCCGAAAGCCCCAGCCAGATGGGCCAGTTCCTCACCCGGCAGCTGCGGGAGCTCTTGGGGGTCCGCTCGGTGATCCTGCTGCAGCACGGGGCCGACCCGCTGGAGAGCCCCCTGCGGGTCGTGGCCATGGAACCCCTGCGGGCGCGCAGCGTGGTCCAGCAGCCAGGACTCACCCGGATCATCAGCTCCCAGGGGGATCAGGCCACGGCCACCCTCTTTTTCAAGCCGACCGCGCCCCCCTCCGTCCTCGATGCCATGGACACCCTGGGCGTGTCCTCCCTGAGCCTCACCCCCCTCCGGGTGGGCGGCGAGCGGGTGGGCTCCCTCCTGGCGCTGGACCACCTGGACCTCCAGCGGACCGATGACCTGCTCCGCATGCTCAGCGCCCTGGCCCCGGTGTTCGCCCTGATCCTGCGGAACGTCCTCCACTTCGCATCCCAGGAAGAGAAAGTGCTGGCGCAGGCGGAGGATTACCGCGTCCTGCTTCAGACCAACCTGGACGGCTACCTGGTCGTCGATGCCGAAACCCGCCTGCTGGAAGCCAACGAAGCCTACCTGAAGATGAGCGGGTATTCCCTGGACGAGCTCCGCCAACTGAGGATCGCCGACCTGGAAGCCCTCGAGTCCAGGGCAGATGTCCGGGCCCACACGGAGCTCATCGAGCGGAAGGGCGCAGATCGCTTTGTCACCCGGCACCGCCGGAAGGACGGAAGCACCTACCCCGTGGAACTGTCGGTGACCTTCGTACCCGGTCAGAGCAAGATCATCGCCTTCCTCCGGGATCTCACGGAACGGGTGGCCGCCGAAACCGCCCTGCGGGAGAGCGAGGCCCACCACCGGGAGCTGGTGGAAATCCTGGGCGAGGGCGTGGGGGCCACGGACCTCGAAGAGGTCTTCGTGACCGCCAACCCCGAGGGCGAGCGCATCTTCGGCGTGGGGCCGAACCAGCTGGTCGGTCGTAGCCTCAAGGACTTCCTGGAAGACGGGGAGCTGCGCCGGGTCCTCGACCAGACGCTCCGCCGGGTGACGGGGCAGACGGACACCTACCAGGCCCGCATCCGCCGGGCGGATGGCAGCCGCCGAACCTTGCAGGTCACGGCCACCCCCCGGCATGATGCCGCCGGCCGCATCACCGGCAGCCTCGCCGTGTTCCGGGATATCACAGAGGAACTCCAGACCCAGGAAACCCTGCGCCTCGCGCAGAAAATGGAGAGCCTCGGCAACCTGGCCGGGGGCTTGGCCCACGACATGAACAACGTGCTGGGCGCCATCCTCGGGCTGGCCTCCACGCACCTGGACATGGAGCCGGAAGGCTCGCGGCTGCACGCCACCTTCGCCACCATCACCAAGGCCTGCCTGCGGGGCCGCAACATGGTGAAGAGCCTGCTGGACTTCGCCCGGAAGGACATGACCGGCGAGCGGTCGGTGTCCCTCAACGGCCTCGTCCAGGAGGAAGCCCGGCTGCTGGAGCGGACCATCCCGGCGAACGTCTCCATCCAACTGGACCTTGATTCTGGTGTGGGCACCATCCTCGGCGATCCGGATGCCCTCAGCCTCGTCCTGATGAACCTCTGCGTGAATGCCGTGGATGCCATGCCTGAGGGGGGGAGCCTCACCCTCGGCACGCAGTCCCAGCCAGGTGGGCAGGTGCTCCTGACCGTCACGGACACGGGCACCGGCATGTCCCCGGAGACCCTCGAGCATGCCATCGATCCCTTCTTCACCACCAAGCCCCAGGGGAAGGGCACCGGGCTGGGACTCTCCCTGGCCTACAGCACGGTGAAGGCCCATCACGGCGAACTGAGCATCCAGAGCAGGCTGGGCCAAGGTACAAGCGTCCAGCTGCGCTTCAAGGGGGCGATCCTCGCCGAGGGACCCGCCACCCGCCAGGACACCGTGACAGCCCCGGCGGGATCCTCCTTCCAGGTGCTCCTGGTGGATGACGATGAGCTCATCCAATCCTCGGTTTCCGCCCAGCTCGAAGCCATGGGCCACGCGACCACCGTCACTTCCAGCGGCGAGCAGGCCATGGAACGGCTGGAGAAGGGCTACCGGCCGGACGTCATCATCCTGGACATGAACATGCCCGGCTGGGGCGGGGCCCGCACGCTCCCGCGGCTGCGCGCGGCCCTGCCCGAGGTGCCCATCCTCCTCTCCACGGGCCGCGCCGATCAGCGAGCCCTCGATCTGACTCGGGCCATCCCCGGGGTCACCCTCCTCCCGAAACCCTACGGCTTCCGGGAACTCCAGACCACCCTGAATGCCATCTTGCAGAAGGGCTGATCAGGCGGGCTGCTTCTGCAGCCAGCGGTTGTAGAACCAGAGGCTGAGGGCACTGCCGAGGCCGAAGAGCGTGAGGATGATCCAACCGGTGGCGGCGGCCTTGGGATCGAGTTTGAGCAGGCCGTCCGCCTGCTTCACGGCGCCCGCGCACATGATCTTGTTGAAGAGGAAGGCGCCCGCGGGACCGCCCACCAGGCTGCCAATGGCCATGGGCAGGTTGGCGTAGCCCAGGAAGAGGCCCTCCTGGCCCTTGGGCGCCAGGGAGCCGATGTACTCGTACAGACGGGCCGAGGCGAACAGCTCACCAAAGGCGATGAGGGCCACCGTCATCACCACGAAGAGGCTGCCCAGGGGCAGCCAGAGCTTCATGGTCACACCACCTGCCATGTAGAGCGGTGCCACGTTGATGAGCATGGCAAGGCCGATGATGATGGTGCCCACGATGATGGATTTGATGGGCGGCAGCTTCCCGAAGAGCTTCGTGATGAGCAACTGGAACAGCACGATGGTGATTGGATTCGCCATGGTGTAGAGGTCCATGGCCGGCGTGAGCTCCACGGTCTTCTTCACGTAGAGCGGCAGCACGTTGTAGACCTGGTTGTAGATGAAGTAGAAGCCGCTGCTCACCACCATGAACATCGTGAAGCGGCCGCTGCGCAGCACCTTGAAGATGCCGAGAAGGACCTCGGGGATGGTGCGCTTCGGCTTGTCGGGATCCACCGTGGTCTCGGGATCGCGGTAGAGCAGCAGCACCACCACGAAGGCCAGCACCGCTGCCACCATGGACACGATGAAGATGGTGTCCAGCTTGCCGAGCTTAGTGCGCACGAAGAAGGCCGTCACCCGACCAAAGACGCTACCCACGTTGATGACCATGTAGAAGATGGCGAAGGCCAGGGTGGCCTTGCCCAGGTGCGTGCGCTGCACGGTGCCCGCGATGCAGGGCTTCACGAAGGAACCGCCGATCCCGATCAGCACGATGGCCGCCGCCACCGGGACCATCACCCCCAGACCCGCCGTGACCTCTTTGCCGGCCTGCAGGGCCAAGGTCTGCCCGCCGAACCAGACCGGGTAGCCCATGAGGAAGTAGCCCCCCACCAGCAGCACGCAAGCCATGAGGAGGCTACGGCGGAACCCGATCTGATCCGCGATGGTGCCGCTGAGGATGGGCAGGAAATAGACCAGGAACCAGAGCACGCCATTCAGCGTGCTGGGCCAGTAGTCCCCGAGCCCGAGCCGGCCCAGGTAGATGACGATGAAGCTCGCCATGGAGTAGTAGGCCGCCCGCTCGAACAGCTCGGTGAGGTTCGCGTTCCAGTAGCTCGCGGGGAAGGCGTATTTCTCACGGAAGGTGGGCTCGGCGCTCATGGATACCTCAAGGTCGGATAAGTGTGCCACGGTGCCTCGGGCTAGGCCCTTCGAACCATTGACATCCCCCGGGGTCCGACAACACTCAAGGCTTCCGACAGCTTCCGCGGGAGGATCCATGCGTGGGATGAGCCTGGTCATGGGGATGCTCCTGGGCTGGGCCATCGCCTGTGGCGGTGGAAAGTCGTCCCAGCCCCCGGCAGCCCAGGTTGTCGCCGTAACGATCACACCCGCAGGGGCCAGCGTCTGGACCGGCGGCACCCAGGCTTTTCAAGCCTCCGTGACGGGGACCACCAACCGGACCGTGACCTGGAATGTGGTCGAAGCCTCCGGCGGGACCATCAGCACGGCGGGCCTCTACACGGCTCCGGCCACAGCAGGCAGTTTTCATGTGAAGGCCGTCAGCGCCGTGGACCTCACCAAGTCTGCCCAGGTGCCAGTCGTCGTCTCGGTCCAGCCGCCTGCGGGAGCCTGCAATGGCGCCGCCCTCGGCCCCGGGGCCAGCCTGCAAGGCTTCACGCCCTTCCCGGTCGACAACGCCTGGAACCGCGATGTCTCCGCTGATCTGGTGGATCCCAACAGCGCCGCCATCATCGCCTTCATCGGTGCAGGCACGGGCCTGCATCCGGATTTCGGGGCGGGACTCTGGCAGGGCGCCCCTATCGGCATCCCCTATTCCGTGGTGGCCTCCTCCACCCAGGCCAAGGTGCCCGTGACCATCGCCGCCACGGGCTACCCAAGCGAGTGCGATCCCGGCCCCATGCCCCTGCCTGCCACCGCTGCGGTGGAAGGGGGAAGTGCCAGCACCGGCGACCGGCATGTCCTGGTGCTGGATCGCGATGCCTGCTTGCTCTACGAGTTGTACCGGGCCTTCCTGCAACCGGATGGCAGCTGGACGGCCGATTCCGCCTCGACCTGGGACCTGAAAAGCAACACCCTCCGTCCCTACGGCTGGACCAGCGCCGATGCCGCGGGCCTGCCCATCTTCCCGGGCCTGGCCCGCTACGACGAGGTGGCGGCCGGGGCCATCACCCACGCCCTGCGCTTCACGGTGCCGACTTCCCGCAAGGCCTACGTCCTCCCGGCGACGCACTGGGCCTCCAGCAACACCAGCACCAGTGCACCCCCCATGGGCCTGCGGGTGCGCCTGAAGGCCGGCGTGGACATCAGCAGCTATCCGGTCCAGGCCAAGGTGGTGCTGGCGGCCCTCAAGCGGTACGGCATGATCCTGGCCGATAACGGCAGTGCCTGGTACATCTCCGGTGCGCCGGCCGACAGCTGGGATAACAATCAGCTCGCCAGCCTCTCCGGCATCAAGGGCTCCGACCTGGAGGTGCTGCAGATGGGCACCGTTTACACCAGTGACCCCGCGGGGACAACGCCCGCCATCTCCAGCCTCACGGCCACCCCCGCCAGCATCGCCAATGGCGCCAGCAGCCTGCTCAGTTGGACCGCCACGAACACCACGCGCACTTTCATCACGCCGGAGATTGGCTGGGTGACCGGCACCAGCGTAACGGTGCGCCCCACCGTGACGACCACCTACACCCTGGAAGCCCAGGGCCCCTACGGCAGCGCCACCCGCACCATGCAGGTGGTCGTGACGCCCTGAGGCGGAATCAAGAAAAACACCCCTTCCTAACCAGCAACAAGCGGCTAGCACCCTCCCATCGAACTCCAAACTTGAAGCAAGTAAAAGAGCCTTCTAGGATCCTGCCCACTGTACTTATTGGCATTTGTGAGAGCGGTCTTCAAATACGGATTGTCATCCTCAGCCGGAGGGGGAGGAGGGCGTTTACCCTTGCGCACAGCGGAAGCGATCAGGGCTTTGCCCTTGTCGATATC
>JANYAZ010000063.1 GCA_025361045.1 Geothrix sp. | reverse complement strand
GGCGCATGTCCGCAGCCATCAATCGACCGACGCCGCTTCGCGTGGCGAGTTCGGAAGGAGGCGAGGCACCCATGGCCGCATCCGGTGGTGGCTCCACCCGCAAACCCGTCCAGGTAAAGTCGATGTCCGAAATCGAAGCTGAGATCGAAGCTGAGCTCAACGCAGACGCGGCCTTCAGCGCCCCCGAAGCCCGGCGCCGCGAACTCATCAAGAAGCGGCTCCAGGACAGTTCGAATGAGGATCCCGAGACCATGGCATCGCTGGTGCGATCCTGGCTCCTCGAGGAAGGACGGTAGGCCATGGCGAAACTCACCGGCATGCAGAAAGCCGCGGTCCTCATGGTCACCCTCGGCGACGAGACCGCTTCCAACATCTTCAAATACCTTGAAGAAGACGAAATCCAGACGATCTCCCGCGAGATCGCCATCACCAAGCACGTGCAGCCCGAGGTGGCCGAAGAAGTCATGGAAGAGTTCCACACCATGACCCAGGCCCGCAGCTACATCAGCCAGGGCGGCATCGAGTACGCCAAGAAGCTGCTCATCAAGTCCGTGGGGCCCGAAGTGGCCCGCAAGATCATCGACCGCCTCGTCAAGGCCCTCGAATCCAGCGCCGGGTTCACCAGCCTGGAGCGCGCCAACCCCCAGCAGCTCTCCAAGTTCATCCAGAACGAGCATCCCCAGACCATCGCCCTGATCCTGGCCCACCTGAACGCCTCCCAGGCGGCGGAACTCATTTCCAGCCTGCCCGAAGCGCTCCGGAGCGACGTGGCGATGCGCATGGCCAGCCTCCAAGAGATCAGCCCCGAGGTGGTGCGCCGCATCAGCCTCATCCTCGAGCAGAAGCTGGAAGCCCTGGGCTCCTTCGCGACCGAAGCCTATGGTGGCGTCCGCGCCGTGGCCGAACTGTTCAACCGCATGGACCGCAACACGGGCCGGGCCGTGCTGGAGAAGATCGAGACCGAGAATCCCCAACTGGCCGCCAGCATCCGCGACCTCATGTTCGTCTTCGACGACATCCTCCTCATCGACGACAACGGCATCACCGAGATCCTGAAGCGGGCCGACAAGAAGACCCTCACCATCGCGCTCAAGGGCACCAGCGAGGAACTGCAGAACCAGTTCTTCCGCAACATGTCGAGCCGCGCCGTCGAGCTCATGAAGGAGGAAATGGAATTCATGGGTCCGGTGAAGCTGAAGGATGTGGAAAAGTCCCAGCACGAAGTCGTGGAAATCGTCCGACAGCTGGAGGAGGAAGGTGTCATCAGCATTGGTGGTGGCGGAGGCGAGGACTATGTCTCCTAGGAGCCTGCCATGAGCTCCAATAAGGGCTACATCCGCGCGGAGGACCTCCGGGATACCCACCTGGAGGCCTATCCGTACTTCCCCGTGGACGCCATGATGTCCCGCGCTTCGTTCGATGAGAACTCCGCTTCCGTGGCTTCAGACCTCGACGACAGTGCTTCCCAAATCCCCATTGAGCAGCGGCTCGTGGATCGCCTTCAGGAGGCCGAGAGACAGGCGCAGGACATCGCCCGTCGAGCCTATGAAGAGGGCTTCGCCTCCGGCGAGGCGGAAGGACACGCCTTCGGAGAAAGCCAATACAAGTCCTACATGGTGAGGCTGGAGGAGCACCTGCTCGAATTGGCCTCGACGACCCTGATGCTGCGGGAGGCCCTGAACGAGGAACTTGTGGCCCTCTCGCTCGCGGTGGGTGAGCACCTCGCGGTCCAGCAGATCGAGCAAGCTCCCGGGGCCGTGCAGGCCCTGATGGAACGCATCCTGGAAGAGCTGCCCTTCCCCCTGCCCCGGGGCCGACGGGACGGCGAAATGCCTGTGCAGATTTTCCTCAATCCCGTGGACCTCGAACGCCTTGGGGACCATTTCGTCGGGCACACGGGCCTCTCCCTGGGAGCCGATGGGGGACTCTCCCGGGGCAGCCTGCGCATCGAGGCCCCGCAAGGCATCCTGAATGGCAGCCTGGAGCGCCGCCGTGAAGGGCTCATGCAACTCATCAGCCGCATGCGGGAGGGCGGCGCGCTGTGAGCGCCCTTGTGGACCTCTCGAGCCTCGCAACCCGCCTTCGTGGGCTGCCCAAGGGCGACTGGATGGGGCGCGTCACCAAAGTGGTGGGCCTGGTGGTGGAGTCCAGCGGACCGGATTGCTCAGTGGGCGAACAGATGCTGATCCACAGCACGGATGGGTCCGGCCGACCGCGCCTCGTGCACGCCGAAGTGGTCGGATTTTCAGGACAACGGGTCCTGCTCATGCCCATCGAAGAAACCGAAGGCATCCGCCCCGGCCTGTGGGTGGAAGGCACCGGCCACCAGTCTGAACTGCCGTTGGCAGATGCCCTCCTCGGCCGCGTCATCGATCCCTTGGGACGCCCCCTCGATGGCGGCCCTCCCATCGAGGCCACCACCCACCTGCCCCTGCAGGGACCGCCACCCAATCCGATGCAGCGCAAGCGCATCGACCAGGTGCTCTCCACGGGCGTGCGGGCCGTCGATGGTCTGCTGACCCTCGGCAAGGGTCAGCGGGTGGGCATCTTCTCCGGATCGGGCGTGGGGAAGTCCACCCTGCTCGGCATGGTCGCGCGTAATACGTCCGCCGAAGTGAACGTCATCACGCTGGTGGGAGAACGGGGCCGTGAACTCCGCGAGTTCATCGAGAATGATCTCGGTGTGGAGGGGTTGAAACGGAGCGTGGTGGTGGTTTCCACCAGCGATCAGAGCCCCCTGCTCCGCCTGCGTTGCGCCATGGCCGGCACCACCGTCGCCGAATACTTCATGCACCAGGGCAAGGACGTGCTGTTGATGATGGACAGCGTCACCCGGTTTGCCATGGCCCAGCGCGAGGTGGGACTCAGTGCCGGGGAACCACCCAGTTCGCGGGGCTACACGCCCTCGGTGTTCGCGCTCCTGCCCCGCCTCATGGAGCGGGCCGGAACCTTCGAAGGCATGGGCTCCATCACGGGCATCTACACGGTGCTGGTCGAGGGCGACGACCTGAACGAGCCCATCAGTGATTCCGTGCGCGGCATCCTGGACGGCCATGTGGTGCTCTCCCGGAAGCTGGCCTCCAAGAACCATTTTCCGGCCATTGACATCCTGTCCAGCCTCTCCCGCCTCTTCAGCGCCCTCGCTCCGCCCGAACAGAAACAGCTGGCCAGCAAGCTCCGCGACCTCATGGCCACCTACCAGGACGCCGAGGATCTCATCCAGATCGGCGCCTACACCAAGGGGTCCAGCACCACCATCGATCAGGCCATCCAGTTCCAACCCGCCATCCAGTCCTTCCTGAGGCAGGCCACCGCAGAGGGCTCCGACCACCGCCAGGCCATGCTGGCCATGGGGCAGATCTTCGGGATTGATCTGGCACCCTTCCTGAAGAGCGTTAGCTGATGGCTGCCCGGTTCCGCTTCCGCCTTGAGCCCGTACGCAAGCTGCGGGAGGCCCTGGAACGGGAGGCCGAGCGCGCCCTGGCCCGAGCCATCCAGGCGGAACGCGATGTGCGTGCCTACCTCGAGTCCCTGGGGACCCAGCGCCTCGCCATCTTCGAATCGCGCCGACTCGCCGCTGGACAAGTCCTGGACCTGGAACTCTGGCGGGCCGGGGAACGATTCCTGGTGGTTCTCGAGCGCCACCAGCTGGAGGGCTACGAGCGACTCCGGGTGGCTTTGGCCCAGGTCGCCACCGCGAGGGAGGCCCTGACCCTCGCCCATCGAGAACACCTCATGCTCGTCCGCCTCAAGGAACGAAGGGCCCTCCAGCACGCGAAGGAGCAGCAGCTTCGTGAAGCCCTGGAGATGGATGAACTGGCCGTTCTGCGACACCACCGGCAAAGCGCCTAGCACCGAGGAGCCTCCCATGAACGCCCGTTACCTGCTTTGGATCTCGGCGCCCGTCGCGCTGTCCGCGGGCGTGCTTTGGCTGTCGGCCCAGGAACCGAAGGGTGAGAATAAAGCCGCCGCCGCCGAGGGCGTGAAGGTCGCCGAACTGGCCTCCCTGCTCCAGAATCGCGAAAAGGCCATTGCCCAGAAAGAAGCCGAACTGCGCCAGCTGGAGCAGCGCCTCACCACCCTCCAGGCCACCCTCGACAAGGACCGCAGCGACCTCGCCACCCGGGAGAAGGCCGTCCAGGAGGCCTTGGCCAAGGTGGCGAACCTGAAGGTGCGGCCGGAGATCGATCCGCAGATCATCCGCACCTACGAAGCCATGGATCCCACGGCCGGCGCCCAGGCTATGAAGGAACTGGCCGGGCAGAACATGGAGGTCGCCGTGGCGCTGCTGGCGGGCATGACGCCCAAGAAGGCCGGCAAGCTCATGGATGCCCTGGCTGTGCTTCCGGAAGGCGGGGCCAAGCTTGCCGGACGGTTGTCGGAACGGGTGGGGATGTCCAGGCCGAAGGATCCAGCCTCCTGAATCCCGGAAGCGTCTCTGGGCGGGCAATGGCGACATTCTGCCCAATGACCACGGCACGGTCCTGGCGCAGTGAACCCGTCCGGAGGTTCCGGAATCGAGGTTCCCATGGCGCCAGCCAGCCCTTCTACCGTGATGGCGGTCCCCGACCGTCCCAGCGCGGAACGGCCCGAGACCAAGGAAGCCGATGGTGCCGACGGCCAATTCGCCGGCCTGATGGCCCACTTCGTCCAGCCCCAGCCCCAGGCCCCGGTCCGGGTGGATGGACCGCCAGCAGAGCGTCTTCCCAAAGTAGAGCAAGAGCCAAAGGCACCGCCGCCGGACATCCAGTCGGAGGCATCACAAGGGCCCCCAGCGGGGCCAGGAAAGCCAGTCCCAAGGTCTGAGTCCGCGGAGGTCAAAGTCGAGGAGGCTTCTGCTCCCCGGACCGGGGCGTCCACCCCGACCTCCCCAGCGCGTCCGCTGGAGACCGAATCACCCAGGACAACCATGGGATCGATGGCCCCACGGCCTGATCTCATTGCACCTGGAGTCTCAACGCTGGTGGAGCCAGTGTCACTCGGCGCGAGGCCCAGGCAAGCCACAGCCGCCCCGCTTGGAACCCTGCCCGCCCCCCTTCCGTCTGAAGGCAGCACCGCCACCTCTGGTGGGCAGACACCGACTGTTCCTCAGACGACCTCCCAGCTGCAGTTGAAGCCTGCACCGGCGGGCCAAATCCCCATCCCGACGACCGCCACGACCCCGGAACCGCCAACGGGTTCCGAGTCGTCTTCGCCAGTCTCGGCAACCGCCAAAGTGGCCGAAACCCCGCTGGTCGCATTCCCACGGCTCGCCACAGAGGGCATCACGGTATCAGCCGGTGTGCGCCCCTCGTTCACCCCACCCACCAAGGTCGAGCCCACGGCACCCGCCCCAGTCCTGCCGTCGATCCAGCTGCTTGTGACGACTCAAGCGATGGCTGGGTCAGCCCCCACTCAACCTGAGCCCAAGGCCACTCCGCAGATCGAGCCTGGTCAGTCCCCAGTTACCGTCCTGGCCCAGGCAGTCCTTGCCGAATCATCGCGCCCCATGAAGCAGCTCCCAAACTCCGATGCCCCGGGCATCCCTCCGGTTGCCTTGAAAGCGGAGCAGCCCGCCCCAGTGGAGAGGGGTGCCAAGTTCGCTGAAGGCCCGCGGGCAGGGCTGGCACCAGCCCAGACACCCCTCAAGGCCCCGATGCAGGCCTCGCCCCTTGTGGTGGAGGCAGAGGCCTCCTCTGGCGTCGCCGCCCCCGCCGCCCAATCCCAGGGCCCGGTCGAACCCGCTCCGCCGACGGTCGAGGACTTGGTGGCCAAGGCCACTCCGGCCGCCATGAATCCGGTCCTGCGTGGACCGGATGGTTCGTCCATGGCGGTGCTCAATACTCCTCTACGCGCTGGAGAGAGTGCCCCTGTCCAAGCTCCGGCGGCGGCGACACCACCACCGGCGGCCCCACCGACGGCACCCGTGGTCCAGGTGGAAGGCGGCATGCGCTGGATGCTAAAGGGCGGGGCCCAGGAAGCTCAGTTGCAACTCCACCCAGAGGCGCTCGGCCAAGTCACGATTCATCTCAAGGTGGAAGGGGGGGAAGTCCATGCCCGGCTTTGGGTGACGGAGCCAGCCTCTGTCAAAGCGGTCATGGAAGGCCGTCCTCACCTGGAGCAGTCCTTGAAGGAACAGGGGCTGCAACTGGGCAGTTTCGATCTTCAGCAGGGCCATCGTCCCTTCCAGGAGGCCCCTGCCGCCACCCCATTCCGTGAACGATTCACCCCTGAAGCCATCCCCGCCCGGCAAGAAGCACCCGCAGCCGCGGCCGTTTCCATCCTAAACGCGCACCACGTCGAGCTCTACGCCTGATCGGCACGCTTCCTGTTCTCACATCCCTCTGGAGGTCCCTATGGAAACCGGCATGATCAGCGCGACCACCGTGCCCACGGCGGCCAGCACGGCAGCCACTGCCAAGAACACCCTGGACAAGGATGGCTTCCTCAAGCTGCTCGTGGCCCAGCTCAAGAATCAGGATCCGACCGGAGCCGGGCAGGATCCGAATCAGATGGTCCAGCAGCTGACCAGCTTCTCCAGCCTCGAACAGGCCCAGCAGACCAATACGCTGCTCCAGGGATTGCAGACCCAGACCTCCGGCCTCTTCCAGGCCCAGACGGCCTCCCTGGTGGGCAAGAACGTGAAGGTCGACGGATCCGGTTTCAACCTGAAAGCCGGGGCCGCCAGCATGAACATCGAACTGGCTGGTACCGCGAACGTGTCCCTCACCGTGAAGGACGCCAAGGGGAATGTGGTCCGCGTCCTGCCACAGGGTCATTTGAATCGGGGCCTGACGGCCGTGAGCTGGGATGGCCGGGACGCCAACGGAAACGCCCTTCCCGATGGGTCCTACAAAGTGGAAGTGACAGCCACCGGCGATGACGGGAAGGCCATGCCCTACAAGACCAACCTGACCATGAAAGTGGACGCCGTGACCTTCAAGGACGGCGGCATCTACCTGGCCTCCGGAGGCAACATCTTTTCCCTGGCCGATGTCCTCGAAATTTCCGCCTAAGCCCGCCATCCCCCACACCCAGGAGAACCCATGAGCCTTTACTCCGCCTTCTACTCCGGCCTCTCCGGCCTCGCCACCAACGCCAACGCCCTGAACGTGATCGGCAACAACCTGTCGAACATCAACACGGTGGGCTTCAAGGGTTCGTCCACGACGTTCCGCGACATCTTCAGCACGAGCCTCGGTGGCGTGTCCACCCAGGGCAACGGCAATCCCATCCAGTTCGGCCTGGGCGTCCAGGTGAACAGCGTGAGCCAGGACTTCTCGCAGTCTTCGTTCCAGGGCACCGGCAACGCCCTCGACATGGCCATCCAGGGCAACGGATTCTTCACGCTGCAGACGTCGGACGGGCGCCAGGTCTTTACCCGCGCCGGCAACTTCACGCGCAACAACGGCGGCTTCCTGGTGGCCAGTGACGGCTCCAACGTGATGGGCTGGAACCGCGATGCGACCACGGGCACCGTGAACACTTCGGCCTCCCTGGCACCCATCAGCATCGATGCCGGCACCACGGCCAGCGCCTTCGCCACCCAGAACATCCGCACCGGCGTAAACCTGAACGCCTCCGCCGCCACCGGCGCCACCTCCCTGTTGACCACCCCCGTCCAGGTGTATGACAGCCAGGGCAATACCCAGACGCTCACCGTCACCTACACCAAGACTGGCACCAACACCTGGAGCTACGCCATCGCCGGTCCCGCCGGCGCCACCGTCGGTGGCCAGTCCACGGGCACGCTGACCTTCTCGTCCTCTGGCGCCCTCCAGGATATCAACGGTCTGGGCGCCACGGCCGCTGCGGATCCCAACCTGAACATCACCTGGGGCAATGGCGCCGCGGCGAGCACCATCAAATTCAACATGGTGAACACCGATGGCAGCTCCAACATCACCCAGTTCAGCGCCGCCAGCAGCACCAGCAGCAGCTTCCAGGATGGCTACGGCGCCGGCACCCTGCGGGATCTGACCGTCGACCAGAACGGCATCATCAGCGGCACCTTCACCAATGGCCAGGTCATCCAGCTGGCCCAGGTGGCCCTCTCGACCTTCAACAACGTCAACGGTCTGGTGCAGACCGGCAACAACCACTGGGGCCAGAGCCTGGCTTCCGGCTCGCCCACCATCGGCCTCGCCAACCAGGGCGGTCGGGGCGGTGTCCTAGGTTCCAACCTCGAGCTCTCCAACGTGGACGTGGCCGGTGAGTTCACCAAGCTCATCCTCAGCCAGCGCGGCTACCAGGCCAACTCCCGCATCGTCACCACCACCGATGAGCTGCTCCAGGAAACTCTCAACCTCAAGCGGTAATCCGAACCTGATGAACCTGCCGCGCGGCCCAACGGGGCCGCGCGCTGCGTACGGCACGCCATAGGTGGGTAAACTGGAGCCTTTGACCGAGGCCCCATGTCCGACCAGGAACTCCAGCCCCTCGCGCCCCGTCGCCTCACCCGCCAGATCCTGGTGGGCAAGGTGCTGGTGGGTGGAGACGCGCCCATCTCGGTCCAGAGCATGACGAAGACGGACACGCGGGATGTGGAGGCGACCGTCAACCAGATCTACGGCTACGCCAACGCCGGCTGTGAGATCGTCCGCGTGAGCGTCCCCACCAAGAAGGCCGGCGAGGTCTTCCACGAGATCTGCGACCGGAGCCCCATTCCCGTGGTGGCCGACATCCACTTCGACTACCGGCTGGCCCTGGTGGCCGCCGATGGCGGCGCTGCCTGCCTGCGCATCAACCCCGGCAACATCGGCGGGCAGGAGCGTGTGAAGGCCGTGGTGGACAAGGCCGGTTCCCTGGGCATCCCCATCCGCATCGGCGTCAACGGCGGCAGCCTGGAAAAGGACTTGCTCGACAGGTTTGGAACCGCGACGCCCGAGGCCATGGTCGAAAGCGCCCTGCGCCACATCGACGTGCTGGAGCGCGAGGGCTTCCGCGACATCAAGATCAGCCTGAAGGCCAGCGACGTGGTTCGCACCGTGCAGGCCTACCGCCTGCTGGCGAAGCAGGTGGACTATCCCTTTCACCTGGGCATCACCGAGGCCGGTACGCCTTTCGGCGGCACCATCCGATCGAGCGTCGGGATGGGCATCCTGCTGGCCGAAGGCCTCGGCGATACCATTCGCGTATCCCTCACCGGCGAAGGCGAAGACGAGTGTCGCGTGGGCCACGAGATGCTGCGCTCGCTGGCGCTGCGCTCGGGCGGTTTCCGCATGGTGAGCTGCCCCAGCTGCGGCCGAGTGCAGATCGACCTCAACCGCGTGGCCAACGAGATCGAGGAAGGCCTCAAGCTCATCAACCACGAGAACATCACCTACGCCGTCATGGGCTGCGTGGTGAACGGGCCCGGCGAGGCCAAGGATGCCGATCTCGGTGTCGCCGGTGGTGCCGGTGAAGGGCTCATCTACCGGAAGGGTGAGCTCATCCGCAAGGTCAAGGAGGAGGATCTGGTGCCCGCCTTCCTGGAGGAGGCCCGCAAGGTGAAGGCCGAGGCCGATGCGGCGAAGGCCTAGGATGGCCGACTGGCTCCTGTCCCACCCCCTGGCGACCCTTGGGCTTTTCCTGGTCCTCGAGGCCTTTCTGCCGGTGCGATTCCAGCCCACGGCCTGGGTCTGCCGCGGCCTGATCCGCACCTACCAGGCCACCCTCTCCAGCCACCTTCCCACCCAATGCAAGTTCACGCCCACCTGCAGCCACTACGGCCTGGGTTGCATCCAGAGGTACGGCACCCTGCGTGGCGGCCTGCTTACCACCTGGCGACTGCTCCGCTGCTCGCCCTTGACCCACGGCGGCCTGGACCCAGTGCCCTAGCCTGTGACTTGTTTGGGGCCCGGGTATCCACGTGGGAAATCATTAAAAAGTAATTCTGATCTTTTTAGTCGGATATGTGACCCCATTCACGCCCCGGATGGCCCATGTTGAAGGCGGGGAAGGCACCCCCAGGAGACACCATGACCATCAACCTCGAGACCAAAGTGGGTGACATCGTGCTGGCCTGGCCCCAGGCCATGCGGTATCTGGAGGGCCAGGGCGTGGATTACTGTTGCGGCGGTCACCGCTCGCTCAGGGAGGCCTGCGAGTCGGCTGGACGGGACCCTGGGCAGGTCCTGGCGGCTCTGGAGGGCCTCGAATGGCCGTCCACCGATGCACCTTCGTCCCGGGACTGGATGAACGCCTCCCTGACGAAGCTCCTGGCCCACATTGAGGCCACCCACCATGCCTACCTGCGCACCGAGCTGCCGCGACTGGGGGCCCTGCTCGAAAAGGTGCTCGGCGTACACGGTGAGAACCACCCCGAACTCGACGAGGTCTTCGACCTCTTTCAGGCCTTGGCCGGAGATCTCATGCCCCACCTCATGAAGGAAGAGCAGATCCTCTTCCCCTTCATCCGGCAGATGGACACGGGTGTTGCTGCCGAGGCCTGCTTCGCCAGCGTGCAGAGCCCCATTCGCGTCATGGAATCCGAGCATGAAGCCGTGGGTGCCCTGCTCGTCCAGCTCCGCGCCTGCACGGGCGGCTATGAGGCGCCCGCTGACGGCTGCACCACCTTCCGCGCCTTCTACGATGGATTGAAGGCCCTGGAGGCGGACCTCCACCTCCACATCTACCTGGAGAACCAGATCCTCCACCCGCGGGCGCGGATGCTGGAGGCCGCCCTCCAGGGCTGATCAGCCCGGGTACGGATCAGTGCGCGTCTTGCACGCTCCAGCGGTCTGTGCAGCCGTGGCTTTCCACCACCTGATGAGCCTTCCTCAGGCGCAGGGTGTGCTGAACCGTTTGCATCACCGTGAACAGGCGATCGTGGATCCCCAGCCGCGCCAGGTCCTCAGCCTTGAACCAGGCGATGCCCTCCTTGTCCTTACGGACGCTGTGATCGGCCAGGATCTGTTCGGTGATGCCCATGGAAATCTCCCTGAACTGGTAGCTTAGATACCACGGGGAGGCGGTGTGGCCAACTGGCGGGATAGCCCATTCGGCGGGTTTGTGATCATGGGCTGGGCCCTGGTGACGGTGCCCTTGACCGTGATCGGGATCCTGCTGGCCGTGCCCTTCCTGGGTCGACGGCGCGCCTTCTTTGCCGTCGGTCCCCTGTTTGCCCGCGGCATGGCCCGATTCTGCCACATCCCCTTTGCGCTGCATGGCTGGGACCGCATGCCCGAGGCCATCCGCGAGGGTCGCCAGCCAGTGATCTTCATGTCGAACCACGAAAGCCAGATGGACCCTCCCGTCCTGGTCGCGGCCCTGCCGGTGCCTGCGGTCTACATCGCCAAGCAGGAGCTGAAGTACCTGCCCTTCATCGGCTGGGCGGCCTGGGCCGCCGGGGTCATCTTCATCGACCGCAGGGACAGGGAGCGGGCCCTTCGCAGCATCCATGAAGCCGCCCTGCAGATCCACGGGGGCAAGAGCGTGGTGATCTTCCCCGAAGGCACCCGCAGCCGCACCGGCCAGTTGCTGCCCTTCAAGAAGGGTGGCTTCGCCCTGGCCCTGGATGCAGGCGTGCCCATCATCCCCATGGCCACAGTGGGGGGCTTCCAGGTCCTGCCGGTCGGCGCCTTGAGGTTCAGGCCCGGGCGCTACACCGTCCTCGTGGGTGACCCCGTCCTGCCCTCCGATCATGTGGATCGGGATGCCCTCATGGCGGAAGTGCGGAGTCGCATGGAACGCCTGGTGACCGAGGCCAGGGCATCGGTCGGCTGACTTACCGGAAGGCTGGATCCTGCCGGGCCACCCGCAGCTTGCCCGCATGGAAGCGGTCCGCCAGTTCCAGGATGGATTGGGCGCCGGGACGATCACCCAGCCGCGCCACCATGCGTGCCATGAAGTAGAGGTTCACCGAGATCACGCGGCGCTCGTTGTGTTTCCTCAAGGCCATATCCGTAGCCGCAAGCTTCTGCCGGTAGGCCTCGAAACCCGCCCGGGCAGCAGCTCCGTCTCCAGCCACGGCCTGCTTCACGCCAGCCAGCAGGACGGTATTCGAATGATCGGGGGGCCACACGCCTTCGAGTTCGTGGAGATAGGTCTCGGCGGAAGTCCGGTCGTTCCTGTCCCAGGCCGCATAGGCCATGAGGCTGCGCAGAACATTCGAGCCGGGGATCTCCCGGAGTCCGGCCCGCAGCCGGGCTTCGGCCTCTTGAGGGTGCCCCATCCACAGCAGGGCGTCCGCGGCGGTGACATAGGCGTACTCCGCCGAGGGGCGCAGGGCCAGGGCCCGATCTGCGTGCTGCAGGGACGAGGGAAGCTCCCCTTCGTTCTGGAGGAGCACGCCAAGGCGATGGTGCGCCTGCCAGCCCTCAGGAAAGAGGCTGAGGGACTTCTCGAAGTAGCGACGCGAAGCCTGGTGGTTATCCTCCCCTTCCAGCCCGGCAAAAACATCGGCCAGCACGTCATAGGCCTTGTGATCAGCCGGGTCGAGGCGCACGGCCTGCAGGGCCGCCCGGCTGGAACCTTCCATGTCGCCCATGCGAAGCAGGATAGAGGCCAGCGCGCGGTAGGCCTGCGAGGCGCTGGGATCCAGCGAAATGGCCTTTTCGGCGGCGACCTTCCCCTGCCGCAGCAGTGCCTGGGCTTCGTCATAGCGGCCCTGCCCGAGCGCCGTGGTGGCCCCCAGTTCTGCCAAGGTCCAGGCGAATTCCGCCCGGGCCGGGGCATAGTCGGGCTCCAGTTCGATGGCCGAGGCGAGCAGCGTGTTGGCCAGTCGCACCGAATCCTGATTCCCGTCAGTGATGACCTGGAGTGCCTTGGTATAGAGCTCGCGCGTCCTTGGCAGTTTGGCCTGGGAACGCAGGGCGCCCGGATCGCTGCCGAGACCCATCTCCTGGGGCAGGCGCTGCTGGAGTTCGTCCTCCAGTTTCAGCAGATCCACCACGGGCCGATCCAACTGGAATTGATGGAGGGTCGCACCCCGGAAGGCATCCACCACCCGGACGAACATGCGCAGCTGCCCGCCCACCACCTGGTAACTGCCAAGCACCATCAGTTCCGCCTTGAGTTGTCGGCCCAGTTCACCCACGGCCTTGGGCGCCTGACCTGGCGTGTCACCCAGCTGGTGCATGGCCTCGACCACGCGGAGCCGATCCACCACCGCCATGTCCTCCCGCCGCACCAGCCCGAAGGCCATGGCATCGGCGAAGCTGTTGCTGAGCCAGGCGTGCTCCGCGTCGGGCTGCATCTGCTCCAGGGGCAGGATGGCCACCACCCGGCGGCCCCGGGTGAAGTCCTCCCGCGAGGCCCGGCGGGCTTCGCCGAGACCCGTATCATCCGTGCGCCTCATCCACCAGACCCCTGCCCCAACGACAACAACCACGGCCAACCCGGCCGAAGCCAGGACCCAGACCCAGCGACGGGATTTCCGGAGCAAGGCCATGGGATGATTGAGGTGGGGAACCGAGGCCGTGGTGATGTTTTCTGAGAGGCCGACCGCCAGTGCCTGCAGGTTCGGGAAGCGATTCTTGGGAGCCTTTTCCATCAACCGGTGAATGGCGTCCTGGACTGTGCGAGGCAGGTCGGGACGGGCCTCGGACAGGGCGCGGGGTTCAGCCTTGGTCACCGCGTACAGGGTGTCCACCAGGTTGCCGCGCAGGAAGGGATGCACACCCGTGGCGAGTTCATAAAGCACCACGCCGAGGCTGAACTGATCGGACTGACCCGTGAGCATCTGACCGTTGGCCTGTTCGGGACTCATGTAGGCCGGCGTGCCCTGGCTGTAGCCAGGGGCTGTGCGTTCCACCAGGGTCATGTGATGCGAGGTCGGTCCGAGGGCCAGGTCTTCTGCTCCCCGCCGGGCGATGCCGAAGTCGAGGATCTTCAACTGCCCATCGTCTGTCAGCAGCAGGTTCTCGGGCTTGATGTCCCGATGGACGATCCCCTTCTGGTGCGCGTGGGACAGCGCCGAGGCGGCCTGGCGAGCCAAGTCCTGCAGGGCGTCTGCATCCAGCGGGCGACCGACCAAGACCCGCAGGGTGCGCCCTTCCACCAGCTCCATGGCGATGTACGGCGTGCCATCCACATCCCCGGCATCGTAGATGTGGGCGATGTTCGGATGATTGAGCTGGCAGGCCAGCTTGGCTTCCCCGATGAGCGCCTTTCGACGCAGGTCGTCCGCGTCTTTCAGGATCTTGAGCGCCACCTCCCGTTCAAGCCGCAGGTCCAGGGCCCTCCACACTTCGCCCATGGCCCCCTCCCCGAGTCGGGAGAGGAGTCGGTAGGACCCGAAGTGAGTGGCGTCGGAGGTCAAGCGCTTCCTTTGGCGTGGAGACCTTGAAGTATACCTTTTCGCGTGAATTCGCGGCTCCTTCCAACGGGAACCCCTTGACCCCACTCTCGAAATACCGAGAATCAGGCCAGAGGTGCCTGTGCCCATCCCCGATCTGGACGCCGCGCTCACGGGAGCCCGCCTGGTGGAGGAGGCCGGTGCCCTGCTCACCCTGGGCGAGGAACCGGAACGCATGGTGGCCCATGCCTTCGAACGCCTGGGTCAGTTGGTGCCCTTCGACCTGGCGACCGTCCTGCTGCGCGAGGGCGACGGCCTCCGGGTGGCCCATGCCGTGGGCCCCCTGGCCACGCCCCAGTTGTCGGAAGCCCTCATCCCGGTGCGCGGCAACCTGCGTCTGCAGAACGCCCTGAGAAACAAGTCCCGACCGGCCACCTTCGAGGAGGATGATCCGGGTGAAGATACCTTCCACGGCCTCCTCGACATGCCCCATGGCCACAGCTGTCTGGTCGCCCCGCTCCGCAGCCGGGGCGAGACCTTCGGCCTCATGACGCTGGATGCCATGGTCTGCCGTCAGTACCCGGACAGCGTGCTGCACCACGTAGGCGTCTTCGCCTCTCTGCTGGCCCTGGGCCTCAAGCAGGCGGAGCATCTAGCACGGCTGGCGGAGCGCGAGCGGACCCTGGCGGAAGAAGTCAGCTACTTCCGTGAGGTCCAGCGCCGGGACGTGCTACAGGAGCCTCTCCGCGCCGAGAGCACCGCCATGCGCGGCATCCTGGATCAGCTGCGTCAGGTGGCTTCCACCGCGGCCACGGTGCTCATCACCGGCGAGACCGGCACCGGCAAAGAAAAGGTGGCGCAAACTCTGCACCACCTCTCACCCCGCCGTGAGAAGCCCTTCATCAAAGTGAACTGCAGCGCCCTGCCGGCGACGCTCATCGAATCGGAACTGTTCGGGCACGTGAAGGGCGCCTTCAGTGGCGCAGCTGCGGCCCGCAAGGGACGCTTCGAGCTGGCCGATGGCGGCACCCTCTTCCTCGACGAAATCGGCGACCTGCCCCTGGACCTCCAGCCCAAGTTGCTGCGTGCCATCCAGGAAAAGGAGATCGACCCGCTCGGCAGCGAGAAGTCGCGCAAGGTGGACGTGCGTCTCGTGGCCGCCACCCACAAGGATCTGCGCGCCGCCGTGGCCGAGGGACGCTTCCGCGAGGACCTTTTCTATCGCCTTAGCGTCTTTCCCATCCACCTGCCTCCCCTCCGTGAGCGACCCGACGACATCGCCGCCCTGGCCGAGGGCTTTCTGGACCGCTTCGCCCGGGAAAATCGCCGTCCTCCCATCCAGTTGCCCGCATCCGTACTCGAGCAGATGGAGGTCTACAGCTGGCCAGGCAATGTCCGTGAATTGCACAACGTGCTGGAGCGTGCCGCCATCCTCTCGGCGGGCCGAGAGCTGCGACTGCCACCGGGGGCCCTGCCCGCTCGGGGTGAGCGGGCCGGTCGTCCGCTCACTTGGGAGGCTCAGGAGCGCACCTACCTGGAGCGCCTCCTCCAGCACGCCCGGGGCAAGATCGCTGGCCCTGACGGTGCTGCGGCCCTGGCGGACCTGGCGCCCTCCACGCTGCTCTCCCGCCTGGAAAAGCTGGGGTTGAGGCCCAAGGACTTTCGCGAAGCGTGATAGCGTAGCGGCAGTTTCCTGGAGTGACGGATGAGCGAGATCACCGGCCCGAACGAAGCGCTTCCCCCGGCCATCCCACTGGATGAAGCACCGGGAATGCCGCCTCCGTTGGCATCCTACGACACCCAGCCCCCGATGGCCAACCTGCGGCCCGTGCCCTTCGAGGACACTGAGGCCTTCCAGGGCTTCTGAGCCCGGGTGGGCGGCATGTTCCGACTGGTGTTCAGCAACCCCATGGAATTGTTCGACCGGGTGCCCGTCACCGATGGTCTGGGCGCACCTTGGCGTTTCCTGCTGCTGCTGTCGATCCCAGTATTCCTGATCATGGCCCTGGTGTTCTTCCTCGTGGGCATGGGCATCATGCTGGCGGCGCTGGAGCAGACCGGCAAAGGCGACAGCAAGGCCATCGCGGCCATCATGCCAGCGATCTTTGGAGGGATCCTGCTGCTCATGCCCCTCTTCAGCTTTCTGGGCATGGTCATCGGGGGCGCCTTCAACCACTTCTTCCTCTGGATGTGGGGCGGCCTCAAGCCGGGCGTCGGCACCAGCCAGAGCATCCGGGCCTATGGGTATGCCTCCGCCTTCATCCAGATCGGCGGCCTGATTCCCTACATCGGCATTCTGATCCACCTCGCCGGCCTGATTGTCGTTGGCATGGGTCTCGCCCGCATGCACAAGACCGATACCTGGCGCGGGGTTTGTGCCGTGCTCACGCCTCTCATCCTGCTCTGCTGTTGCGGCCTGCTCGCCGCCCTCAGCATTCCGGCCATCATCGCGGCGGTAAACCGATAAGCCAGCCCCTTACCGCTTCCCCAGCCCCGCCGGGAGCGATGCTTCGATGGGCGGCGCCGAAAGCCAGGGCACTCTGCTCGGTCCAGGTTTCGAAGCCTCGAAACAGACGATCCGCACCTTCACGGCCCAAGACTTCCTGCAGGCGGACGGTGCCGCCGAAGCCCGTGAGGATGCCGTGCTTCGCGGCGGGGTGGGCCAGACGGAGGCCACGGTTCCCGGCGGCATCCGCCGCCACGACCCAGCGTTCCTGGCCATGCAGGGCAAGATCGCAGCCCCCGCCCATGGCGACGCCGGAGATCAGGGTGAGGCTGCGCCAGCCGGGCCAAAGCAGGTGCGCCATGACCCGCTGCCCGCGCCGAGAGAAGGGCTCGGCGGACACGGCATCCAGCAGGCCCACTTCGTGCAGATCGGCTCCCGCGGAAAAGTGGTGCCCAAGCCCGGTCATCCACCCGCCCCCGCTGAGGGCCACGCGCCGCACACCTGACCAGCGCAGCTCGATGAACAGGCGATCCAGGGCCACCAGCAGGTCGCTGTGCAGGCGATTCAGGCCGTCACCGGAGCGCAGGCCGATCCAGGCCCAGCTTCCGCCAAACAGCAGGTCCAGGGAGGTTCGGCCCTCGTACCAGATCGTCGGCGTCATCGCAGTCCCAGCCGCTCAAAGGCCGTCTCCATTGGCTCGGCATCAGGATCCCAGGTCGGTGCCCCCGGAAGCTGGTTGCGGAACCAGGTGGCCTGCCGCTTGGCGTAGGCCTGGGTTTCCTGAATTACCTTGGCCTGAACCACCTGTGGAGCTTCGCCAGCCATCCAGCTCGCATAGCCCAGCGGCCGCAGCGCGGCCAGATCCTCGGCATGACCCGCGGCCAGCAATCGGGCGACCTCGTCCGGCCAGCCGGCCTGGATTTGGGCTGCGACCCGCGCCACCACGCGCTCACGACGATGCTCGCGATCCGGCGTCACCACCAGCACCCGCCAATCCTCGGGAAGGCCCTTCTCCGGCCCCGATAGCAGCGCCGAGGGCACCCGACCGGTGGCCAGATGCAGGGCCAGGGCCCGCTGCACCCGGGCCCTGTCATTGGGGTGCAACACCGAAGCGCGGGCCGGGTCCACCGCCGCCAGGTAGCGGTGCAGCACGGGCACGCCCAGCCGGGCGGTCCAGCGCCGGACTTGGTCCACCAGGGCGGCATTCACCTCCGGCAGGTCCGTAAGCTGGTCCCAGATGCCCCGAAGGTAGAGGCCCGACCCGGTCACCAGGACCGGCTCCCGACAGGCCACGAGCCAACCGCGAACCAACCTCCCGAAGGCGATGGGGTTGGGTCGGGTCGTCAGAGGCAGGGCGGCGTAGCCAAGGTGGGGGATGCCGCCTTGTTCGGCCTCGTCAGGCTGCCCGGTCCCGATGGCCAGGCCCTGGATGGCCTGGTAGGGGTCGCCGTTCACCACCGTGCCCCCAATGTGTCGGGCCACAGCCGCGGCCACGGCGGATTTGCCGGAGGCCGTGGGTCCAAGGATGGCAATGGGCATGGGTCAAACCTACCATCGGTCGCTTCTTCGGGAACGGGTCGGGAACCTCAACCGGGATGGCATCACTCCAAGGCCATGCGCGCCCTGCTCTGCCTCTGCCTCGCCACCGGTCTTCTGGCCGGGGAACCCCCTCAACCGGGCCGGGACCTGGCTTTCCTGTCCAGGATCCTCGCCAATCCCGAGGCGGGATCCAAGCCGTGGAAGACCTTCCGGGTGCCGGAGGCTTCCGCTTCGGCCGTGGTGGAGGTCTTCGGTGAGCTCACCCGGGAGGAGCTGCGCCAGGTGGCCTTCCAGGAATTCCTCCTCTGGTTTCGAGAGGATCTGAGGCGGTTTTGGCATTCCCACCAGGGCATGACGGGATCCGCCCACAGCCTGGCCTCAGCCACCCTGCCCGTGGATCGCTTTGGCGGCAACCCCGTCCCCCAGAATGTCCCCCTCGGGCGGGCCGACTTCTAACCCAGCAGCCGGGGCAGCATCCGCGAGGCCTGGTCGCGGGCCAGCCGGGCTGCCTCGAGGGCATGCCGGGCCGCTGCCTCGGGGGACTGTCTGGGTGTGAGCAGGGCCTCCAGCTGGCCGCGGAGCCGGGCAGTCTCGCCCTCCGGGTCGGGCAGGTGATGCTGGGCCGCCACCTCGAAGACCACCAGAAAACACTGGATGGCGTCACAGGCCGCCGAGACGATGGCGGCGCTGTTCCGGTGGTCGATGTCCAGGGCCAGGGCGGCCGCGAGAAAGCGGAGGCCGTCTTCGAAGCGGGCTTGGGGGGAGCCTGAAGGGCCAGTGCTCATCCGCCCGGAGCCACGGGATAGGTGCCGGTGAAGCAGGCATAGCAGAAGCCCTGGCCGTCATCGCTCATGCAGCCCTCGAGATCCTTCAGGTCGAGGTAGCCCAGGGTGTCGGCCTCTACGAACCCGGTGATCTCTTTGAGGCTCATGTACGAGGCGATGAGGTGCTGCCGCTTGGGCGTGTCGATGCCGTAGAAGCAGGAGTGCGTGGTGGGTGGGCAGGCGATGCGCATGTGCACTTCCTTCGCGCCGGCCTCCCGCACCATCTGCACGATCTTCTTGCTGGTGGTACCGCGCACGATGCTGTCGTCCACCAGCACCACGCGCTTGCCCGCCAGCAGGTGGCGCACCGGGTTCAGTTTCACCTTCACGCCGAAGCTGCGGATGTTCTGCTTGGGCTCGATGAAGGTGCGCCCCACGTAGTGGTTGCGGATGATGCCGAAGTCGAAGGGGATGCCGGACTGCTCGGAGTAGCCGAGGGCGGCGCTGACGCCGCTGTCGGGCACGGGCACCACGAGATCCGCTTCCACGGGATGGCGCAGGGCGAGGCGGCGCCCCATCTCGCGGCGAGCCACCATCACGCTCTGGCCGTAGACCAGGGAGTCGGGCCGGGCGAAGTAGATGTGCTCGAACACGCAGGGCTTGGGCTGCACCTTGGGCAACGGGAAGCGCGAGCGGATGGCACCATCGCTTCTCGACACCACCACCATCTCGCCAGGTTCCACATCCCGGTCATAGCTGGCGCCCACCAGATCGAAGGCACAGGTCTCAGAACTGAAGGTGTGGGTCTCACCCATGTGTCCCATTGCCAACGGACGGAAGCCGTGGGGATCCCGGGCCGCGATGAGGGCGTCATCCGTGAGGATGAGCAGCGAGAAGGCGCCTTTGGCCTCGCGGAGAGCTGCAACGACAGCATCCTCCAGCGTCCCCGCCTGGGCCCGGTTGATGAGGGCCAGCAGGACCTCGCTATCAGAGGGGCTGGTAAACGTGTGGCCTTCGGCGATGAGTCGCTCACGGAGTTCCTCCGTGTTGGTGAGGTTGCCGTTGTGGCACAGCGCCACCTGGCCGAAACGCCCGTGGATCAGGAAAGGGTGGGCGGCAGAGGCCACGTTGCCACCGGTGGTGGAGTAGCGGGTATGGCCGATGGCCGCGTCCCCCGGCAGGGCGTCCAGCACGGCCTCGGTGAACACGTCTGCCACATAACCCTGGGCCTTGTGGAGGTGCAGGCCCTGCTCGTCGCCGGAACAGATGCCAGCGGCCTCCTGGCCCCGGTGCTGCAGGGCGTAGAGGCCCAGGTAGGTCTGGCGGGAGGCTTCCACCTGATGGCAGATCCCGAAAACCCCGCATTCATCCCTGAACGGCATGCATCCCCCGAAGTCCTCCAGGATAACCTCCAGGAACCCTCAGCCGTAGCTGCGGCATCCCTGCTGTGGCCTCCTGTTGGCCTTGCCCCTGCCTTGAATGCACTTCCTTCCGTCGCGGAGCCTCCATGCGCCTTGCTCTTCTCGCCCTCTCCCTCGCTTTGACCCTGTCTGCCAGTGGCCTCGATGACCTGCGGGCGACCCTGCAGAAGCTCCAGGGCGGAGAAGCCGTGAAGGCCACCCTGGAACACAGCTTCTGGCGCCAGACCATGGACGACAAGAAACCCACGGTTAGCCAGGGGAAGGTCAGCGCCCAGCTGGAAGATGGCCCCCAAGGGCTGAAGGTCTCCTGGACCAGGCCGACGCTTCAACAGGCGGAACGGGAACTGTCCGCTCAGGAGCGCGAACCCGAAAAGGCCACCCCCACCCGAACGGCCCTGCGCAATGTGGACCCGCTCGAAACCGCCGAGTCCCTGAATCACGCGGAGGCCCTGTTGCGGGATCTCGCCCAGGCGCAGCTGCAGGAGGAGAAGGCCGATGCCTACCAAGGCCGCCCGGCCAGGCTCCTCATCCTGAAGCTCACACCCAAGATCCCTGAAAGCCAGCGAAAATACCTCAAGGAACTGAAGGTGGACGCCAAAGTGTGGATTGGCCCCGATGGCCTGCCCCTCGCCTTCTCAAGCAGCGTGGCCTTTAAGGGCAGCCGCATGTTCATCAGCTTCGAGGGTGGCAACACCCAGGAACGCCAGTTCACCAAGGTGGGAGGCCGCCTAGTGGTGACCAGGGCCACCAGCGAGGACCGCAGCTCCGGCTTCGGAGCCTCCTCGCAGACCAAGAAGACGACGGTTCTTACAGTCTCCTAGCGATCCTGAACGGTGATCCCTGAAGGGACCTCGGCGGTGGCCTCCCGCGCCCAGGTCTGCAGGGTACTGAGCAGGGTGGTTCCGGCCTCGGCCGGTGCGAGCTTGCCCGTGCTGTTCAGGCCTTCGAGATGGAGTTCCAGGCGGGCGATGTCCCCCTGCTCGAACCGGGCGCTGAAATCGCAGAGGGCCAGCAGTTTGGGAGCCACCTCCACCAGTACCGTCGAGGCGTGGATGCCCCGCGGCATCTCCAGGCTCCACACGGGCAGGCTGCGGTTGCCGAAGCGCAGGAAGATCGGCTCGGGCCGTGTCTGCGGTGCGGGGCCCGCCAGGTAGAGCAGCCGTTCCGCTCGACTCAGCAGCATCGCCTGAACGTAAGGGGTGCCCTGGGTGCGGTCCGCCTCCAGCCGCCAGCCGCCCATGCGTGGCTTCTGAACCTTGTTGTGGCTGCGGGTTCCCACCGTCGATTGCAGCCGGAACCGGGTCTCCATCGGCTGCGCGTCACCGCGCATCCAGAGCTGAATCCGATAGCGGAGGCCTTCCTGGGCACAGGCCGGCAGCGAAAGGGTCATGAGGAAAGGAACGATCAAGCGACGCACGGAACCACCTTCCTTCCAGGGTGCCATCCCATGCGATCCTGGGCCAGTATGGGAGCTTGCACGTGCCGATCTGCTTTGACCTCGATGGGACCCTTGGGCATTTCAGTTCCGGCTTCGTACTGCTACGGGAGGCCCTGGGAGAGGTGTGGGGAGAGACACCCACAGTGGAGGAGCTCAGGCTCTGCCGCGGTTCCACAGATTGGGAGATCGTGGATGACCTGCACCGGATGCGCTTCGGACGGGAACTCGATGAACCGGGATACACGGCCTATGAAGCCGCCTGCATCGCCCGATTCCGCGTGACCTTCGCGCCGGGAGCCCAGAAAGCCCAGCGGTTTGCTGGCGTCCTGGAGGGCATGCACCGGCTGGCCTCCTGCCACCAGGTGTGGCTCGTCTCGGGCAATGCACCCGGCTTGTTGGCCTTCAAGGCGGAGGTCCTGGGCGTGGATGCAGCCATTCCCAGGCTGGGTTCCCTGCCCCGCCATGATCGGACGGATCTGCTCAGGCGGGCCTTGCGCGGCTGCCCGGGCCCGCACCTCTACGTGGGTGACCGACCCCACGATCTGCTGGCCGCCCAGGCCGCCGGCATGCCCTTCGTCGGCATCGGCGAAGCGGTGCCAGGCGACCACCCCTGCCTGGCACCGGACAGCGAAGCCGGGCACCTTGTCGCCGCCGTGGAAGCAGCCCTGAAAGGTCTCCCCTGAGCCAGCCAGGCGTCTAACGCGTCCTGATTTCCAGATCGCCCAGGAAGGTCTCGGTCCGGGGATCGCCTTCTTTCCGCACGATCGCCTGGGCATGGTGAAGCCGGCCCCGGCGCACCACGACGATGCCCTCGATCACGCCTCCGTTGGGGCCCTTCACCTTGTACCGGAACCCAGGTCCCTTGTCGGCGGGCAACTCTGTGCGCAGGATCGGACCAAACCGGTAGCCCAGGAAGTTCTGGTAGGTGGTCAGGATCTCCCGGGGACTGGTGCCTCCCTTGTCGCCGGGCGGCAGGTTGCCCACCGCGACACTGAAGGTCTCATCGAGACGCCCGGCCGGGTTCATGGCCAGATCGAACCATTCCACGTCACCAAATGGACCAGGATCCGTATGCCGATGCAGCTTGGGCGGGCCGGGGAACGTCACGGCGATGCCGAGGTTCTCGTTCTCGATGCGTCGCGGATCCTCTCTGCATCCCACGAGAGACAGCAGCACCAACAGCATCAACCAAGCACGGGACATGGTCCCCCCAGAAGCGTTATCGGACATCGGGATCAGGAAGTTGACTCACGGCGCGCCGCCTCGGCCCAGCGGGTGGCCTCCCGGGGATCACGCAGCACACCATGCCCCCCCAGATAGGCCTCGGCCAGGGCCGCCATGGCACCGCTATGCCCCGCCTCGGCGGCCTTCCGGAACCAGAGCGCCGCCGTCAGGTCGTCCTTGGGGCGCCTCGACCTCCCCTGGCGATGGGCCAGCCCCAATTGGTAGCAGGCTTCCGGGTCCCCGCCTTCGGCGGCTTCGAGCAGTCGGTCCCTCCCGGATCTGGGCCCATCTTTGCGGAGCTGCCAGGCCTGCCACAGCAGCATGAGAATCAACGGCGAAGCCATCAGCAGGGGCAGGTGGAACAACCCGGAGGAGCCGGCCCAGAAAAGGGCGCCCACCACCAGCAGCGCGAGTCCGGACAACCCTGCGGTCAAAAGGAGCAGGGCCCAGCGTCCCACCCGGTTGGCCACCACGTGGCCTGCGGCCCCCTCAGCGTGATGGACCGTCCACGAGGAGAGCCGGACCAGCGGGTCCCCGGGCCCAGCCTCGTGACGGAGGAGGCTGTGGGAGGGCTGTGGGTAGGGTCGCAGTAGCTCGGCGGTGCCAGACCAGGCCTGCGCCTTGGCCTCGTCCGCGGGTACGCCATCGCCAGCCTGGTAGGCATGGGCCAGCCAGGCGGCAGCGGGGCCAAAGCCAAGGGTGGCCGCCCGCAGGTACCAGCTCTCTGCCTCGACCAGCTCCGGACGCACGCTGCCCTCTCCCGTGCGGAGGGCCTCCGCCAGCCTAAAGGCGGCTTCCGGGTGCCCCCGCTGGGCGGCCCTCCGGAGGCGAGCCACGCCCGCGGCCTGCCCCCCGGCGCCCATCCCCCCTTCCAGGAAGACCAGGGCCTCATGGAACACGGCCTCCCGGCCACCCAACCGCACGGCGCGATCCAGGTAGGCCCGGGCCGAGGCGGTGTAATGGGCGTGACGGGCCCAATGCAGCCAGAGGGCCTCGGGGTCTCGGGCAAACCAGGCCACCCAGGCTCGGAGATGCCGCTCCAACCACTGCAAGGCTGGCAGCGAGGCTCCCAACATGGCCCCGAAGATGACGAAGGCACAGATGGTATAGATGGCCAGGAGCAGCAGTCCGCTCCAGAGCTTGGCCACCATCGATATGCCCGTCCCCTGGAGCAGCAGAGGCGCCAGCAGGATCAAGCCCAGGAGCGTGGTGGCCTTGGCCCAGGCCTGTCGGCGATCCAGGGGTGACATCACCGCCCCTTCAGGGCCTCCTCCAGGGCCTTGCCCGCCCTGCCTTCACCGTAGCCGGACCAGCGTTTCACCAACCTGCCCTCCCGATCGATGATGAGGGTGGTGGGGATGCCCCTGATCTCACCAAAGGCCTCCAGGGCCTGGCCGCCCGCGGGCAGGTAGGCGGTCAAGCCGAGCTGCGGGTTCTGCGCCAGGAAAGGATTCACGTCCCCCCAGCCCCCCCGGTCCACAGAGATGGGCAGGACGACGTAGCGATCACCGCTGGCCTTCTGCAGCTCCGCCACTTCCGGCAGGGACGCCCGGCAAGGTGGGCACCAGGTGGCCCAGACGTCCACCAGCACCACCTTGCCCTTGAAGTCGGCCAGGGAGCGCCGGTTGCCTTTCGCATCGAGGAACGCCACCCGGCTGACGTCCGTGCCGCTGGACGCACCTTCCCCACTCCCGCCAAACATCCCACGGGCCATGGCCACTCCGCCCAGCAGGAGGCCACCGCCCACCAGCAGGGCTGCCACCAGCAGGCGCCAGCGGGATTCGGGAACGTAGGCATCGGACATGGGAACCCCTGTTTCATTAGGCAGTCTTCAGAGTACCGCTGCGACGGGTCGCTTCATACTGTCTGGATGCCCTTGCTCTCCGCCCTTGATCTCTGTTCTCGTCTCGCCTCGGTGTGCCTGCTGGATGCCCGTCCAGACCCGGCCGATTACGCCTCGGGACACCTGCCCGGGGCGCACCACGCCGACCTGAACCGCCACCTGAGCACGGCCTGCGATCCCGGCCATGACGCTGCCTTGGGCGGGCGCCATCCCCTGCCGCCCGTGGCCCGGTTTGCGGCTCAGGTGGGCCGCTGGGGCATCGGACCCGCCACCCCGGTGGTGATCTACGATGCCAGCGGGGGCGGTAACGCCGCGGCCCGGCTCTGGTGGATGCTCCGGGCCCTCGGCCATGAGCAGGTCCAGGTTCTGGATGGCGGGTTGCCGGCCGCCGTCGCAGCGGGTCTGCCTCTGACGGCCGACCTGCCGTCGAACGACGTCGTCCCGCCGTACCCGGCGGACCAATGGCGCCTTCCCCTCGCCGATGCCGAGGCCGTGGAGATCCTCCGCCACGACAGCACCCGCAGGCTGCTGGATGTGCGGTCTGCCCAACGCTGGCGGGGCGAGACAGAACCCTTCGATCCCGTGGCCGGACACATCCCGGGCTCGCTGAACCTGGCCTGGAACGACAACCTCGGCCCCGATGGTCGATTCAAATCACCCGAGGCCTTGCGCGCCCAATACGCAGCCCTGCTGGAGGGGACACCATCCGATCACCTCACCGTCCATTGCGGCAGCGGGGTCACCGCCTGTCACACGCTCCTCGCCCTGGAAGTGGCGGGGCTGCTCGGCGCGGCGCTCTATGTCGGCAGCTGGAGCGAATGGTGCCGCAGCGGCCGAGTCATGAGCCTCAACCCGAAGGCCCGCCCATGAATCCCTGGAAGGGGCTCCGAGGCCTGCCGCGCGAGGTCTGGCTGGTCTGCGCCAGCACCCTCATCAATCGACTGGGCACCATGGCCCTGCCCTTCCTGGTGCTGTATCTCACGCAAGGACGCCACTGGACGCCGGCGGAGGCGGGCTACGGAATGATGGTCTATGGGGCCGGCGCCTTGACGGCAGGACCATTCTCCGGCCGTCTCGCCGACCGCCTGGGCCATGTCCACATCCTCAAGGCCAGTCTCTGGACCTCGGGCGCCCTGCTGCTGGTGCTGCCTTTCGCCACGACGAAACCACTGTTGTTCGCGCTGATCTTCCTGTGGGCGGGCCTCACGCAGGCCTTCTGGCCCAGCGCCATGGCCCTGCTCACGGGCCTCGCGCCACCGGAGCAGCGCAAGGCGGTCTTCGCCCTGCACCGACTGGCGGTCAACCTGGGCATGGCCGTGGGGCCGGCCATGGGTGGCCTCATTGCCCACCACAGCTACCGGTGGGTTTTTTGGACTGATGGCCTCAGTACCTTGGCAGGTGCCGCCATGCTGAGCCTGTTGCTGAAGGCACCCCCCGCACCGAGCCTGCCGCACGGTCACATGCCTGGTGGCAGCCCCTGGCGGGATCGGCGCCTGCTCTTCCTGCTGCTGCCCTTCGTTCCGGCGCTCATGGTGTTCTTCCAGATCGAAGGCACGCTGCCCCTCTGGGTGGTGCGCGATCTGGGGCTGGGCAGCCGCTTCTTCGGCATCCTCTTCACGGTGAACACCCTCCTGATCGTGATCTTCGAAGTCCCCTTGAACCTCGCCATGGCCCACTGGCGGCACGGCAGACTTCTGTTGCTGGGTTCGCTCTGTCTTGCGGTGGGCTTCGGCCTCACCACCTGGGCCACCGGATACACGACCCTGATCCTTACGACCGTGATCTGGACCTTCGGGGAGATGATCCTCTTTCCTGCCATGAGCGATGCCGTGGCCACCCTGGCCCCACCGGATCGCCGCGGCGAATACATGGGCCTGCTTTCCGTGGCCTTCGCCGCCGCCCTGGCCCTGGGGCCCTGGCTGGGTGTGCTGGGCTATGCCAAGGTCGGGCCCCGGGCCGTGTGGCTGTCGACCTTTGTCATTGCTGGGGGCGCGGGGGTTCTGCTGGCGCGGTTCCGAACGCCAAAGCGTGTCGCACCCCCCCAGGGCTGAGGGGGCTTTCCGGCTCGACGGCGGCCCCAGGGTCCCTACAATTTTTCACAAATTCTCATAGGTCATCGTGACCGTCGGCAGGACTTGGAGCATCTCCACGTAGTGGTCCCGCACCATATTGTTCTGGATGCTCCAGGAATAGGGAACCCGGTCACCGCTCTTGCCGCCGGGCAGGGTGTTCCCGATGTCATTGCCCATGGTGTTCAGCCGTTGGCCCTTCCATTTGACTTCGAACATGAAGCGCCGATTGACCAGCATGTTGGGGTTCGTGACGTAGTAGGCGTACGAGGTGTGGCCAGAGGGATCAATGGTCATCCAGAATTCCCAGATCAGTCCGTCTTCCCCCGCGAATTTGAACTGCTTGAGGGGCGTGTAGACACTGAAGGTGAAGGGCACGGGCTTGGTCTTGCCCGAATAGGCGACCGTCAGCTCCGCCGCCTGCTGGATGCCCTCCTGCATGGCAGGGCTGATCCTGATGGGCAGGGGAACCGTGAGGGTCTGGCCGCCCGGCACCTGGACATTCACTTGGGCCATGGCGAACCCAGCCGGAAGGGTCTTGGCGGTGATCTGGGCGACGACGGGCTGTTTCTCGGCATTGGTCAGCACCAGGTCCGCACCCGACAAGGCACCGAGCTTGCCCGAGTACGCCACCACGTCCCGGTTGGCCATCACGGCGATCATCCCGATTTTCAACCCTTCGAAGCGCCCGGAGACCGGGACAGCGGTCTTCCACATACCGCCATCGAGGGTGAGGGTGGCCTGGTGATCACCCACGGGAGGGCCATTCACCAGATCCAGTTTCGGAGCGAAGACCAGGGTCACCACCAGCTCGTTGCCTTCCCGGGCGAGGACCGAAAAGGGCGCGCTAGTAAAGGTGGCCAGCAGGGATTTGGAAACATTAAATGCCATCGCAGGAGCCGCACCCGATCCAGGGGCGGCCATCCTCTGGGAGCCTGTGGTTGGCTTCGGCGCCTGGTTTGGAACGGGTCGCATGGACGGGCCCACCGGCAGGCCGAAGACCTTTACCTCGGCCAGGGTGAACGGTGAATTCGGCGTCACCGCCACCGTGACCCGACCCTCGCGCGGCGCCACCACCTTGACCTCGACCTGCCGACGGTCGCCCGAAAACAGGCGGCCGAAGGGCACTGAGGCCGGTACAGCCTGTCCCGCGGCGATGGCGCCGCTGTTCAGCGCTGCCACACCGGCAGCGGACTGCCCCGCCTGAGGGCCCTGCTGCACACCCCCGGCGTTGGGCGAGGGTGGCTTGACGATGGGTCCCGGCTGGACCACCTGGGGAGGCGCTGTAGCGGGGGCTGGCACCTTGCGCTGCATGACCTGCGCACCCAGCGGGAGGGAGCAGAGCAAGGGAAGCAGCCAAGCGGCAGACAGCAGCCCTTGCCTGATGGGTGGATCGAATCGCACGGTCATGTCAATCTCCTCGCCGAACACGAACGAAATGGAATGGAATACGAGTTTTCCTGCGGGATCTAGGGCTGGGTTGCGAACCTGTTCCCGTCTCATGGCGCCGCGACCCTCCGTTCAGCAAGCCCGGGCCCCCATAGGGAGGTCTTAGGGCCTTCTTCACCGTGGATGCGGGAGGCAATGTCCTCCATCGATCCCGGGATCAGGCCGGGCGCGACGACCGTTGCAAGGATGCGCGCCTCTGGATCCATTCCCTGATTCATGGGGCCTCACGAAGAAGCGAGAAGGTTTTCTTGGATGATGGTGGGATCGGGCATTCCTTGGGTCGATCCGAACCACCTGGCAAACCCGTCGAATTGTGACGTGCCGGGGCGGGGAGGGTCCCATGCCCCATCGGGCTAAAAGGCCTTGATCGCCCTTCGGGCGACGGTGCGCAGCGCGTCACGATCCTTGGCCGTACCCTGGGCACCTGTCAAAAACTGTAACTGGAGAACACGGCCACCCTTGAGCATCACGAACGCCGCACCGAACGATGACGTGATCGAGAACGCCTTGTCACCCAGGCCAGGCTCATCGGCTAGCTTCGCCTTGGTGTCCTTCACAGCGCCACTACGTGCACCCATGAAGATCATTTCACCCGGGGCGCGGTTCGAGTAGGTAAGGATGGCCAGCTTGCGTTGCGGGTCGGCCCCCTGCCACACGCTGCTGGTGCCCTTCGGTGCGGGATTGCAGGTCGCCGGTTCGCCGAGCAGCACGGCGACATCGGCAGCCTGCACGAACGAGCATGCGTCTACCTGCGGGGCAAGGGATTGGGTACCGCTGGCCGCAGTCGGAGCCTTCACGGCCCCGACTGCCAGGACAGGAGAAACACCCACTATCCAGGCGAAACGGACCCGGACCGACAAGTTAAGAAGGCTCCGTTCACCCTTGGATCGCATGGTCGACCTCTCCCTGGTCAAAAACAGGATGTGAAATGAAGGTGGGTGACCGGCTGGCCAAGAGTCGAGCCATGCTCACCTAGGAGCGCGTGGAGGGAACGACGGGATGTTAATTCCAGGGCCAAACTCAAATTGAAGGTTGTAGTTTTTGACTTCAAGCCCCGAAGCCATGCTGCATTTGACGCCG
>JANYAZ010000200.1 GCA_025361045.1 Geothrix sp. | reverse complement strand
TGGAAGGCCTCCAGGTTGCGGATCTGCTGGGTCTTCTCCTCTTCGCTGCTGCGAATGAGCTCGATGGCCCCCATCTCCGGCGGTGCGGGATTCAGGAAGGTGTTCACGCCAATGATGGGCAGTTCTCCGCTGTGCTTGAGGTGCTCGTACTGCATGGACTCTTCCTGGATTTTGCCGCGCTGGTACATGGTCTCCATGGCCCCCAACACGCCGCCGCGGTCGGCGATGCGACGGAATTCGAGGAGGACGGCCTCCTCTACCAGCTCCGTGAGTTGCTCGATGATGAAGGCCCCCTGCAGGGGATTCTCGTTCTTGGCCCCGCCCAGCTCGCGGTTGATGATGAGCTGGATGGCGATGGCCCGGCGGACACTCTCCTCCGTGGGCGTGGTGATGGCCTCGTCATAGGCGTTGGTGTGCAGGCTGTTGCAGTTGTCGTAAATGGCGTACAACGCCTGCAGCGTGGTGCGGATGTCGTTGAAGTCGATCTCCTGGGCGTGGAGGGAGCGCCCCGAGGTCTGGATGTGGTACTTCAGCTTCTGGCTTCGGTCGTTGGCCCCGTACTTCTCCTTCATGGCCAGCGACCAGATGCGCCGGGCCACCCGGCCGATGACACTGTATTCCGCGTCCACCCCGTTGCTGAAGAAGAAGGACAGGTTCGGGGCGAAGTCGTCGATGTCCATGCCCCGGGACAAGTAGTACTCCACGAAGGTAAAGCCATTGGCCAGGGTGAAGGCCAGCTGGGAGATGGGGTTCGCGCCAGCCTCGGCGATGTGATAGCCGCTGATGCTCACGGAGTAGAAGTTGCGCACCTTCTCCTCGATGAAGCGCTCCTGGATGTCACCCATCACCTTGAGGCTGAACTCCGCGCTGAAGATGCAGGTGTTCTGGGCCTGATCCTCTTTCAGGATGTCGGCCTGCACCGTGCCGCGCACGGACTGCAGGGCCTCGGCCCGCAGCTTGGCGTAGACCTCCGGGGGCAGGAGTTCGTCCGAGGTCACGCCCAACAGCGCCAGACCGAGGCCGTCATTCCCCTCAGGGAGCCCGCCTTCGTAGTGGGGACGGACCAGACCTTTGGCCGCGTACCGGGCGTCGATCTTGGCCTGGGCGGCCTCGAGCTGACCCTGTTCCTTCAGCCAGACCTCGGCCCGCTGATCGATGGCGGCATTGAGGAAAAAGGCCAGCATGGTCGGAGCCGGGCCGTTGATCGTCATGCTTACGCTGGTGGTGGGGCAGAGCAGGTCGAAGCCGGAGTAGAGCTTCTTCGCGTCGTCCACCGTACAGATCGAGACACCACTGTTGCCGACCTTGCCATAGATGTCGGGGCGGACGTGGGGATCCTCGCCGTAGAGGGTCACGCTATCGAAGGCGGTGCTCAGCCGCACGGCGGGCTGGCCCTTGCTGACGTAATGGAAGCGCTTGTTGGTCCGTTCCGGCGTGCCCTCGCCCGCGAACATGCGGGTGGGATCCTCGCCAGCCCGCTTGTATTCGAAGGAGCCGGCCGTGAAAGGGAAGCGACCCGGCAGGTTCTCCAGCAGCTGCCAGCGAAGGACATCCCCCCAGCCGGTGTACGAGGGCAGCGCAACCTTGGGCACCAGGGTGCCGCTGAGGGACTGGGTGTAGTTCGCGGCGCGGATCTCCTTGCCACGCACGACGTAGACGTTCTCGGGGTCGGTGTAGTTCTTCCGCAGACCGGACCAGTCCTGAAGGAGGCGGCGGCTTTCGCCGTGCAGCTCGCCCAGGTGCTCCTGGTACCGCTGGCGGAGCAGCAGGATGGCCGCGCCCTGGTCCCCTTCCACCGACTCTGTAAGGTGCATCGCATCGTAGAAGACGGCGGCCGGGGGGACACGATCCCCCAGAGTCCGCAGGCTGACCCATAGGGAATGGGCCACTTCGGCCGTTTCCGCCTGAAGTCGTGCCCAGGCTTTGTAGGTTTGCACCACGTCGGCGATCTCCGCCAGGTAGCGCACCCGTTCAGGCGGGATGATCGCGGCCCGCAGGGGGCTGCCAGGCTCAGCCTGCAACAGCGGCTCCCAACCGACGCCCGTCTTGCTGGAGAGGGCCTTGACCAGGTTCACATAAAGCCAGTTGGTGGCGGGGTCATTGAACTGGGAGGCGCAGGTGGCATAGACCGGCATGTCTTCCGATGCCTGGGCAAAGCGCTTGTGGGCCCGCTGGTACTGCTTGCGCACGTCCCGCAGAGCATCCTCGGCACCCCGCTTGTCGGCCTTGTTCAGCACGACGATGTCGGCGAAGTCCAGCATGTCGATCTTTTCGAGCTGACTGGCGGCACCATACTCGGGGGTCATCACGTACATGGACAGGTCCACCATGTCCGCGATCTCGCTGTCGCTCTGGCCGATGCCCGCGGTCTCCACGATGACCAGGTCGAAGCCTTCAGCCTTGGTGGCGGCGATGCTGGCCACCAGGGCCTCGCTGGTGGCCCGGTGCGCTGCGCTGCGGGTGGCCAGGCTGCGCATGAAGACGCGGTCGCGCAACTCGGGGTGGTAGAGCGCGTTCATCCGGATCCGATCACCCAGCAGGGCGCCGCCGGTTTTGCGCTTGGTGGGGTCGACACTGAGCACGGCCACGCGCTTTTCGGGGAAATCCACCAGGAAGCGCCGGAGCAGCTCATCGATGAGGGAGGACTTGCCCGCCCCGCCGGTGCCGGTGATGCCGAGGACGGGGATGGTCTGGGAACCGGAGGCAGAGGGCAAGGCTGTCAGGTCGCCCAGCTCGATGCGAGTGATGCGGCGTGCCAATTCATGGAACACCGGTGTGGTGCGGGGGTCGATGTCGCAGCGTCGCACCATGTCGTCGATCATGCCCTGCAGGCCCATCTGGCGGCCGTCTTCGGGGCTGTAGATCCGGGCAACGCCATAGGCCTCCAGCTCGCGGATCTCATCCGGAACGATCACCCCCCCACCACCACCGAACACCTGGATATGCCCGGCTCCACGTTCCCGGAGCAGGTCCACCATGTACTTGAAATATTCGACATGGCCGCCCTGGTAACTGGAGACAGCGATGCCCTGGGCATCCTCCTGGATGGCCGTCTCGACGAGGTCGTGCACAGAGCGGTTGTGACCCAGGTGGATCACCTCGCAGCCCGTGGCCTGCAGGATCCGCCGCATGATGTTGATGCTCGCATCGTGGCCGTCGAAGAGGCTGGCAGCGGTGACGAAGCGCACCTTGTGCCGGGGCGAATAGCCCTCGGGCAGGTGGCTGGCGACATCTGGCACGGTGAGCGTGGTCATGGGACCCCCGGGTCGGGCGAAGGTCCAGTCTAACGGGGCCTTCGCTGCAGCCGAAGAATGGGTTTCCCTGGAGTCAGTTGTCTTCGAGCAGGCCGATGGGGAAGTGCTCCTCCATCAGCGCCTGCCGTTCCTGAAGGTGCTGGATGAGGGCCTTCCACTTCGGCAGGCCCCGGAGGGGTTCCAGCATGGGGCTCCGCTCATACCAGGCGGTGCAGCCGAAGCCCCGGGCAAAGGCCCGGTTGACCATCTCCATGGCACTGGCCCGATCTCCCATCAGGGCATAGGCCTCCGCCAATCGAATGGTGAACTCCCCATCCGGCTCCCGCATGCCGATGCGCTCCTGGTCATATTCCCGCAGCTTCTTCCAGGCCTCATCCTTCTGCCCCTCAAGGATCAGTTCGTAGATCTCGCTCAACCGCATGATGTTCGGATAGCCGTTGGCCCGATCTGCGGCGGCCCGGAATTCCTTGCGGGCCTGGACCTGGTCCCCCCGGGTCAGCGCCAGATACCCCCGATAGAAGGGCAGCACACCTGATGTACTCCGGAGATGGCCCGGCTGTTCCTGCAGGCTCGCCTCAAAGCGCGCCACCTCCCCTGTATAGAGGCACGTGATGTCGACCGCCTGCGGTTGCACTTGGGCGAAGGTCAGCTCATCACGGAGATCCATGGCCCGCCGCGCCAGGGTCAGCAGTCCGGCACCACGGGCGGCGTAGGAGATCCCCGTCAGCAGGGTCGGATTGTGGGGTTGTTTGCGCCGGGCCCGCAGCAGCAGGTCGAGGGCCTCCCGCTGGTTCCCGCTATCGGCTTTGAGCAGGGACAGCAGGAAGGTGGCGCGGGGATGGTCCGGTGCCAGGGCAAGCCCGCGCTGCAGGTAGGCCTCAGTATCGACCTGCTCCTGCCGGAAGGCGGCCGGACTGTTGAGCATCGACCGGTAGCGCAGGTTGCCAAGCAGAATCCAGGCGGTGGCGCAGTTGGGTTCCTGGCGGGTGGCCTGCTCAGCAAGCAGCATCGCTTCTTCCAGATGCTGGTTCTGGAGTCGCCAGGCCCCGGACTTCACCAGATCCCAGAAGACGGCTGCTGTTTTCGGAATGAGGTCGGTGGAGGGCGCCTTGACCGCCTTCGGAAAGGACTTCAGAAAAGCAGCAAAGGCTTCGTTCGGCGGGAGCGGCTGGGCCGGGCAGGAAACCCATGCCACGGGCTGCCCCGCAACCATTTCCCTGCCCCAGACATAGCGATAGGACAGGTCCAGATCGTCACCCTTGCGCCGAGTCTCCGACTGGATCAGCAACGTCCACGCCTGCCCGTGGAACGGCGCCAGATCGACCGGCAACTCCGTCACGCTGGTGATCGCGAACCCGCCATGGTGCTCCAGAAGGTCCTGGATCATGGCTTCAAGGGCCCGGCCCTGGGGGACATCCAGCCCAGAGGACGAGGAGACGGCGGGGGTGATGAGGAGGACTTTCAGGGGGGACCGGATGCCTTGCCGGGCCATCAACCAGGCCAAACCACTGCCACCCAGCAAGAGCAGGAGGAAGGCCAGGCCAAGGAGGACGTTTGCGTGGGGGGATCGGAAGGTCAGCTTGGCCATGGTCCTTCAGCTTAGAGTGCCTAGATCCCAAACTGGGCTGGAGAGAAGTGGGTCTGAAGCAGTCGCTGGCGTTCTTCCAGGTGCTGAATCAGTGCGTTCCATCGAGCGGTGCCTCGGATGGAGGCCAGGAGCGGGCTTTCCCTGTACCAGCGCGTGCAGCCGAATCCCTGACTGAAGGCACGGTCGGCCTGGGCCATGGCCTGGCTTGAATCTCCCATCAGGGCGCAGGCTTCAGCCATCTTGAAGGTGAATTCCCCATCGGGCACCCTGAGCCCCACCCGCGCTTCCTCCAAATGTCTCATCCGTTCTTTTGCGAGACTCAACTGTCCTTCGGAAACGGCTTCATAAACACCCGCAAGTTGATGGAACTGGGCGAACCCCTCTGGCAAAGCCTGGGCCTGAGCAAACCAGTGTCGGGCCAGACCGCGGTCCCCCTTCAACAGGGCCACATAGCCCCGGTAGAAGCGGACCACAGCGTTGCGGGGATCCCCTGGCTGCTCGTTGAGACCGCCCTCGAAGCGCGTCAGATCGCCGCCGTAAAGATAGGTGTTCTCGGTGACATTGGGTTCGAGTTCCGAGAAGACCAGCTGATCCCGCCTTGCCAGGGCACGTTCTGCCAGCTCCAGGAGACCGGCACAGCGGGCAGCATAGGCGAGTCCGGTGTAGAGGGTCGGATCCAGCGGGTGCGCCTGGAGGCTCTGCTGGAGGACGTACAGCGCTTCGCGCTGATCTCCCGCGTCAATCTTCAACTGGGCGAGCAGGTACCCGCAGTGTGGATGGTTGGGGGCAAGGTCGAGGGCCGTGCGGAAATAGCGTTCCGCCTCGGCCTGACCTTGCGGGTGGCCCCTCGGGTCGATCAACAGGCGTCGGTAGAGCAGATCCCCCCGCGTCATCCAGGCCGTGGCACAGCGTGAGTCCGCTTCCGTGACCCGCTGGGCCAGGTCCATGGCCGCTCCGAGGCGCCCATTCTGTCGATGCCAGCCCATGGCCCGGAGCAACCACCAAAAGGCCGCCGGATCCTCCGGAATCAAATGCCCGGTGCCTGCTTCCCGCGACATCCGAAAGGGGAGTCGATCTCTCAGGGTGAGGAGGGTCTCCCGGGGTGGCCCGGCGGGTACCTCTGTGACTCGCCAAGCCGAGGATCCCGAAGCCCGCAGGGCATCCACCCGCGCCACACGCAAGGTCACGGCCAACAGGGCGGCTTCTCGCCGGGGGCTCAAGGACACCACCAGGGCCCCGTCCGGGAGGCGATTCAGGTGTTGGGGCCCAGGCATCTGGGACAGATGGGTGAGGGACACTGGCGCCAGCATTTCCAGGTCGTACTCCACCAGGTCCCGGAACGCCCGCTGAAGGTCGGGATCCAGCCCATCGTTGGCCGTTCCCTCCGCCGTGATGAACAACACCTGAAGGGACTGTCCGAAGCCCCTGCGATGCAGCATCCAGGCGGTTCCGATTCCGGATAGCAGAAGCGCGGCCAAGAGCAGGAATAGGGCCAGGGGAAGCCGGCGTGGCAAGGGTGGTTCTGGAGGACCGGCCATGGAGGTTTCCCGGAGAAGGTCGTGTCCCAAGGTACTGCAACTCCTGGGGTCCTGGACGAGCTCGGCTGCATTCCAAGACCCCATAATCTTTCTGGGAGTTCCCATGATCCGTGTTGCCCTCTTCGCCCTGATGGTTCTGTCCCTGGCCGCACAGCATGCCACCAAGGTCGTGCCCCCCACCGAAGACGCCATCATCCAGCGGTTCCGCAGCCACTCGAAGCCCCGGGAAGTGGCCGCCCG
>JANYAZ010000051.1 GCA_025361045.1 Geothrix sp. | reverse complement strand
ACGCGGGCCACGCCTTCGGGGACCACCGCCAGGGCATTGGCCACGAGCATCGAGGACAGGATGGCCGAGCCCTGGGGGCCGGTGGTGCGGGCGTGGAAGCCATCGGCCTCCCGCCGCGCCACGACGCGCAGGAAGGTGGTGCGTTGGTCCGTGCGGCCGGTCCAACCGTCTTCCAGGCGCGCATCGGCCACGGGACGGTGGAGCTTCGCGAAGCCCATCAGCTTGCGCAGCGCGGGCCGGACATACTCCTCGACCATGAGCATGGCGGCCACGGGATTGCCGGGGATGCCGAAGATGGGTTTGCCGCCCAACAGCCAGAAGCCCAGCGGGCCGCCGGGTTTCTGCGCCACCTTCCAGAAGATGCGCTCGGCACCCAGCTCTTCGAGCATGGCCTTCATGAAGTCGTAGTCGCCCACGGAGATGCCGCCCGTGGTGAGGACCACATCGGCCTCCAGGGCCTTGCGCAGCACGCCCATCAGCGTGGCGCGGTCATCGGGCACCCGCGGGAAGGGTACGGGCATGGCCCCGCAGGCGGACACCTGGGCGCACACCGCGTGGATGTTGGCATCCCGGATGCGGCCGGGGCCGGGTTCCTCCGAAACGTCCACCAACTCGTCGCCCGTGGTGAGCACGGCGACACGGATGCGGGGATGGACGGCCACTGTGGGAATCCCCGCCGCCGCCAGCACGCCCAGGTCGCCTGGCCGCAGCTCCTGCCCCACCTTCACAAGCCGTTGCCCCACGCGCAGATCTTCGCCTGCCAAACGGATGTGGATGCCAGCACGCAGGGGCCTGGTGGTCTCCACCCAGTCGCCGCCGCGGGTCGTGTCCTCCACGGGCACCACCGAGTCGGCGCCCTCGGGCATGGGCGCACCGGTCATGATGCGCAGGGCCTCGCCCGGCCCCACGGCACTGAGCGGCACGCCCCCTGCGGCAAGATCGCCCAGCACGCGCAGGCGGACCGGACGCTCCGGCGAAGCCTCCGCCAGATCCACGACCCGCACCGCATAGCCATCCATGGCGGAGTTGGTGAAGGGCGGCACCGTGGCCGCGGAGACCAGCTCTTCCGCCGCAGCCATGCCGAGGATGCCCTCCAGCGGCAGCCGCTGGGCCGGCATCGGCGCGACGCGATCCAGGATGAGCGTGAGGGCTTCGGCGGGGGTGAGCATCAGTCGGGGTACCTCATCACCTTCCAGCTGAGGAAGGAGAAATGCCGCCAGGCGCCCGGCATGTGCGATCCCACGGAGGCCACCAGGGTGGCCGCCAGGTACCAGGGCAGGCGAGCTGCGGGTTGCAGGACACCCATGCCCAGCAGGCCCAGCTTCAGCAGCATGGCCACGCCGCTGCCCTGACTGAGGATGGCCAGGTCCCGGGCGAGGTCGATGGCGAAGAGCAGCACGCCACTGGCCAGCGTGAAGAGGATGGGAACCCGCAACGCCTGATAACTGGCCCCAAAGGGGATGGCCCCGATCACCAGGGCCATGGCCGCAATGTGGACGCTGCGCAGGACCAGCTGCACCGGCCGGGCCCAGGGGAAGTACCGGGGCACTTCCGGGAAGAGGAGGGCCCGGAGGTTGCTTCGCGCCGGCCTGTCCTCGTGAAGGGGATCCATGCCTTTGTTCTAGCAGAGTTGGCGGCCCATGCTGAAATGGTCGGACCCAAGGAACCCCCCATGACCAAGCCCGCGGCCCTGGCCGTCACCATCCGCATCCGCATCGCGGTGGGCGAGAACATCGCCATCGGCCAGGGCAAGGCCGACCTCCTGGAGGCCATCGGCCGCACCGGCTCCATCTCCGCCGCGGCGCGGGAGCTGGACATGAGCTACCGCAAGGCCTGGATGCTGGTGGACGAGATGAACCAGTGCTTCCCCAGCCCTGTGGTGACCGCCGCCAAGGGTGGGCTGCGGGGCGGTGGCGCGGTGGTGACCGAACTGGGCCAGGAGGCCCTCACCCGCTTCCGCCGGATCCAGGGTAAGGCCTTCAAGGCCATCGAAGGGGATGTGCGGGAGTTCCAGAAGAAATTGCTGAGCTGAGGTGACTTTCCGCAAAACGGACGGCGCCCCTGCTGTTCTGATCGTTATATCCCTGCGAAACTAGCGAACGGGAGGACGCCATGAACCGATCCACATACCTGCGATGGGGACTGGCGCTGGCTACAGCACTGTCTTCCGTTTTCCTGGCGGCCGCCCCGCCCGCCGAGAAGATCCTGATTCTCGCCACCACCACCAGCACCCAGGATTCCGGCCTGCTGGATGACCTCGTCCCCCGCTTCGAGAAGCAGACGGGTTTCACCGTGAAGACCATCGCCGTGGGCTCCGGCCAGGCCATCGCCATGGGCAAGCGCGGCGAGGCCGACGTGCTGCTGGTCCACTCTCCCGAGGCCGAGAAGGCCCTGGTGACCGATGGGACCGGCGTGAACCGTCGGATCGTCATGCACAACGACTTCATCCTGCTGGGACCGGCCGCTGATCCCGCGGGCATCGCGAAACACACGGCCGCGGAAAGCCTGCAGCGCATCGCCGCGGCGAAGGCCCTGTTCATGTCCCGCGGCGACAACTCCGGCACCCACGCCATGGAGCTGAAGCTCTGGAAGGCCGCGGGCCTCGCGCCCGATGGCCAGACGTGGTACCAGCAGACCGGCCAGGGCATGGGCCAGACCCTGGCCATCGCCGCCGAGAAGAAGGCTTACACATTGTCAGATCGCGGCACGTACTTGGCGCTGCAGAAGAAACTCGGCCTGCCGATCCTGCATGAAGGCGATCCGTCCCTCCGGAATGTCTACCACGTCATCGAGGTAAACCCCGTGCGGTTTCCCAAGGTGAATGCGGCCGGAGCCCGCGCCTTTGCTGACTTCATGGTGTCGAAAGCTGTCCAGGCACGGATCAAAGAATTCGGAATTGGACTTTATGGATCACCGCTATTCTTTCCTGATGCCGGCACTCCGGAATAGGGTCCCGGCCGGAGGTAGAGCCCATGTCGAATGCGATCTTCAGCCTTCCCGACTCCCACAGTGAGCCCATCCTTTCCTACGCGCCGGGTTCGAAGGAGCGCGCCCTTCTGAAGGCCGAGCTGGACCGCCAGTTCCATCAGGAAATTGAGATCCCGCTCATCATCGGCGGCAAGGAAGTCCGTACCGGCACCATCCAGAAAGCCATCTGTCCCCACGACCACCAGCATGTGCTGGCCCGCTATCACGAGGCGGGCGAGGCAGAGGTACGGATGGCCATCGACGCGGCCCTGGCCGCCAAGAAGGACTGGGAGGCCACGCCCTGGGAGGATCGCGCCGCCATTTTCCACAAGATGGCCAGCCTCATCTCCGCGAAGTACCGCTACATCCTGAACGCCGCGACCATGCTCAACCAGTCCAAGAGTGCCTACCAGGCGGAGATCGACAGCACCTGCGAAACGGCGGACTTCTTCCGGTTCAACGCGAAGTTCATGGAGGACATCTACAAGCACCAGCCCATCTCCGATCCCCACGTGTGGAATCGGGTGCACTACCGGGCACTGGAAGGCTTCGTGTTCGCGGTGACGCCCTTCAACTTCACGGCCATCGGCGCCAACCTCGCCACGGCCCCCGTCATCATGGGCAACACGGTGGTGTGGAAGCCCGCGTCCACCTCAATCCTGTCCAACTACTACCTCATGCAGCTCTTCAAGGAAGCGGGCCTGCCGGACGGCGTCATCAACTTCATCCCTGGACGCGGTTCGATGATCGGGAAGATCGCGCTGGAACACCGCGACTTCGCCGGCCTCCACTTCACAGGCTCCACCGGCGTGTTCAACAGCATGTGGAAAACCATCGCCGGGAACCTCGACCGCTACAAGAGCTACCCCCGGCTGGTGGGCGAGACCGGCGGCAAGGACTACATCTTCATGCACGCCTCCGCCGATGCGGTGGAGACCGCCGCCGCCATCGTCCGCGCCGGCTTCGAGTACCAGGGCCAGAAGTGCTCCGCCTGTTCCCGGGTCTACATCCCCGCCTCCCGCTGGGCCGAAGTCAAGGACCTCACCCTGGGCCTGATTTCTGAAATCAGGATGGGTGACGTGCGGGACTTCCGCCATTTCTTCAACGCCGTCATCGACGAGGCGGCCTTTGACAGCACCATGAAGTACATCGAGCTGGCCCGGGATGCCAAGGACGCCCAGATCATCGCGGGCGGCAAGGGCGACAAATCGAAAGGCTATTTCATCGAGCCCACGGTCATCCTCACCACCAATCCCAAGTTCGTGACCATGGAGGAGGAGATCTTCGCGCCCGTGGTCACCATCTATGTCTACGACGACACCCAGCTCGACGAGACCCTGAAGATCCTCGACGAGACCTCGCCCTACGCCCTCACCGGCGCCATCTTCGCCAAGGATCGCTACGTCATCAACCAGCTCACGGATGCCCTGGCCAACACCGCCGGCAACTTCTACATCAACGACAAGTGCACCGGCGCCGTGGTTGGCCACCAGCCCTTCGGAGGGGCCCGCGCCTCGGGTACCAACGACAAGGCGGGCAGCCTCCTGAACCTGATCCGCTGGACGTCGCCCCGCACCATCAAGGAGAGCTTCACGCCGCCCCGGGACATCAAGTTCCCGTTCCTCGAAGCGGAATAAGGGAGCACCGTGGACCTGATCTGGGAGGGCCTTCGGAAAGCGCTGGAGCTGCTGCTCACGCTGGATTCCGAGGTCCTCCGGATCACCTGGCTGTCCCTGCAGGTCTCCGGGGCCGCCACCCTGATCAGCCTGGCCATCGGGCTGACGCTGGCCGTGGTCGTGGCCCTGAACGAGTTCCCAGGCAAACGGCTGGTCATCGCCCTGCTGAACACCGGCATGGGCCTGCCGCCCGTGGTGGTGGGCCTCTTCGTGACCGTGCTGCTCTGGCGCAATGGCCCGCTGGGCTCGCTTGGCATCCTCTACACACCATCGGCCATGATCCTGGCCCAGGCGATCATCGCCTCACCCATCATCGCAGGCATCAGCCTCGCCGCCCTGCAGCACCTGCCCCAGGGGCTCCGCCTGCAGATCCTGGCCCTGGGCGCCTCCCGCCCGCAGATGGTCTGGCTGCTGCTCAAGGAGGCAAAGCTTCCCTTGCTGGCCGCGGTCATGGCCGGCTTCGGCGGGGTGATCTCAGAGGTGGGCGCCTCGATCATGGTCGGTGGCAACATCAAGGGCCAGACGCGAGTACTGACCACCGCCACCGTGATGGAAACCGGCAAGGGCAACTTCGACGTGGCCATCGCCCTCAGCCTGGTCCTGCTGGTGCTGGCCTTCTCCGTGAATGCCGTGCTCACCCACCTCCAGCAGCGGGGGCGGCGGCCATGAGCCGGGAACGGATCCTCGAGGCGCGGGACCTCACGGTCCACCGCGGAGCTGTGAAAGTGCTGGAGATTCCAGAACTGGACCTCCGCACCGGCGAGGTGCTGGCCCTCATGGGACCCAACGGCGCGGGGAAGACCACCCTGATGCTCACCCTGGCGGGCCTCCTGGCCCCCTCGGCCGGAGCGGTGCAATTCAAGGGCTCGGCCCTCCAGGGCAAGGGCGACCGGGAGGCCTTCCGCCGCCGCATGACCATGGTGTTCCAGGATCCGCTCCTCTTTGACGCCACCGTCGCCCAGAACATCACCTCGGGGCTGAAGCTCCGCGGCCTCTCCGCCGCCGAACGGAAACCCCGGGTGGTGGCCTGGGCCGAACAGCTGGGCCTGGGCGCCCTGCTGGATCGGCCGGCCCACCAGCTCTCCGGAGGCGAGGCCCAGCGCACCGCCCTGGCCCGGGCCTTCGTCCTGGAGCCGGAGATCCTTTTCCTGGACGAGCCCTTCGCGGCGCTGGACCCCCAGGCCCGCGAGGAGCTCATCGGGGACCTGGGCCACCTGCTGGCCGAGACCGGCACCACTGCCGTGATCGCCACCCACGACCAGGGCGAGGCCGCCCGTCTGGCGCACCGCCTGGCCGTCATGAAGGAGGGCCGGATCATCCAGCGGGGGGGGCTCCGGAAGGTCACGAACCACCCGGAGGATCCCTTCGTCGCCGCTTTCGTCGGCATGGAGACCCTGCTCAAGGGGCAGGTGGCCCACTGCCAGGAGGGCCTGCTCACCCTGCGAATCCGGAAAGGGACCGGCAGCGGCGAGGTCGTGGCCCTGGGAGAGGCCGAGCCCGGCCAGACCGTCCTGGTGGGGGTCCGTCCCGAGCACGTGGCCCTGTCTTTACATTCCGACAACACCAGCAGCGCCAGGAATGCCTTCCAGGGGTCTGTGACCAAGGTCATACCCCAGGGTCCCTTCTACAAGATCGAACTGGATTGCGGCTTCTTCCTGACGGCCTTCGTCACGGCCCAATCCCTGTCAGAGCTGGAGCTCCAGCCGGGCCGCCGCGTGGTGGCCTCCTTCAAGGCGACGAGCGTCCATCTCATCCGCAAGGAGGGGCTCGGCCCCGAAGTGTGACCGGTATCCATTGCCCGGATAACGCCCCAGGACTAGCCTCGACAAGGGGATGGCCATGCCATCCCTCCTTGGTATTTGTCCCCCCGATCCCGTCCGGAGACCCGAGCGCCATGAAACAGCTGGTCATCGATTTCCAGAAGTGTGATGCAGGACGGAACTGCAATCACGAGTGCGAGTTGGAGTGTGCCATCAAGGTCTTCAAGGTGGACGATCCCGCCCAGGCCGCCCTCCAGATCAAGGCCTACGAGGACGGCGGCGGCCACGCCGTGCTCTGCGATCAGTGTGGCGACTGCGTGGTGGTCTGCCCCTCCGAAGCCCTGAAGCGCAACAAGCTCGGCGTCGTGATGATCAACAAGACCGTCTGCGTGGGCTGCTACATGTGCATCGGTTTCTGCGAGAAGGATGCCTTCATGCGGAATTCCGACTGGATCACGCCCCACAAGTGCACCTCCTGCGGCATCTGCGTGAAGGTCTGCCCCCACGGCGCCCTCGCCATCGTGGATGTCCCCGAGCCGGCCGTCCGGATCATCTGAAAGCCAATAATCCACCACGGAGACACGGAGGACACTGAGACCTGAACACGGAGAACCACAACACTGCCTTTTGATGTTTTCTCCGTGAAACCCTCCGTGTTCTCAGTGTCTCCGTGGTGAATCCCTTTCATCGAGAGGAACCGATATGAGCCAGCTCGTCTTCGATCCCAGCAAGGTCATGACCATCGATTACACCCAGCGCACCGAGTACCTCGACGGCCTGGAGGCCATCAAGGCCGCGCACAAGGTGCTGAAGGAGATCACCTACACACCCAGCCTGCCGGACAAGGGCTACACCAACCGCACGCTCTACGTGAACGTGGGCTCCCTGGAAATCAAGGAGAAGCCCGTCACGCAGCAGATGAAGGACGTCTTCATCGGCGGTCGCGGCTTCGGCCTCTACCACCTCTGGAATGCGGTCAAACCCACCACCCGCTGGAACGATCCCGAGAACGAAATCATCATCAGCCCCGGCCCCGTGTCGGGCATCACCCAGTACGCCGGCACCGGCAAGTCCCTGGTGGTGAGCCTCTCACCCCAGACGGAGATCCCCATCGACTCCAACGTGGGTGGCTTCTACGGGCCTCTGCTGAAGTTCTCGGGCTTCGACGCGCTGGAGCTCCAGGGCAAGTCGGACAAGGACATCATCCTGTTCATCGACGGCGTGAAAGGCATCATCCGCATCGAAGAGGCGCCCACCGACCCCGTGGACAGCCATGTGCTCGCGGAAATCCTCACGCACATGTATGCCGAGAACGAGGCGGACCTGCCGAACATCTCCGTGGTGTCCACGGGCGCAGCCGCCGAGCACAGCCTCATCGGCATGCTGAACTTCTCTTTCTACGACCGCCGCCGCAAGTGCGTGCGCTTCAAACAGGCCGGCCGTGGCGGCATCGGCTCGGTGTTCCGGAACAAGCGCATCCGCGCCTTGGTGGTGCGTGGCCCCAAGGTGGCAGGTGATCTGAATCATCCCGCCGACCCCGAAACCATCGCCAAGACTGGCATCAAGTACCACAAGGAGATCCGCGAGAACGACGGCAGCCAGTGCATGATGCGCCGCAACGGCACGGCGCACATCGTGGAGATCATGGACGCCTACGACCTGTTGCCCGTTCACAACTTCCAGTACGGTTCGCATCCCGATACCCACAAGATCGACTCCAGCTACTGGCAGCAGCGCTGCACCCAGCACACCGTGGACGGCTGCTGGTACGGCTGCTCCATGGCCTGCGCCAAGGGCGCGGACGGCCTCGTCCTCAGGACCGGCCCCTACAAGGGCGACATGGTCACCGTGGATGGCCCCGAATACGAGAATGCGGCCGGTCTGGGCTCCAACTGTGGCGTCTTCGATCCCGACTACCTGCTCGAGCTGAACTTCTACTGTGACACCTACGGCATCTGCACCATCACCTACGGCACGCTCACGGCCTTCGTGATGGAGTGCTACCAGCGCGGCATCCTGGACAAGCAGCGTACCGGCGGCCTGGAGATGACCTGGGGCAACGCCGAGGCCGACCTCGAGATGATGCACCAGATGGCCCGGGGCGAAGGCTTCGGCAAGATCGCCGGCATGGGCGTGAAGCGGATGAAGGAGTACTTCATCCGGAACGGCTACGGCGATCCGCAGCTGATCAACGATATCGGCATGGAGAACAAGGGCCTCGAATACTCCCAGTACATGTCCAAGGAGTCCCTGGCCCAGCAGGGCGGCTATGCCCTGACCAACAAGGGCCCGCAGCACGACGAAGCCTGGCTGATCTTCATGGACATGGTGAACAAGCAGCTGCCCACCTTCGAGGACAAGGCCGAAGCGCTCTACTATTTCCCCTTGTTCCGCACCTGGTTTGGCCTCAACGGCTTCTGCAAACTGCCCTGGAACGACGTGGTGCCCGCCAACAACAGCTCCCAGCCGGAAGCCCACAAGGTGCCCGAGCACGTACAGAACTACGTGGATCTCTTCACCGCCACCACGGGCATCCAGATCACCAAGGAAGACCTGATCGTCCAGTCGGCCAAGGTCTACAACTTCCAGCGGGTGTTCAACATCCGCATGGGCAAGGGACTGCGCCTGCACGATGCCGCGCCGTACCGTTCGCTGGGCCCCGTGACGAAGGAGGAATACGAGTCCCGCGCCGAGCGCTACGACAAGCAGATCGTCGACGAGATGGGCCTCGACCCCAAGGGCAAGGGCACGGAAGAGAAGATGGCCCTGCACCGCGAGTGGCGTACCGGAAGGTTCTCCCAGCTCATGGACGCCGTCTACACCCGCCGTGGCTGGACCCTGGATGGCGTGCCCACCCTGGAGCGCCTGAAGGAACTGGGCCTCGATGCCTTCCCTGAGGTGGTCGAGGTCGTGAAGCAGCACCTGTGATGAACGGTTCAGGCCGCCCTGCGGCCTGAGCAAAAACGGCATTGGCGGCAACCATGATCAACGTGAATGAGGAACCGCTCGACTGGCACCCGGGCATGACCATCCGGGACATCCTGCGGCAGAAGAACTACCGCTTCCCCATGCTGGTCATTCACGTCAACGACGTCCTGGTGCAGAAGAAGGACTACGACACGACCACCGTCCCGGACGGGGCGGTGGTCAAGGTCATCCACCTCATCAGCGGGGGCTGACCAGCGGCAGCAGAATGCGGAACCGCGTGCCCAGGCCGGGTGCGCTCTCCACGCTCAGGCTGCCACCACCCTCCTCCACCATGGCCTTGAGCGAGGAGAGACCCAGACCGGTGCCCTTACCCGGTTCCTTGGTGGTGTAGAAGGGATCGAAGATCCGCGCCAGAACCTCCGGTGGCATCCCGGTGCCGGAATCGATCACTTCGATCAGGGCCTGTTCCCTCCGGGCACCACCTCGGATGACTTGGATGCCGAGATGGCCGCCGGTGGGCATGGCATCCCGGGCATTGGCCACCAGGTTCACCATCATCTGCTCCAGCCGCAGCGTGGAACTCTTGACGACCAGCGTGTCCTCCAGAGGGACATCCATGACCAGGTTCACGGAGCGGGGGAGGAGCAGGCTCAGGGTCACTTCCATGCCACGCAGTTCCCGACCCAGATCCACCGGCATGAGCGCCTCCTCCTCCCGCCGGGCGAACTCCATGAGCCGCCGGGTGAGCAGGGCGGCGCGATCGGCGGCCATGGCGATGCGCTTGAGTTCGGTGGCGCCAGGAACGACACCATCTTCCAGGTTCATGACCGCCAGATCGGCCGAACTCTTGACGGCCCCCAGCAGGTTGTTGAGGTCATGGGCGAGACCGGCTCCCATCATCGCCAGCGCGTTCATGCGTTCTGTCCGGATCAGGGTGTACTGGGCCTGCTCCAGGACTTTGGTCCGCTCCTGGACCCGATCCTCCAGCGTTTGGCGGGCCGATTCGAGGTCCTCGACCGCCTGCACCTGCCGCAGCAACAGGAGCACGACCATCACGAGGAAGATGCCAGAGGCGCCCCGCACCAGGTAGAGGGGGGCCTGGAGAATGAGCACCGCCATGACGCTGAGGGCCCCGACGACGGGCACATAGGGAAGCGACCGGGCGAGTTTTCCGGCTCCACCCTGGGCGACGGGGGCCTCCTCGGGTGTCGGGGACCAGGCGGCGAGCCCCTGGAACAGGGGGATGCACCCCACCAGGGCCCACCACCACTGCACCTCCGGGGCCTCGGGAAGACCCGCTCCCGCCCACCAGGTAAGCACCACCAGCCAGGCCAGGGCCGAGGCCCCGAGCCAGCCCAGGGGGCCCTTGAACCGATGGGGCTGGCCGGCAGTCATGAAGACCAGGCCACCCCCCATCAGGGCGGCATTCAGGTAGGCCACGAGGATCCGCACGCTCAGGTTCTCATTGGCCGTGCGCAGTGCCCCATGGACCCCCACCACCCACAGGATGAACAGCACGGAGGCCGCGAACAGGAGACCGTCCAGGACCCGCCTTCGGTCCCCGCCCTGCTGCCTTCGGCCCTTCGGAAAGCTCAGGACACCCGCCAGCACCAGGAGGCCCGTCGCAAGGCTCAGGATCCTGGTGATGGCCATGCCCAGGGCCAGGGGATGGCCCAAGGCCGGGGGGATCCACAGCGAAATGGTGATGACATCCAGGAAGGTCGAGGCCCAGAGCAGCAGCCAAGCCAGCCGCTCCGAGCTGCGGGCCCCCCAGGCCCGGTAGCCGAGGCTCGCACAAACCAGCACTTCCACGAGCAGATAGCCGAAGATCCAGGCAAAGCCCCGCCGTCCTGGGCCTAGGACCAGGTGGGTGATGGCCACCAGGACCCAGGCACACACCAGAGCGAGGCGGGCCCACCGGGCCCAGCCAACGGGCGGGGCTTCCCCTGCGGGCCCTGGGCCCGTGGTGGTGGCTGGCGGCTGTGGTTGGGTGGGGGTCGGCCCGGTCAAGGAGGGCCTCTTTGAGAGGTAAGCAATGAGCTTAGCGGCAGAACCGCAGGCTCTCCTTAATAACACCAACCCACATACCCCTGCTCAGAGCTCCAGCGTGATGCCCTGGGCCAGCTCTACCTGGCCGCTGAAGTTGATGGCGCTGGTCTGGCGCCGCATGTAGGCCTTCCAGGCATCAGAGCCACTTTCGCGGCCGCCGCCGGTTTCCTTTTCTCCACCGAAGGCCCCGCCGATCTCGGCGCCGCTGGTGCCCGTGTTCACATTGGCAATGCCGCAGTCGCTGCCCGCAGCCGACAGGAACAGCTCACTCTCCCGCTGGTCATTGGTGATGATGGCGCTGGAGAGGCCCTGGGGCACACCATTCTGCAGGGCGATGGCCTCCTCGATGGTCCGGTACTTCATGAGGTAGAGCACCGGCGCAAAGGTCTCCTCCTGCACCATCGGGATGTTGCCCGAGACCTCTACCAGGCAGGGCGTGATGTAGCAGCCACCGGCATGGGGCAGGCGCTCGCCACCCAGCAGCACCTTGCCGCCCTCGGCCTTCACCTTGTCGATGGCCTCCAGCATGGTGGCCACGGCCTGTCCATCCACCAGGGGTCCCATGAGGTTCTTCGCCAGCCGGGGATCGCCGATGGGCGTCTGGCGGTAGAGGGCCTGAAGCTGGTCCGTGAAGGTCTGGTAGATCGACTCCTGCACAATGACGCGGCGCGTGGAGGTGCAGCGCTGGCCCGACGTACCGATGGCGCCGAAGTAGATGGACCGCAGGGCGATGTCCAGATCAGCCTTCTCGCTCACGATGACGGCGTTGTTGCCACCCAGCTCGAGGATGTGGCGGCCGAAGCGCTCCTGCACCAGCTTGCCCACGTGCCGGCCACCGGGCACAGAACCGGTGTAGGACACCAGTGCCACGCGGGGATCGGTGTTGATGAGGTCGCCGATGTCGCTGCCCTTGCCGATGGCCAGGCTGCAGATGGCGGGATCGAAGCCGAAGTCGCGGAGCACCTTCTCGGCGATCTTGTTGCAGGCGATGGCCGTGAGCGGGGTCTTGGACGAAGGCTTCCACAGCACCGTGTCACCGCAGACGAGGGCGATGGCGGTGTTCCAGCTCCAGACGGCCACGGGGAAGTTGAAGGCGGTGATGACGCCCACGACGCCGAGGGGATGCCACTGCTCCTGGAGCCGGTGGCCCCGTCGCTCGCTGGGCATGGTGAGCCCGTAGAGCTGGCGGGAAAGGCCCACGGCGAAGTCACAGATGTCGATCATCTCCTGGACCTCGCCCAGGCCCTCACGCAGGGTCTTGCCCATCTCGAGGGTGACCAGCTCGGCCAGGGCGCCCTTGTTCCGGCGCAGTTCGTCGCCGATGGCCTTCACCACTTCGCCCCGCTTGGGGGCCGGGACCAGCTTCCAGGACGCGAAGGCCTGGTGGCACTTCGCCAGAATGGCGTCGAACTCCTGGGGCGAGACGTTGGCCACTGAGGCCAGCGTCTCGCCCTGGATGGGGGAGACCACGGTCTGAGTCTTGCCGCTGCCCAGCCACTCACCCGAGAACCCGCCCGGATTCACTTCGGAAATACCCAACGACTTCAGGACCTTCTGCATGACCAACCTCCGGTGTTCATTTGTATCGTTTTTTGTTTCAATTATAAAATTCATTCGATTCACCTTATACATGAATATGCTTCATAGTCATGGACGCCCTGCTCGACCTACCCCAGCTGCGCACCTTCTACACGCTCGCCCAGACGGGGAGCTTCACCGCCTGCGCCCGCAGGCTGCACCGGACCCAATCCGCCGTCAGCCACGCCATGGCGAAGCTGGAGGAGCTCGTCGGCGTACCGCTGCTGGCCCGCAAGGGCCGGGATCTGGGTCTGACCGAAGAGGGCCGCAGGCTCTACCTGGCCTGCGAGCAGGTCTTCGCCACCCTGGACGCAGCGGCGGATGACTTGCGCAGACACCAGTCGCTCCGCATGGGCCGGCTCCGCGTGGGCACCACTGTCGAGTTCGGCAGCAGCATCCTCATGAAGCACATGCAGCCCTTCCTCGCCGCCAACCCAGGCCTGGAGATCGATTTCACCCTCAGCCACGAGCTGCTCGGCCCCCTGCTGCGGGATGACCTCGACCTCATCATCGACTGCCAGGAACACCCCCTGCCCACCCTGAAAAAGTCGCCGCTGTTCCGGGAAACCTATGTGGTGGCCTGTTCGAGGGCCTTCCGGAAGGTCCATCGGCTCCGCGTTCCAGCGGATCTTTCGCGGGGCCCCGTCCTCTCACTGGACAAGGCCGGGTCCTGGTGGAACCGCTTCCTCATGGCCGTACCGGACCAGGAACAGCCCCAGCTGGACCGGATCATCGCCGTGAATCACATCCGGGCCATGATCCACGCGGCCATCGAGGGCATGGGGGCCCTGCTGGTGCCCCGCTACAGCGTGCTGGAGGAGCTGAATCGGGGCGACCTCGTGGCCCTCTTCCCCACCATCCGCCCCACCGAGGACCGCTTCTCCATCTACCAGAAGAAAGTGAAGGCCGGCCATGAGAAGCAGCGGTTGCTGACGCGGTACCTGCAGTCGTTGAGTCCGGCGGAGTTCGGGTCGTAGGTGGTGGAGGTTCCTACTCGCATCCCGATATGCTCCAGGCCTCTGGCCTGGAGTTAACTGCCCGCCGCAGGCGGGCAGCAGGAACGGGCCTGCTATTGGAACCACGCCTCATCGGAAGGCGGCCTCTAACTCATTCCGCAGGCATTCCAGCGTGGCCGGAGCCAGCAGGCCATGGTCATCTTCGAGGACATGCAGCACGGTCCCAGGGTTCCGGTCTCGATTGGCCTCACCCTCGGCCAGGGGCACGGCTTCGTCGTGGCGGCCATGGAGGATCACCGCGGGCACCGGGATGCGCCAGGTGTCGTCATCCAGCCAGTGAGAAAGGTTCCGTTGCAGCTCCGGCCCCAGGCGCAGGGGCCTTCCCAGGCCGTAATGGAAGACCTCCATCTCCCCCCGCTCCCGGTAGGCGGCCCAGGCAGGGCTGGTCATATGGAAGGGAATGCCCTGCGCCTCGGCCCAGCGCCGGGTGTAGGTGCCCTTGTTGCCACCCGGAGACGAGGAGAAGCCGTGGAGGTAGATAAGGTCCGTCATGAATTCATGTTGCCCTTAAATGCATCAGGCCGCCTTTCGGCGGCCTGATGTTGACTCCCCGCCGCAGGCGGGGAGCAAAGACAACCTTACATCTGATCCTTGAGACCCTTCGCGGTTTTAAACACGACTTTGCGGCCGGCGGGGATCTTGATGCTTTCGCCGGTCTTGGGGTTGCGGCCCATCTTCTCCTTGGTGGCGCGCACTTCGAAGGTGCCGAGACCGAAGAGGTTGACGCGGTTGCCGGTGAGGAGGGTCTCGACGATGTGATCGCGGACGCCGTCCAGGATGGACTTGGCGCGGGCCTTGGAAAGGTCCTGGGCTTCTGCGAGGTTCGCGGCGAGCTCAGCGATGCCGAGGGTGTCGGGCTTGGAGGTGCTCTTGGCCATGGATGGACTCCTTGGGATGGGATGAACGGGATTCTCGATGGCGCGCGAATCCCGGCATGACCGGCTTCCCCGCGGGGGCCGGCCACCGATGGGATGGGGTGGACGGTGGGTTACTCAGCAGCCGGCGCGGCGCTGACTTCGAGATTGACCTTGGCATGGACGCCGCTGTAGAGGCGGACATCCACGACGTAGGTGCCAGCATCCTTGATGTGGGGCACGGTGATGTCGCGGCGATCGAGGGTGAAGCCCTTGCCCTTGAAGAGTTCGGCCACGTCGGCGTTGGTCACCGACCCGAACAGGTGGCCGTTCTCGCCGGCCTTCTTGGTGACGGCCAGGCTGATGGCCTCGAGCTTCTCGGCCAGGCTCTTGGCATCGGCCAGTTCCTTGGCGCGGAATTTCTCGGCGCGCACCTTCTCCAGTTCGATCTGGCGCTTGTTGCCAGCGGTGACGGGCAGGGCCATCTTGCGGGGCAGGAGGAAGTTGCGGGCGTAGCCGTCCTTGACGTTCACGACATCGCCGCGGACGCCCAGGTGGGGTACGTTTTCGATCAGAAGAATTTCCATGGGATCTCCCAGCAGAACTGGTTGGGTTGGGTCCGGCCAGCGCAGTAAAGCTCGCGTTGTCCCCGCGTGGGTGAGACGGTGTCTTGCACCGTCAGGGTCGGGTCCTTGGAACCCGCCCTGTCCCCCGATGGGTTCAGGCCAATCAGAAAATCCAGTCTATCCTGGGACCTGACGATACCCAAGCAAGGATTTCCCAGCCCTAGGAGCCTGAATGAGCACCTATGCCGATCGACGCGACACACGACGCATCATCGTCGGCCCTGAGTTCAGCATCTCCTTTATGCTAAAGGGACATGCCTACCAAGATGTACGCATCACCAACATCAGCCCCGGGGGCTGTTTCGCCCTCGTCGGGGCACGGGATGCCCGGCTCTTCGAGCGGGGGGCCGTCCTGGAGAACCTGGTTCTGACGCACCCGGAATTGCCCAAGGCCCCCATCATCGCGGTCGTGTCCTATGTGCTGGGTGGACGCCCTGCCGCTGATCCCATGGAGATGGTCGGGATCGGCATCCAGTTCCTGGGTGTGGAAGATGCCGCCCAGGAAGCCATCAATACCTGGGTGGATGCAGCCACGGCCTCTCAGCAGTAATCCTGTCCGGGGGGACCGCCTGCTCGCTTCGCTCGCGATGTCCCCCCGAGACCCCCACTTCTCCATCAGGCAAAGCCTGCTGTCGAAGTCTCTCCTTCCCCTTTACGAACCGCCTGAGAGAGTCGCCTACTTCTTCCCGAAGAACCCCAGGATCGCTGCGGCCACCTCTTCGCGCATGGCTTCAGTCATTTCCGGGTAGACCGGCAGGCTGAGGACTTCCTTGGCAGCCAGTTCGGACTCGGGAAGCTGCCCAGCCTGGTAACCCAGGTTCTTGAAGCAGGGCTGCTCATGCAGGCAGATGGGGTAGTAGATGGCGCTGCCGATGCCGCGCTCCTTGAGGTGGGCCTGCAGCGCGTCGCGCTTGCCGCCCTTCACGCGGATGGTGAACTGGTTGTAGATGTGGCGGCCATCGGGCACGACTTCGAGGGGGAGCACCACCTCATCGGCCGTCAGCCCCCTCATGCGCTCGAGGTACCAGGCGGCGTGCTTGCGGCGGCCTTCGTGCCAGCCATCCAGCATGGGCAGCTTGGCCCGCAGCACCAGGGCCTGGAACTCGTCCATGCGCCCGTTCATGCCCACCTCATGGTGCATGTAGACGGGCTCCATGCCGTGGACACGGATGCGGCGCACCCGGGCAGCCAGGGCCGCGTCGTCGCGGATGGCGGTCATGCCGGCATCACCGAAGGCGCCGAGGTTCTTGGTGGGGTAGAAACTATAGGCAGTCATGTCACCAAACTCACCTGCCGACTTGCCCCAGCCCTTGGCGCCCAGGCTCTGGCAGGCGTCTTCGATGACCGGGAGGCCGTGCTTGGCGGCCACGGCCATGATGCCGGGCATGTCCGCCAGCTGGCCGAAGAGGTGCACGGGCATGATGGCCTTGGTGCGGGGTGTGATGGCCGCCTCCACCAGGGCGCCTGTGGCATTGAAGGTGGCGGGTTCCAGGTCGATGAAGACCGGCTTGGCGCCCAGGCGCGAGACGACACCCGCGGTGGCGAAGAAGGTGAAGCTGGGAACGATGACTTCGTCACCGTAGCCGATGCCCAGCGCCATGAGGGCCGCCAGTTGGGCATCCGTGCCGCTGGACATGGCCACCGCGTGGGCGGCGCCCGCATAAGCAGAAATCTCCGCCTCGAGGCCCTTCACGTTCTCGCCGAGGATGAAGGCCGAGCGGTCGATGAGGCCGGACAAACCCTCCAGGACCTTCGCCTTGATGGCGGCATTCTGCGGGGCGAGCTCAAGCATCGGGACGGGCATGGTACCTCCAGTTTTCAACGCGTTCGAGTATGGCAGGGCGTCAAGCGAGATTCAGTCACATCGACGCAGGCTGGTCGCGGAAGGCTCGGAATTCACGCGGAAAGCGCGGAAGGAAGCCCTGTTTCGTTCTTATTTTTCTGTGTTTTCCGTGCCTCTTCCGCGCCTTCCGCGACCAGCTATTCCTTCTCTTCAGGCTCAGCCTGCTTCATCGGACGCATGAGGGGGAAGAGGATGACGTCGCGGATGCTGGCGCTGTTGGTGAGCAGCATGACCAACCGGTCGATGCCGATGCCTTCGCCGCCGCAGGGCGGGAAGCCGTGCTCCAGGCTGGTGATGAAGTCCTGGTCCAGCAGCATGGCCTCGTCGTTGCCGGCTTCGCGCTCGTCCATCTGAGCCTGGAAACGACCCATCTGGTCGATGGGATCATTGAGTTCGGAGTAGGCATTCGCGAGTTCCATGCCAGCGATAAACAGTTCGAAGCGGTCCACGAAGCGGTCATCGGAATCCAGCGTCTTGGTGAGGGGTGACAGTTCAATGGGATAGTCCGTGATGAAGGTGGGTTGGATCAGCTGCTTCTCGACGTGGTGCTCGAAGAGGTCACCCAGCAGGAAGCCCACGGTCTTCTTGTCCACATCCTCGACATGCACCGCCTTGGCCAGGGCGCGCACCCGATCACCATCCTCCAGCAAATGACGCTCGATGCCGCCGTATTCAGCGATGGAATCCTTCATGGTGAGGCGGCGGAAGGGCGTGGAATAGGAGATGGTCTGCTCGCCCCAAGGCAGGGTTTCAGAACCGACCACGGTCCGGGCCACCAAGGAAATCAGGTCTTCGGTCAGCGCCATCATGTCCCGCAGATCCTGGCCCGCGGCGTAGAACTCCATCATGGTGAATTCAGGGTTGTGGCGGACGCTCAGCCCCTCGTTGCGGAAGTTCCGGTTGATCTCGAAGACCTTCTCGAAGCCGCCCACGATGAGCCGCTTGAGGTAGAGCTCCGGCGCGATGCGGAGGTAGAGATCCATGTCAAGGGCGTTGTGGTGGGTGATGAAGGGACGGGCCGTGGCGCCGCCGGGAATGGGCTGCATCATGGGCGTCTCGACCTCGAGGTAGCCCTCATCCTCCATGAAGCGTCGGATGGCGCTCACGATGCGAGAACGGGTCTGGAAGGTCTTCAGCACGTCGGCGTTGGACACGAGGTCCAGGTACCGCTGGCGGTAGCGCTGCTCTTTGTCCTGCAGGCCGTGCCACTTCTCGGGCAGGGGCAGGTGGGCCTTGGTGAGGAACTGGATCTCCTTCACCCGCACGCTCAGCTCACCGGTCTTGGTGCGCATGAGCGGGCCCGTAACGCTCATGAAATCGCCCATGTCCAGGAGCTTGATAATCTCCCAGCTGGTCTCGGACAGGTCGTTCATGCGGAAGAAAGCCTGCACCTTTTCGCCGTTCTCCGTAAGGTGGGCGAAGACGCTCTTGCCCATTTCGCGGATGGCCAGCACGCGGCCCATGACCGAGACGGTGAGCCCGAGACCTTCCAGTTTTTCGTTGGGCCAGGCTTCGGCATCGGCATAAGTGGCGACCAACTGGGCGATGCCATGGGTGCGCTGGGCCTTGCGGGGCCAAACATCCAGGCCGAGGGCCTTGAGCTTCTCGAGCTTCTCAAGGCGGGCATCGCGGTACTGGTTGGGCTGCATGGGGGCTCCGGCACGAGCCTCCTAGGTTAACGGATCACCCTCAGTCCCCGAAGTGGTAGGCAGCGAAGGCGGTGATATCGGGGGCCGTGAAGGTGCCAGCCTCTTCGCTGAAGCCGAAGCGCCATCGCGGCAGCCGCGTGTGCCGGAAGGTCCAGTGCTGTTGCCATCCAGCACGATCAAGGCGCGACAGGCCGGTGCGATAGGGGCTTCCCGCATACCCAAGACTGACTTCGATCCCGATACCGGAGATCAGCCCCGGCCCCTCACCCTGCCAGCCCAGGCTGGCCCAGGTCCGACTGAAGGAGGTCCGGTCCATGACCGTTCTCAAGGGACTATGTTCCGGAAGCCCCAGCCACACCCGCTCGGCCTGCCCGAAGACCCGCCAGCGTCCATGGCGCTGCCAAAGGGCGCCCCCCACCAGGCCGTCAGTGCCACCGCTGCCGGAGAAGTCGGGCTGCCTGCCTGTGGGCAGCTGGACCGAGGCCCCGAAGCGCCCCCCCGCATCAGAAGTGCCGAAGGGGCGGACCCAGGCCAGATCCAGATCCATGAGCGCCCACCCCGAATGGCTGAGGTCCCCGACCACGCGACCATCCCGCTCCAGGTGGTAGACCAACCGGTTCTTCGGAGCGTCCTCCCGGCCCCCCTGGGGCATGTTGAACATCTGATGCCAGTTCCAGATGGCCTGATCGGCGATGCCGCCGGAGCGGTAGGCCACCCGGGCCCGGAGGTTGATCCGGGTGGCCCCGGCCTTCATGGCCCAGTCTCCGGTCAGCTGCCAGGCCTCGCCATCCAGCCGGGCGAAGGTGCGGCCATCGGCGCTGCGTTCCAGGTCCGGACGCAGCATCTGGCTCGTGGATTCAAGTGCCAGTTCGGTGACAGCTTCGGGCAGGGGTTCAGGAAATCCCTCGAACCAGGCCACCCGATTGGGCCGGGGGGTCGCCTGGGCCATCAGACCGGCCCCCCCCGCGATCACGGCCAGAGCCACCAACACCCTCCAAAAGGCGTAACCGGTCGCCCGGCTGAACCTGCCCTCATGCCTGAAAAACAAGGAAGGTGCTTGCGGGGTTGTGTCGAATATCACGATTGACTTCCTCTTGGTCCACTTAGCATTTTGTCCAACGATCCTTCGACAATCCAGGCATCACGCTCAGAGGGTTCGGACCACCTGACCAACCAGGTTGTCCATCCATCCTCGCCCACTTTCCACCCCACGCTTCATGCGAAGCACACCGAAGAGGGAGGCATATCATGTTGATGGAGGCCACCATGACCCAGCTCAAATCCAAATTGTTGGCGAAGATCGAGGAACATCGCCCCCGCACGACGCGTCTGACCAAGGAGTTCGGAAAAGTCGTCATCGACCAGGTCACCATCGATCAGTGTATTGGTGGTGCCCGGGATATCCATGCTTTGGTGACCGACATCTCCTACCTGGATCCCCAGGAAGGCATTCGCTTCCGTGGCAAGAACATCCCCGAGACCTTCGCCGCCCTGCCCAAGCTGCCCGGTGCCGAGTACCCGACGGTGGAGTCCTTCTGGTTCTTCATGCTGACCGGCGAGATCCCCACGGCCGAGCAGGCCCAGGAAGTGCATGACGACTTCCTGACCCGCTCCAAGGTGCCCGACTACGTCTTCAGCATCCTGCGCGCCATGCCCATGGACAGCCACCCGATGGTGATGCTCTCCACGGCCGTCTTGGCCATGCAGAAGGAAAGCAAGTTCACGAAGCAGTACCACAGCATGAAGAAGACCGACTACTGGGAGCCGATGTACGAGGACGCCTGCGACCTGCTGGCCAAGCTCCCCGAGATCGCCGCCTTCATCTACCGATACAAGTACAAGGGCGGCGCCATCATCGCGCCCGATCCGAAGCTCGACCTGGGTGCCAACTTCGCCCACATGATGGGCATCGCCAAACCCTATGACGATGTGGCCCGCATGTACTTCATCCTCCACAGCGACCACGAGAGCGGCAACGTCAGTGCCCACGCCACCCACCTGGTGGCTTCGGCCCTGTCCGATGCCTACTACAGCCTCAGCGCCGGCCTCAACGGCCTGGCAGGCCCCCTCCACGGGCTGGCCAACCAGGAAGTGCTGGATTGGATCATGCAGTTCCAGAAGAAGCTGGGCGGAGCGGAGCCCACGGAGGAGAACGTCAAGGCCGCCCTGTGGGAAACCCTGAACTCCGGTCATGTCATTCCGGGCTACGGCCACGCCGTGCTGCGCAAGACCGATCCGCGCTACCAGGCCCAGATGGAGTTCTGCCAGAAGCACTTGCCCACCGACCCCCTCTTCAAGCTCGTCAACATGATCTACAAGGTGGCCCCGGGCGTGCTCACGGAACAGGGCAAGACCAAGAATCCCTGGCCCAATGTCGATGCCCAGAGCGGCGTGATCCAGTGGCACTACGGCCTCACCGAGTACGACTTCTACACCGTGCTCTTCGGTGTGGGCCGCGCCATCGGCGTGCTCGCCAACATCACCTGGGACCGCGCCCTGGGCTACGCCCTTGAGCGCCCCAAGTCCGTCACCACCGCCATGCTCGAAGAGTGGGCGGCCAAGGGCGGTCGCCAGTAGACAGTTTTTCAGTCTCGAGCCTTCAGTAGAAATGGGCGGGCCAACAAGCCCGCCCATTTTCCGCATCAACCCAACCCCTCGTCAAAGGCTCCATACAGGTCTAGAGCCGAATTAGCCCAAACCTGCAACGCCGAAGACCACCCAGAGGAACCATGCGGATCACCCTGCTTGCGGCCCTGCTCACCCTTTCCCTCCTTCCCTGCCGCGCCCAAACCATTCCCTGGACCGAGCCCTCCACGCCGGGCCAGTGGAACTTTCGTCTGGGGGCCATGGCCTTTGAATCGGTCGCCAACCCTGGAAGCTCGCAGAAACGGTTCGTGGCCCTTCCCGTTTTCAGCGCGGACTACGATGGCCGATTCTTCCTGGGCTCCAGCCTGGTCTCCGTGGGCGCTGGGGCGGGGGTGCGGCTCTTCCGCGGAACGAACCTCACCTGGGACCTCGGCCTGGGTGTGGGCGAAAAGCGTCCCGAAAGCCGGGCGGACGAGTTGGCAGGCATGGGAGACCGGTCAGGCGATGCCTTTTTCGGAACGGGCCTGCGCCTTCACGGGGGAGCCCTGCACGCATCCCTGAAGATCGCCACGGGCCTGGTCCGCGATTCCGGAGCCCGCGCCACCCTGGAAGTCGGCGTCGGCGGGCGGGTGGCCAGCCGACTAATGGCCGGGTTCGGCCTATCGGGTATCTGGGGAACATCCCAGAACCTGGCCTGGGATTTCGGCGTGACGCCCGAGCAGGCCGCCAGCCGGCACCAGCTGATCCTGGCAGGGGATCCAAGATTGAGGGCCGGAGAGGACCGGCCCTACGCGCCAGGTGGTGGACTGAGAGAAACCAACGCCACGGCTCATCTGGCGCTCCTGTTGCCCAAAAAGTGGCAGATGTTCTGGGTGCTTCGAGGCACCGCCCTTCAAGGGAGCACCCGACAGAGCCCCCTCGTGCGGCGGGACAATTACCTCACCTGCGGCATGGGCTGTTCGGTGAAGTTCTAGGGCCTGGTCCAGGCCGCGAGGGTTCGTCGAATTCGATGGATTCTACGATCAGCCACGATTGGCGACACTGGCCTTCACGAAGGCCGTGAAGAGTGGATGGGGGTTCAGGGGACGGCTCTTGAACTCGGGGTGGAACTGGCAGGCCAGGAAGTAGGGGTGCTCCTTCAGCTCGACGATTTCCACGAAGACGCCATCGGGGCTCATGCCCGTGAACACCAGGCCCTTGTCTTCCAGGGCCTTCCGGTACTCGTGGTTGAACTCGTAGCGATGGCGGTGGCGCTCGCTGATCTCGGTGGTGCCGTAGGCCTTGGCACCCTGGCTCCCGGCCGCAAGACGGCAGGGGTAGGCCCCCAGGCGCATCGTCCCACCCAGTTCCTCCACGTCCACCAGTTCGCGCAGCTTGAAGATGACGCGGTGCTTGGGCGCGTCATCGAACTCGGTGGAATCGGCACCCTCGAGGCCCACCACGTTCCGGGCGAACTCCACGGAGGCCATCTGCATGCCGAGACAGATGCCAAAGAAGGGGATGCGCTGCTCGCGGGCGTACTGGATGGACTTGATCATGCCTCGGGTACCGCGCACCCCGAAGCCGCCAGGCACCAGGATGCCGTGGCAGTCCTGAAGGAAGACCCCCGGATCCTGGTTCTCCAGTTCCTCCGCCTCGATCCACTTGAGGTCCACTTGGGTTTCCAGCCCGTACCCTGCATGGTGCAGGGCCTCGATGAGGCTCTTGTAGCTCTCCTTGAACTCCACGTACTTGCCCACCACTGCGATGCGCACGCTGCCCTTGGGGTTGCGGATGCGGTGCAGCAGGTTCTGCCAGGCGCTGAGGTCAGGCGTCTTCTCGCCGAGACCCAGCAGAGCTGCCACCTTGGCATCCAGGCCCTCGAGGTGCAGGTTCAGGGGCACCTCATAGATGGAGTGGGCGTCCCGGCCGCTGAACACGGCGTCGGGTGTCACGGAGCAGAACAGAGCGATCTTGTCCTTGAGGTCCCGGGGGATGTCCAGGTCCGCGCGGCAGAGCAGGACGTCGGGCTGGATGCCCAGGGCCCGCAGTTCCTTCACGCTGTGCTGGGTGGGCTTGGACTTCAGCTCGCCCGCAGTCTTGATGTACGGGACATAGGTCAGGTGCATATTGATGGCATTGGCCTTCATCTGCGAATCCAGGCCTGCTTCGAGCTTGAATTGGCGAATGGCCTCGAGAAAGGGTTGGCTTTCGATGTCGCCCACCGTGCCACCGATCTCCACGATCACCACGTCCATGTCCTTGGCGACCTTCTTCATCACGCCCTTGATCTCGTCCGTGATGTGGGGGATCACCTGCACCGTTTTGCCCAGGTAGTCGCCGCGGCGCTCCTTCTGGATCACGGTGTTGTAGATGCGACCCGTGGTGATGGTGTGGTTCTGGGTGGTGGGCACGGAAGTGAAGCGCTCGTAGTGGCCCAGATCCAGGTCCGTCTCGGCGCCGTCGTCCGTGACGAAGACCTCGCCGTGCTGGAAAGGCGACATGGTTCCCGGATCCACGTTGAGGTAGGGATCCATCTTCATGAGCGTGACCTTCAGCCCGCGGGCCTCCAAGAGCGCGCCCAGACTCGCCGCCGCGATCCCCTTGCCCAGGCTCGACAACACACCACCGGTGACGAACACATACTTGGCCATGGGATCTCC
>JANYAZ010000244.1 GCA_025361045.1 Geothrix sp. | reverse complement strand
GCCGAGGGTGACGAGGGCAGGGGCATCGGCTGGAGTGGCAGGTCGGATCCGCATCCCACGAGCTTACCAAAGTGGCGAGAACCCGCTACAATGCTCGTTTTGGCGAGCCCCCATGCACATCCAGGAACTGATCCTCCGCCTGCAGCGGTTCTGGGCCGACCGGGGCTGCCTCATCGGCCAGCCCTATGACCTGGAAAAGGGCGCGGGCACCATGAATCCGCTTACCTTCTTCGGCGCCCTGGGTGCGAAGCCCTGGAACGTCGCCTATGTGGAGCCCTCGCGCCGCCCGGCGGACGGCCGCTACGGCGAGAACCCCTTCCGCGTCTACAAGCACCTGCAGTTCCAGGTGATCCTCAAGCCCAGTCCCGCCAAGGTGCAGGACCTGTACATCGAGAGCCTCGAAGCTCTCGGCATCGACTTCTCCAAGCACGACCTGCGCTTCGAGGAGGACAACTGGGAATCGCCATCACTCGGTGCCTGGGGCGTGGGCTGGCAGGTGGTGCTGGACGGCATGGAGATCAGCCAGTTCACCTACTTCCAGCAGGTGGGCGGCCTCGACTGCCGCCCCGTGAGCGCCGAGCTGACCTACGGCATCGAACGCATCTGCATGTTCCTGGGCGGCTACGACAACATCTTCGACCTGGTCCACGGCGAGGTGAAGACGGACGATGGTGTCTTCCCCGTGACCTACGGCCAGATGCGCGAGCGCGAGGAATTCGAACTGAGCGCCTACAGCTTCGAGCACGCGGACCTGGACCTGCACCGTACGCTGTTTGAGGCCTTCGAGAAGGAGGGCTGGCGCCTGCTCAAGGACCACGGCCACTTTCTCAGCGCCTACGAGCAGGCCCTCAAGATGAGCCACACCTTCAACGTGCTGGACGCCCGCGGCGCCGTGAGCACCACCGAGCGGCCCGGCATCATCAAGCGCGTGCGCGACCTGGCCTGCGGCTGCGCGAAGGCATATCTGGAGCACGAGGAGGGTGTCCCCGCACCTGTGGAAGCCGCCAAGGGAGGTGCGAAGTGAGCGCCACCCAGACCTTCCTGCTGGAACTGCACTGCGAGGAGATCCCGGCGCGATTCCTAACCCCGCTGACCGAGGACTTCCGCAATGCCTTCCAGACCTGGTGTGTCAACCAGGGGTTGGCACCTTCGGCGATCGAGATCTTTTTCTCCCCGAGGAAAATCGCCTGGCGCGTCTCCGGCTTGCCCGAAGCTCAGCCCGATCAGACCGAGACCCAGGTCGGTCCGCCCCAGCGCATGTGCGTGGACGAGTCCGGGAAGCCCACCATCCAGGGCGAGAAGTTCGCGGAGAAATGGGGCGTGCCCTTTTCGGCCGTTCGCTTCGAGCAGCCTGCCGGCAAGAAGGAACCCTGCGCGGTGGTCACCCTTACGAAGCAGGGCCGTCCCGCGGCGGACCTGCTGGCGGAGGCCCTGCCGGGGCTCATCGCCAGCCTCCATGTGCCCAAGGCCATGCGCTGGGGCCGGTCGGACTTCGAGTTCGTGCGCCCCATCCGCAACATCCTCTGCCTCTTCGGGGAGCAGGTGGTGCCCATCACAGTGGATGGTGTTACCGCCAAGAATACGACCTGGGGGCATCGGCTCTTCCACCGCGAGCATGCTGCGCCGGTAAAGATCGCCGCGCCCGAGGCCTATGAAGCGGCCCTGGAGGCTGCGGGTGTCCTAGTCAGCGTGGATGTCCGCCGCGCCCGCATTGCCGCCCAGCTGGAGGCCCTGGCCACGGAGGCCGGCGGTCGTGTGGTGGCCGATGTGGAACTGCTGGATACGCTGGCCGAGATCGTGGAGTTCCCGAAGATCGTCCGTGGCGAGTTCCCGGTGACCTTCCTGGAGCTGCCCAAGGAGGTGCTGGTCACCAGCCTGCGCGAGCACCAGAAGAGCTTCTGCATCGAGGGTCCGGATGGCGCCCTGCTGCCCTGCTTCCTCACCGCCGCCAATCGCCCCGACGACCCGGCCGGGTTCGTGAAGGCGGGCAACGAATGGGTGCTGAAGGCCCGGCTCTACGATGCGCGCTTCTTCTTCGCCGAGGACCGCAAGCATCCCCTGTCGGATCGGCTGGAGAAGCTCCAGGCCCTCACCTTCCAGCGGGACCTGGGCAGCTACCACGCCAAGACAGGCCGGGTGGTGGCCCTCGTCAAGGCCCTGGCCACGCGCCTGAACTGGGATGACACGAAGATCGAGCATGCCCTTGAAGCCGCCCGCATGGCCAAGTGCGACCTGCGCACCCTCATGGTCGGTGAGTTCCCCGAACTGCAGGGCATCATGGGCGGCGAGTATCTGAAGCACGAAGGCGCCCACGAGGACGTCTGGATGGCCGTGAAGGAGCACTACCGGCCCGTCGGTGCCGAGGATGCCATTCCCTCCACCCCCATGGGCTGCCTGCTCTCGCTTTGCGACAAGCTGGACACCGTGGCTGGCTGCTTCGCCGTGGGCCTGATTCCCACGGGATCCAAAGATCCCCTCGCCCTGCGTCGTGCCGGTCAGGGCATCGTGCGCATCCTGTGGGAGCAGGGCTGGGCGCTGACGCCCACGGACCTCATCGGCGCCGCCCTCGGCGTGGTGGGGACCAAGGCCACCAAGCCCGCACCCGAAACCACCGAGGCGCTGCTGGCCTTTTTCAAGGATCGAGTGGCGTATCAGCTTGAGTTGGGAGGCTACGCCGGTTCTGTGCGCCGATCCGCCCTGGCCACGGGCTGGGAAGCACTGGCCGACCTCAAGGCCCGCTGCGAGGCCCTGTCGGCCTTCGCCGATGATCCACGGTTTGCCTCCCTGGCCCAGAGCGCCAAGCGCATCGGTAACATCCTGAAAGACGAGACTCCCGCCGATGCCTTCGATGCCGCCGTCCTGCAGGACGCCACCGAGAAGGCCCTGGCCGCCCGCCTTGCGACCTTGGAGGCCAGCGCTGATCAGCCGGCCCTGCTGGCGGCCCTCGCCGACCTGGCTCAACCCCTGGAGGCCTTCTTCACCTCGGTCATGGTGAAGTGCGAGGAGCCAGCGCTTCGAGCCGCGCGCCTCAGCCTGCTCCAGCGCTTGCGCCAGGCTTTCCTGCGCGTGGCGGATTTTTCGCAGTGGCAGTGAATTTGAAGTAAAACCGCAGATGTCGCAGATGGGCGCAGATAAAAGAGCTACAACCTCCATCAACTTCATCTGCGAAATCTGCGTCATCTGCGGTTGAGAGCTTTTCCTGAGGTTCCCATGCACCACGAACGCATCGCGATCATCGACTACGGCAGCCAGTACACCCGGCTCATCACCCGGCGGCTGCGGGAGCTGGGGGCCTTCGGGTTGGTCTACAGCAGCGGGGCCACGGCCAAGGAGATCGCCGGGGCGGATCTGAAGGGCGTGATCCTGTCCGGCGGACCCAACTCCGTGCTGGAGCCCGGGGCACCGGATCTGGACCCGGCCATCCTGGACCTAGGTGTGCCCATCCTGGGCATCTGCTACGGCCAGCAGCTGCTGGCGCGGAACCTGGGCGGGCAACTGCACCGCTCGGCCAGCCGGGAATACGGCAAGGCGGAGATCCAGGCCATGCCCGAGCACTCCATGCTCTTCGAAGGACTGCCCCACGCCCAGCAGGTGTGGATGAGCCATGGCGACCACGTCGAAGTGGCGCCCGCGGGCTTCACGGTTACGGCGACGACGCCCAGTGTGCCCGTGGCCGCCATGGAAGACCCCACGCGTGGGATCTACTGCCTCCAGTTCCACCCAGAGGTCACCCATAGCGCCCAGGGCACTCCCCTGCTGCTGAACTTCCTCAAGCACTGCGGCATGGCCCTGGACTGGAATGCGGGCAACTTCATCGACGAGAAAGTCAAGACCATCCGTGCCCAGGTGGGTTCGGGCACCGTGGTGCTGGGCCTCAGCGGCGGGGTGGATTCCAGCGTGGCGGCCCTGCTGCTGCACAAGGCCATCGGCAAACAGCTCACCTGCGTGTTCGTGGACCACGGGTTGATGCGCAAGGACGAGATGAAGCAGGTGCAGGTCTACTTCGCACCCTTCGAGCTCAATGTCATCTGGGTGGACGCCTCGGACGAGTTCCTGGGCGCTCTGGCGGGCATCACGGATCCCGAGCAGAAGCGCAAGATCATCGGCGGCAAGTTCATCGAGGTCTTCGAGCGCGAGGCCGGCAAGGTGCAGGCCGACTTCCTGGGGCAGGGCACCACGTACCCCGACGTGATCGAATCCAGCGGCATTGGCGGCGCCATCCTGGTGAAGTCCCACCACAACGTGGGGGGCCTGCCGGATCGCATGAAGCTCAAGCTGGTGGAACCCCTGCGGGAGCTGTTCAAGGACGAGGTTCGCGCCACGGGCCTGGCCCTGGGGCTACCCGAGGAGATGAATCAGCGGCATCCCTTCCCTGGGCCTGGACTGGCCGTGCGCCTGCCGGGCGCCATCACCCGCGAACGGGCCACCATCCTGCAGAACGCCGACGCGATCTTCCTCCAGGAGCTGCGCGAGAGTGGCTGGTATGGGAAGACCAGCCAGGCCTTCGCGGTGTTGCTGCCGGTGCAGACCGTGGGCATCATGGGCGACGAGCGCACCTTCGAGTGGATGTGCGCCCTGCGGGCCGTGACCAGCGAGGACTTCATGACCGCCGACTGGGCCCGCCTGCCCCACGAGCTGCTGGATCGTATCGCCCAGCGCATCGTCCGCGAGGTGAAGGGCATCAATCGCGTGGTCTACGACATCACCAGCAAGCCTCCCGCGACCATCGAATACGAATGAGTTTTAACCGCAGATGACGCAGATTGCGCAGATGAAAATTGGATCGTTTTTGCATTTATCTGCGTCCATCTGCGACATCTGCGGTTTCAAATACCTTTTCTAGATCGGTCCCAATGGCCAAGCGCAACGAACCCGTCCGCAAGTCCGTGAAGGATACGCTGGAAGACCTGCTGGCAGGCCACCGCGAGGCGGCCTTCAGCGGCCCTGAATCCGGCCTGAAGTACTTGCGCCGCACCTTCGAGGGCCAGGCCAGTCTCCCCAACGCGGTGAAGGCCGTGGCCTACGACCTGAGTGCCGAGGCCCAGGGGCAGTGCGGCCAGTGGGAGGCCTGTACGGAATCCGTGAGTCAGGTTCTGGGTTATCTGCCTGAACTGGAAGCCGCCTTTCCCCATGAGTACCGTCGGTTGCTGGAGGGACTGTCCTGTTTTGAACGGGGCATCCAGGCCCACAGCGAACTGGGGGATTTCCACGCGGCGCTGGAACTTTGTGAGCGTGCCATCGGCCTTGGCCTGGGTGCCCACTACACGGCCAAGCGGGATTCGCTGGCGTGGGCCCGCTGATTCCTGACTCCGTCTGCTGGGCAAAGAATCCTGACCGGTAGGCTTTCCGGGTTTTTTCTGCCCATGCGATGATCTGGAAGTACAGCCATCCAGCCTGGGCACCGTTGAGTATGCCCACAGGGAAGCCATGAACGACGACATCCAGGTGGTCCCACAGCAGGTCAGCATTCTCGTCGTGGACGATCTGGCCATTGTCCGCCTGTCGCTCCGGCACATCCTGACCAAGTCGGGCTACCGCTGCCGGGAGGCGGAGGATGTGGCTGGTGCGCTCGCCGTGCTGGACGAGGACACCATCGACCTGATCCTCTGCGACATCCAGATGCCCGGAGCCAGTGGACTGGATCTCGTGAAGGCCATCAAGCCCCGGATTCCCGATACCTCCGTGGTGATGGTGAGTTCCCTGGAGGATGCGGAAACGGCCATCGAATGCCTTCAGCGGGGCGCCTTCGGCTATGTGCTGAAGCCCTACCAACCCCGGGAGATCCTGGTGCAGGTCAATTCGGCCCTGCGTCGACGCATGCTGGAGATCGCCTTCCGGGACCGGGAGGCGCAGCTGGCCCAGAAGGTGCGGGAGCAGACCCTGGAGATCCGCAGTTCACGCGAAGAGATCGCCCTGAGGCTCATCACGGCCAGTGAGCACCGGGACAACGAGACCGGCATGCACGTGCGGCGCATCGGCCTCTATGCTGCCGAGATGGCCGACCTCATGGGTTGGGACCAGCAGGGCGTGGATACGATCCAAGCGGCCGCTCCCATGCACGACATCGGCAAGATCGGTGTGCCGGACGCGATCCTCCAGAAACCCGGGGCCCTCACGGAAGACGAGTGGGTGACCATGAAGCGGCACACCACCATGGGTGCCACCATCCTCAAGGGCTCGACGGTGCCCTTCATCCAGATGGGGGCGCGGATTGCGATCGGCCATCACGAGAAGTGGGATGGGAGCGGGTATCCCAAGGGCCTGAAGGGTGAGGCGATCCCTCTGGAGGCCCGTATCACCGCCCTGGTGGACGTCTACGATGCCGTGAGCAATCGCCGCCATTACAAGGAACCCTGGCCTGAGGATCAGGTGGTGGACCTGCTCCGGAAGGGGCGGGACGTCCACTTCGATCCGTTCCTGGCGGACCTCTTCCTGGCGAACCTGGACCGCTTCCGGGCCATCCTGCTCGCAAATCCGGACGAGGCCCACGACGAGGATCCGGGGATCTGATCCAGGCTAGTCTTGGAGTCCGTGGAGGCCACCATGAAGCTCACCGACTACCGGACCCTCGGCCGTTCCGGGCTGCGCGTCAGCCCTCTCTGCCTTGGGACCATGACCTTCGGAACAGATTGGGGTTGGGGTGCCGAGGTGGCCGAGAGCCGGGCCATGCTCGACCGCTACCTGAGTGCGGGCGGCAACTTCATCGATACGGCCAACATCTACACGAAGGGTCATAGCGAGGCCATCCTGGGGGACTACTTCGCCGAACGCGGCGGCCGGGATCAAGTCGTGCTGGCCACCAAGTTCTGCGGCAGCCTCCATCGCGGTGACCCCAATGCCGGTGGGGCCGGTCGGAAGGCCATCCAGCAGCAGCTGGAGCAGAGCCTGCGGCGCCTCCGCACGGACTGTGTGGATTTGTACTGGCTGCACTTCGATGATCCCCATACCCCCATCGAGGAGACCATGCGCGCCCTGGACGATCTGGTGCGGGCCGGCAAGGTCCGGTACCTGGGCGTCTCGGATACCCCCGCCTGGAAGGTGGTGCAGGGGCAGAGCAAGGCGAGCTTCAGGGGCTGGTCCCCGTTCATCGCCCTGCAGATCGAGTACTCCCTCATCGAACGCACGGTCGAACACGACCTGCTGCCCATGGCGACGAGCTGTGGGCTCGGAGTCACGCCCTGGTCCCCCTTGAAGGGGGGCCTGCTGACGGGCAAGTACGGGCGGAACAAGCATCCGCAGGGCGAGGGGCGACATGTGCCTGGTGTGTCGAAGAGCCTGACGGACCGGAACTACACCATCATCGAGGCGGCCGAGGCCGTGGCTGCCGAGCTGGGCACCGGCGTCGCCCAGGTGGCGCTGGCCTGGGTGCTGGCGCGGTCCGGTGTGGCCAGCCCGATTCTCGGTGCTCGGACGCTCACGCAACTGGATGGCAACATCCAATCTCTGGACGTCCAACTGCCTGCGGACCTCATGGCGCGTCTGGATGCGGCCAGCGAACCTGCGCCCATCTTCCCGCACGGCTTCCTGGCCAACACCCGCCATGTGATGCAGAGCGGGGCCACCATCAACGACAGGACCTCCGACCCCTGGCCATTGGCGCCCAGGACGAAGGACGAGCGCTGGTGAAGGGGGCAGGGCCCGGGTGGGCCCTGCCCGGATTCATCAGGATGGTTCCACCTCAGGCTCAGTGGCCTTTTTCCTCCCACGGCTCATGGTGAACTCCCCTAGCATCATGGGCACAGCGGCCTTCAGCATCAGGGTGAAGACCAGGAAACCGATCGCAAAGATGCCCGCCGCCACGGCGATTTCCGTAAAGGAGGGGGTGTAGACGTAGATCTCGCCGAGGGCATCGGGAGTGAGACCAGGGATGATGAGGCCCATGCCCTTCTCGATGTAGACGCTGGCGTAGATCAGTACGCAACCGAGGTTCAGAAGCTTCCAGTTCGTCCGGAACTTCGGCACCAGGAACAGGATGAAGGCCACGAACCCGAAGATGATGGATGCCCACGCATAGGGCACCAGGGTGTTGTGTCCCTTGAGCCCGAACAACAGGTACTGGAAGTACACCACGTGCTCAGTGCCCGAATAGAGCTCCTTGAAGGACTCGGCGGCGGTGAGGAAGAGGTTGAAGCCCATGGTGTAGGCCATGAGCTCGGCGATCTTGAAGATGGCCTCGTCCTTGATTTTGAGTTTCGTCGTTTTCTGAAGGACTTGGAGGAGGATCAGCAGGATCGCGGGTCCCGAGCAGAAGGCCGAAGCCAGGAATCGTGGGGCCAGAATGGCTGAATTCCAGAAGGGGCGCGCGCCCAGGCCGTTGTAGAGATAGGCGGTGACGGTGTGGATGCTCACGGCCATGGGAATCGAAAGGAGCACGAGCGGGGTGACGATTTTCTTCACGTAGTGGCGCTCGGTATAGGCACAGAACAGCAGGTAGGTGACCACGAAATAGTTCAGAACGAGGTAGAGGTTCAGCACGATGACGTCCCAGGCCAGCATGGACTGGGGCCAGTTCAAGCGCCCCACCAGCGGCATGATGTGCCAGAAGCGGTCGGGTCGGCCAATGTCCACCATGACGAAGCCCAGGCACATGATCAGAGCGCTGATGGCCAGCATTTCCCCCAGGATGGTGATCTCCTTGATGGGCTCCCAGTCGTAGATGTAGGCAGGGATGACCAGCATGATGGCGGCAGCGGCCACGCCCACCAGGAAGGTGAAGTTGCCGATGTAGAAGCCCCACGAGACCTGATCCCGCATCTTGGTGACGATGAGGCCGTCGTTGAGCTGCCCGATGTAGGCCCCGGTCCCGATGACGATAAGGAGCAGCAGAAACCCAACCCAGGCGTAGTAGATCCGACTTCCCGTGAGCATCAGTCCAATGGTGTCGATGATGAACTGTTTGAAATTCCTGAAATTGAACATGGCCTCACACCCCGTAGAAGTAGAAGAAGTTGGGTTGGGTGTTCAGTTCTTCCTTGAGCTTGAAAACGCGCTTGTTCTCGAGGACGTAGCGAATCTCGCTGGTCTTGTCGAGCAGGTTCCCGAACTTGCGGGACCCTGTGGGGCAGATCTCCACGCAGGCCGGATAAAGGCCCTTGCGGGTGCGCTGGACGCAGAAGGTGCACTTCTCCACCACGCCCTTGGGCCGGGGCCGGTTGCCGAGGTAGTGCGTGTCGGTATTGACTTGATCGGGGGGCAGGTTCGGCTCACCCCAGTTGAAGTGCCGGGCGCCGTAGGGGCAGGCGGCCATGCAGTAGCGGCAGCCGATGCACCAGTTGTAGTCCACCACCACGATGCCGTCCTTTTCGCGCCAGGTGGCGCCCACCGGGCAGACCTTCACGCAGGGGGGCTTCTTGCACTGCTGGCACTGGATCGGCATGTAGAAATGCCCCTCTTCGGGCACCTCCGCCGGGTTGTAGTACTGTTCGGCGTGCTGGAGGTTGACACCCTCCTCCTTGTCCAGCTGGAGCACCCGGATCCACTGGACTTCAGGGTTTCGAGACTGGTTGTTCTCCTTCACGCAGGCATGGACGCAGCGACGGCAGCCAATGCAGCGGCTGAGGTCCAGTGCGTAGCCGAAGATCACGCCGGGCATGGCGGGGGTGGTGCCGACCTTCACGTCCTTGCCGTATTTGGCCTTGTATTCCTTTTCAAGGCGGGCGATGACGGAGAGAACCTCCTCTTTCGAAAGCTCCTGGAAGTTGTGTTGGAGGAACTCCTCTTTGCTGAGCGTCCCACAGCCGGTCAGCGCCGTGGCGACGGCGGCCACGCCGACGCCAAGGAATTCGCGGCGGCCCAACCCGCAACCACCTGAGGCTTCCGTGCTGGGTTCAGGGAGGGAGGTGAGCTTGCTGTCCGTCATCGGGCACCCCCTGTTCGGGTCTGGATGGCTTCGGGTCGCGCGGGTGGCGGCATGGGCTTCAAGGCCGCAAAACGAGGCGAGTGGGGGTTGTGGCAGTTGACGCAGAGCAAGTACTGCTTCTGGCCGTTCCAGCTGCCGGTGCGCTTGCCGTGGATGCCCTCGCGCCAATCCCTGAACTTGTCGCCGTGGCACTGGCCGCAGAGTTTGTAGGACGCGGTGAAGTCGACCTTCTCGCCACTGGCAAGGTGCAGGTTGTCGCGGCTGTTGGCATCGTGACAGTCCAGGCACCAGCGGGACTCGGGGCCATGCTTGAGCTCGATGTCGCCATGCATGTCGACCAGGGCTCGCCGGGTCGTGTTCACCTTCATGGACTTGCCGTCATGGCAGCCCGTGCAGGGGAAGATCCCTTCGGTGAAGGGCGGCTTCGGCACCTGGATGCCTTCCTGGGCGATGGGCTCCGCCTTCTTGGGCGGCTCCTTGGCCATGGCAGGAAGTGCCAGGAGGAGCAGGCTCAGGCCCGCGAATCGGATCAGGCGTGCATTCATGAATCCACCTCCGGTATCGATGCGTTCGAATGGTTGTCCCCGCCCGGCGGGGCAGGAGTCTTGAGCAGACGGGGCGCAAGCATGAGCGTGGCGCCGTAGCACATGAAGCCGAGGAAAAGGGTCAGGGGCCGGCCCACGGGCAGGTCCTCGAACAGGAATTTCAGGGCTGTGACGATGAGCATGGGATAGACCAGCCAGCGCAGCTGAAGGATCGGCATCCGGCGGCCGAACCAGGCCATGACGATGGCGAGCAGTGAGAGTACGCCGGTCCGGATCGCCGCAAGAAGGTCCGCTTCCAACGTTCCGGAGGCGAGGAGTCCAACGCAGGCTCGGACGAGCAGGGCGCCAGCTCCCGCTGTTCCCGCAGCCCCCAGGAACAGGATCAGGGGACGTACCTTCCTGATGATGGTGTCGGACGGACGGTGCAACTGGAACCAGGCAACCGCCGTCATCAGGAAGGCAAGGCTGAGGAAACCAGACAAGGGCAGGGGGGAACCGACGCCCCCGGGGGCGAGAAAGGCACGGAAGGACCAGCCAACCAATCCGGAGGTCACCCCGGCAGCCAGGAGGAAGGCGCCACTCTGGAGGAGCAGGACGGTCCGCTGCATGCGCAGACCAACCATCATCATCCCCAGGCCGAGAGCCCCCGACAGGGCCGCGAAGACTGGAGCTGGCAGCAGGATCGGTCCACCCAACAGGAGGAAAATGAGAGCCAGGAACGTGAAGAAGTTGAAATTCGCCCGGGTCTCCTCGTGTTCTTCCGCAAAGCGCAAGGCCGTTGCGTAGCAACCCAGGCCCGCCACCGAGGCGCCAGCGCCGAGAACGCCAGTCCCCGAGCCGGAGGCGAGGGCGACGCGGAAGGCGCCGCCGAAGCCGACCAGCAATACCAGGATGGTCTGGACCTTTTCGAAGGCATTCACCACCCGTTGCTGCTGGAACATTCGGATGGCGAAGCTGCCGATGTAGAGCACGACCAGCGCCAACGCGAACAGCATGGCCCGCTCGGAGGAGATGCCCCGATAGATCTCTGGAATGCCACCTGGCCAAGCCGCGAGCGACGTGAGAATCAGCACTCCGAGGTTGGCGGCCAGGGCCGTGGGCCAACGGAGGCCATGCCACCGGCGGCCGTAGGTGGCCCACAGGGCGCCGATGCCAAGGATGAGGAAGACCGCCAGGAAGGGTTCGATGGCGCGCCGACCGGCCATCACGGCGAAGCCGGAACCCAGGGAGGTGAGGGTGGCCAACCAGATGATGGGCTGCAGGTTCCGGCGCCAGGCCACGACTCCATGCAGGCAGGTGACGGCCAAGAGGAGGAAGGCCGCCAGGCTCGGTTCGAGGATTCCGAAGCGGGCCGTGGACTCCACGATCAGTGGATAGGCGATGAGGATGGAGGCCAGGGCATGGAAGGCGGAATCGAGCGATTGCTTGGCGCGATCCGCGAGCAGGGCCCAGGTGATGGCGAAGGCTAGACCCAGCGCCACACCCCAGCCGCGGTGGATGGTGCCTGCATCCACCAGAGCCCGGATGAAGGTGGCGCCACCGAGGATGAGACAGGTCCTGCCGATGAGCCCCATGAGGCGGACGGGATTGGGAAGGTCCGCTGCGGGAAGCGCCACGGGGGGGGTGGCGGAGAATGCCACAAGGACCTCTGGAGTAGACCCGACAGCAGCGGGCAAGGCTCGTTCGGGAGCAGTCCCTTCCAGGGCGGCCACCCTGGTCTCCAGTCGGGTGACGATCTCCGCCAGGCTGGCGAGGCGCAGTTCCAGGGCACTCGACAAACCTTCGGCCTGAGGGCGCTCGGGAGGAAAGACCTCGGCCGTGGACATGTACGGAACCTCTGGGTGAGGCGGAAAGACACTGGGTTTGGGAACGTGTACTGCTCATGCCACGCCCCCTGGAGAGGAGCGTCAAGCGAAATAAAGACATTCCAAATGATTTATAAAGAAAACAATGAATGCTGTTAGAACATAAACGACTTGGGCATCCTACAGCTGGGCTGGAGATTCTATGAGAAAACCGGCGGAGGCTCATGCCAGGCCGCTTGGAGGGCTGTGCATGGCATGTGCCGGAGGTCACAGGCGGGTCGCTGCTACCGCCAACTCCGGACGGGTCGACCCAGGACCGCCAGGACCTCTTCTGCGGCCCGGATGCCATGGTCCTGGGCCTCTTCGAACAGAGCGAGGCCGCTGAGCTCGGTGTGAGCAAAATGGACTCCTCCGAAGGGACGGGCGAGGGCGAGGAATTCGGCATCCCAGAGCAGACCGGGCACCGGGCGCACCATGGCGTGCCCCCAGCGCATGACGTCCAGGCGGGATACGAGTCCTTCCAAATCAGGGTGCGCTGGGCGGAGGTCATCCAGCACCATGCGCGCGCTGGTCGGCCAGTCCATGGCGAGCAGCCTCGCCCGCTCGGCATCACAGTCGGGGCCTGCAAAAGGTCGGTACCAGGTCCATACCGTGGGTCCGTGATCCTGCAGGCTCTGGTGCGTGGCGACCACGTAGCCCAGAGCCTCGCTATCGCGCAGCACATTGTCCCAGGCCAGCGGGAAGCTGAATTCCTTCGGTCTGGCCCGCAAGGTGAGGTTCGCCACCAGCCAGGGTGCATTGTGGATGCGCGTCATGGCGGGGCGCGCGGTCCCAAGATCTGGGATCACATGCTTCGCCACATGCTGGGGCCCGGCGAAGATCACGCGCCTGGCGCGCCACCCGATGGCACGCTGGTGCACCGCATCCCAGGCGGTGACAAGCAGGCCATTCTGGTCAGGGTGGATCGACGTGGCCATCACCCCGCAACGGAGCCGGTCGCCGCTGGCGCGACGCAGGTGGTCGACGAGAAAGCCGTTGCCCTGCGGCCAGGTGAGCAGGGGACGGGAATCCTCTCCCGGTCCCTGCTTGCGCGCAGCGAAATAGAAGAGCCCCGCCCAGGCACTGGTGGTGTCCAGCCGCGAGCCGTAGTCGTCCCGGCACGCGTAGTCCAGCAGCCAGCGCAGTCGGGGTGAGGTGAGGCCACGCTGATCCAGCCAGGTGGCGAAGGACAGCCCGTCGAGGGCGCGGGCCTCCGGGGCATCCGAGCACCGGGATCGGGGAATGCTGAAGGCGGGTCGTCCTTTCGCATCTTTGAAGGCCGCCCAGCGGTCCACTTCCTGGAAGAAGGCGTGGTACTGACGCTCATCCTCGGCGCTGGCTCCGGCCCGGAGGTAAAGCCCCTCCCACCACTGGCCGTAGGCAAAGATGCGTTCCTCGGGTGCGCGCACTGTAGCCTCTTCGGCGAAGAGGGGATCGCCCTTGGCGTCGAAACCTTCGACGACACCGCATTCCTGCAGCAGGCGCAGCACCGCGTGGTTGCCACGATCGGGAACGGGGAGGTAGTGGGCCGCCCAGGGGAATGCGCTCACATGGTTGCGGCTCGACCTGGACGTGCCACCCGGCTCTGCTTCGAGTTCGAGGACGCGGAAGTCGTCCACGCCTGCCCCGGCCAGCCGCCAGGCGGCACTGAGACCGGCGACGCCCCCACCCACGATGAGTACGGAGATGGGCTCGAAGCTATCGGGTTCGGGCTGGGGGGCATTCAGCAGCCGATGGCCCAGGGCCATGTTCAGGCCCACCAACTCGCCGCCGAAGGGGAACTCGGGTTTGCGGCGGCAGGCCAGGGGAAGCGTCGAAGCAGCTGTGGCCAGGAGGAAGTCCCGCCGTTTCATGGCCGCGAACTCACGACCATCGCCGCCACTCCCGCGTGTAGAGGTGGACCAGCACCTGGTTGTCCAGCCGGTTGATCTCCACAGGAACGCGGTCCATGTCTTTGGGGAAGGCGAACATGGCGGTGGCGGCTTCGTCAGACAGGTGCCGCAGGCCAGGCAGCACACGGGTGGGTACATCGAAGTCGCGCTTCGAGGCCAGGACGAAGCCCCAGACGCCGAAGGACGGCACGGCCAGGTGGAAGGGCCGCACCTTCAGCCCCGAAGCCTCCATGGTGGCGGCAATGCACCAGAAGGATTGCCGGGCCATGAGTGGCGACGTGCTCTGCACAGTGATCATGGCATTGTCCGTCAGGCGGCGCTGGAGCAGGCGGTAGAACCGGGAGGTGTAGAGCTTTCCCAGGGCGTAGGTGTTGGGATCCGGGAAGTCCACGTAGGCAAGGTCGAAGGGTGGTCCGGTGGTTTCCTGCAGCCAGACCATGGCGTCGGCATTGACCACCTTCACCCGGGAATCGTCCAGGGCGGCGCCGTTGAGCTGGCGCACCATGGGTTGCCTCCGGGCCATGTCGGTCATGGCCGGATCCAGATCCACCAGCACCACCTCCTGCACGGAGGGATGCTTCAGAACCTCGCGCACGGCGAGACCATCGCCGCCGCCACAGATGAGCACGCGCTTGGCCTCGGGCCGCACGCCGAAGGCCGGATGCACCAGGGCCTCGTGGTAGCGGTACTCGTCGGCCGATGAGAACTGCAGGTTGCCGTTGAGGAAGAGCTGGAAGCTGCCCCGGCCGCGGGTGAGCACGATGCGCTGGTAGGCACTGTCCCGGGCGTAGACGATCTCGTCCGCGAAGATCTCCTCTTCCACAGCCAGGGTGAACTTCCCGGCGAAGGCCAGGCCCACGGCCAGCATCGCCATGACGGCCAGGCACCTCAGGCGGATCATCCGGGTGGGGCCCAGCTGGGACTGCAGCAGGTGGGTGGACCACAGACCCACGGCCGCGTTCAGCAGGCCGAAAAGGAGGCTCGTGCGCACCAGGCCCAGCTTGGGCATGAGCAGCAGCGGGAAGAGCAGCGAGGCGAAGAGGGCGCCGATGTAGTCGAGGGTCAGCACGCCTGCTACCAGGTCCTTGAAGCGCACCTGGTCCTTGAGGATCCGCATGAGGATGGGGATCTCCAGCCCCACCAGGGTGCCCACGGCCATGACCACGCCGTAGAGCACCACCCGGAAGGCGTGGGTGTGGGCAAAGGCCTGGAAGAGGATGGGAGCGGAGAAGCCGCCCACCAACGCCACGGCCAGTTCCAGGTCCACGAAGCGCCGGGCCAGTCCGCGGTGCAGGAACTTCGACAACCACGAGCCCAGCCCCATGGCGCTGAGGTACACCCCGATCACCGTGGAGAACTGCGTCACCGAATCGCCCAGCAGGTAGCTCGACAGCGTCCCCGCCACCAGCTCGTAGATCAGCCCACAGCTCGCGATGAGCAGCACGCTGATGAAGAGCAGCGGGGCCCTGAGGGTGGGCTGGGTGAGGGGGGCTTCCGAATCAGCCGGAGGCGCTTCACCCATGGATCGCAGCAGCGATGATGATGCTGATGCCGAGGATGAGGCAGCCTAGGACGATGCCGAGGGCGATGTTCTGGTCATCCTCCATCTCCTTGCGGAGGGAGAAGGGCAGCACCTTGACAAGAAAGAGCCAGACCAGTCCGAGGATGACGAGCCCCAGGATGGAGAAGACGGCGGCGACGATGAGCTGGTGCAGCATCTGGTTCGTGATCATCACTTACCTCCGTGAAAGCCGTTGTTGTGCAGGAAGGTGCGGTAGGCGCCGGGTGTCTGCCGGACGCTGGGCGGCAAGTCGGCGCGCCGCCGCTGGCCGAAGAACTCACGACCGAA
>JANYAZ010000237.1 GCA_025361045.1 Geothrix sp. | reverse complement strand
CGGCGGCGGCGGCGATGGGTGACTTGGTTGAGTTGTAGGGATTCTTGCAGACGGGGTACTGGAAGTTCGGCAGAGCTTTGACATAAGCAATGACCGTGGCGGTGGTAGAACCCTGATTCAACTTGGCAGTGGCGTTGGCCTCTGAGACCACGGACTGTGCGGTGGCTTCGGTAGCCTTCTGCCTAGAGTTTTCCCGCTGTCCCAGCAAGGAGGGGATTGCTATAGCTGACATGATTCCAATGATGGCCAGGGCGAGCATGAGTTCGATGAGAGAGAATCCGGACTGTCGCTTCATGGGAACCTCAGAGGGTTGGATAGGCTTGGGTTCTTACTGGGAAATAGCCGTCTTGATTGACGCAAACGCCTGGACCATGGGTGGGCTGGGTACGGGGATTTACCTCCGTCTGCCAATTGCTACCTACTCGAACTCACTTGCCAACGGGCTGGCAATCCTCCAAGTATGGCACCCAAAGGATGGGAAGGCCGTTTACCAAGACGGCCACTGAATACACCGCGGGCTCCCAGAAAGGGAGCCCGCGGGAAACCGGGTGGCCGCAGCCGTTTAGTTGTCGATGCCAACCGGAGAAGTGATAACGCCACCGCTGGCAGCGTGCTGGAAGGAGACACTGATGCAGTCGTAGGTTACGGTGTCGGGGCCAACAACAGTACCGGCTATGACGCCCACCTGGCCATTTTTTGCAGAGGCAGCGGCAAAATTGTAGCAACCCTCGCCTGGGAAGTAGGGGTTCTTCGCGACCGTCGGGCCGTAATTAGTCATTGCAGCGACTGCGGCCTGAACGAGCGCAGCAGTGGGGGTGACGCCAGACTTCCGGATGCCTTCCGCAGTGTTGGCGATTTCGGCCTTGATGGCACCAGCCGCTGACACGGTGGACTTCTGGCGGGCGCTCTCACGCTGACCCAGCAGGGCTGGGATGGCGATGGCGCTGATGATGCCGATGATAGCGAGCACGAGCAGCAGCTCGATGAGGGTGAAGCCCTTCTGATTCTTCATGGGTAATCTCCTAGTGGGCGATGGCCGCGAGCAAAGATATCAAGCCTTGTGCCAAGACGCCAGACCTGGAAGAAACCCTTCTGTCCCAAGGCCTGTGGATCTATCCCCGACCGGGGCAAGGCCAGATGCCCGACCGTTCAGCCAAGGGACTGACGCAAAAGGTCAGGCATCTGCTCCGTTGCGTCCATCCATTTGGGAAATGCCTGGGTCAACCCTTTCCGCCATGGGATTGCCGCCAGGCCTCGGCTCGGGACTGGGCAAGGGCCTGCTGAGCGGGGGACAGGCTCTTCAGGTAGGCCTGGGTGGCAAACCCCTGCAACGGGGACATGCCCGAGCGCTGGGCGATCAGCATCCAGGTGAGGGCCTCCACCGGGTCCTGGGTCACGCCCCTTCCGTTGCGATACAGGTATCCCAGCGCAAAGCTGGCTTCGCCATCTCCCTGGTCGGCCCGCATCCTGAGCAGTGGCGCGGCCTGACGGTAGTAGGATTCGGCCCCGTCCGGGTTAGTGGCCTGCAGGATGTCCCCGGCTAGGACCAGGGCCTGGGGTTGGCCGGATTGGGCCGAGGCCTTGGCCCAGTGCAGGGCCTCCACCTCGTCCCGCACGATGCCACGGCCGTAATGGTAGGCATGGGCCAGGGCGAACTGGGCCTGGGCGTGGCCTTGCTGCGCGGCGGGGCGGAAGGCCTGGACTGCCTTGGCCTGGCTGCCCCGCAGGAAGGTGTTGCCTGCCAGGTAGAGGATCCCGGTCTGGTATTGACTCTCGGCGGAGCCCAGGCTGCCTCTGGTGAGGATCCACAGGGTCTCAGCCTCTCGACTGAGGAAGGCCAAGGGCAGGGCGATGGCAAACACCAGCAGGGCCGAACGCAACATGCGCTGAGTGGAGACCCAGCCCTGGCTTCCGATGCGGTTGAGATAGACCGCGTAGCCTAAGCCCCACGCCAGCGTCGCACCCAAGGCCACTAGGAGGGAGATGAGAACCCAGATGCGAACGTACGCCCAATCCATGAACAGACTCCCGAACACTAAGAAACGAAAGCAGAAAGAGTAGGATTAACAGGCCGCGCGCGCCGCCGCCAGGACTGGCTGAGGCACTCCCTCCTGTCTGCATGGATGAATGGGCTTCGGGGGTGCTGGCTTGGTTCGACTGCTGTCCTGAATCAGCCATGTCTCAAGGGTTGACACCAGAGCCCGTTTGAATCTATTACGTGACTTGTTCCGAGGTGTGTGCCATGACCCTGGCGATTCGATCAGATGCGCTTACCCGGCGGTTTGGGAAGCTCCCGGCCGTGGAGGGGTTGAACCTGCAGGTTCCTGAGGGGACCATCACGGCCTTCCTGGGTCCCAACGGCGCGGGCAAGACCACCACCATCCGATTGCTGCTGGGGCTGCTCAAGCCCACCAGCGGGACCTGCGAGGTGCTTGGCCATCCGCCGGGTCATGTGGAGGCCCTCCGCCAGCTGGGTGCCCTGGTCGAGTCTCCCTCCCTTTATGGTCACCTCACGGGATACGAGAATGTCGAGATCACCCGCCTGATGAGGGGGGGAAAAAAGACCGAGACCTCACGGGTGCTGGAGGTCGTCGGTATGACTCGGGACGCGAACCGGGTCGTTCAGGACTATTCCCTGGGCATGCGCCAGCGGCTGGCCATGGCCCTGGCGCTGTTCGGCAGCCCGCGCCTGCTGGTGCTGGACGAGCCCACCAACGGGCTGGATCCGGCGGGCATCCAGGAGATCCGCGAATTGGTCCGCAAGGTGCCCGAACAGACCGGGGCCACGGTGTTCCTGTCGAGCCACATTCTGGCCGAGGTCGAGCAGATCGCCTCGAACCTGGTCGTGATCCACCGTGGGCTCTTGCGCTACCAGGGCCCCATCGCCGACCTGGGCGGTCAGGGCGCGGCCTGGCAGCAGATCCGGGTGGACCAGGCCGGCCGGGCCATGGAACTGCTCAAGGGAAGCGGGCTGGAGGTGACCTTCGAGGATCCCTATGTGCTCGTCCAGGCTTCCGACGAGGGTGTGCCCGCCCTGGCATCTCTGCTGGTGCGTTCTGGAATGGCCTTGTACGAGCTGAAGCCCCGCACGGTGAGCCTGGAGACGCGGTTCCTGGCCCTGCTGGAGGGCGCATGACTTCGCTGGCCTTCCTGTTCCATGCCGAGCGGATCAAGTGGCGGCGCAGCTGGACCACCGTGGCTGCCATCCTCTGTCCGACCTCTCTGGTGGGCTTTCTTTTCCTCATCCTCTGGAATTCGGAGATCCAGGCCAGCAAGCTTGGTCCCGGCTTCCAGGTGTGGTACCAGGTCACCCATGCGGCCTGGAACTCGATCTTTATGCCCATCACGGTGGCCCTGGTCTGCCTCATCTCCTGGGAACAGGAGGAGGAAGCTGGTGCCTGGAAGCACCTGCTGTTGCAGCCGGTTTCGAGAAGGGCCCACTTCCTTGTCAAACTCATGAGCCACGCGGCTCTGCTGCTGGTCGCCCAGGTGGTGTTTTCTTGTCTGGTGTTTCTGACCAGCCTCCTGATTTCCAGGTACCTGCACTACCTGGACATGGGGCCACGACGACTCCTGTTGTTCACCGGTTTGGGTGCCACTTCCATGCTCGCCAGTCTGCCTCTCATTGGGCTTCATACCTGGTTTTCGACCCGGGTCCGCGGGGTGGGGATGAACCTGACACTGGCTCTGGTGGGCAGTCTCCTGACCGCGCTGTGGGTTGGCCTGGGGGGGGCCGTGCGATGGTCCCCCTGGGGGCTGGCTTCGGCGGGCGTCAGGCTCGCCACTGGGGGTGAGAAAAGCCCGGTTTGGTTGCTGGCGACGGCCGCTGGGTTCGCCCTGCTTCTGGTAGTGGCGGGCACCCTTGATTTCTCCCGTCGTGAGGAATTGCGATGATGGGGATAACCATGGCGCGGATGCTGCAGCTGTTTTTTGCCGAAGCCCGCAAACTCCGACGATCCCCCGCCTTGCGGACCATGTGGCTTTTCCCGGTCATCTTCATCCTGGTGGATCTCCTCGTGTCTGGCCTGCCAGTGATGATGGCGCGGCAACTGTCGCTACCCTCACAGCAGGGTCTCCCCTCGGTACCGGTCATGGCCTTGGCCGACACCTGGTCCGGGTACTTCCATCCGCTGCTGATCGCGTTGCTGCCCCCTCTGTTGTACCGGTCTGAACACCGCTTTGGCCTATGGAAGCACCTGCATGTCCAGCCGGTTTCAAGGAAAGGAATCTTTGCGGCCAAGGCTCTGTTGCTCGGACTCGGATTCGCGCTTGTGCTCGGTACGGTCCTCATCCTGCTACGACTGGAATGGGTGCTGATCGCTGTGGTGAACCCCATGGCACACGTGACCTTCCCGTGGGGGACGCTCCTGCGCGTGCTGGCCTGGTCCTACTTGGGCAGCCTGCCTCTCTTGAGCCTGTATCTCTGGTTGTCGGACCGGATCAACAACGCCGCTGTTCCAATCATGTTCGCACTGGTGGGACTGCTGCTGACGGTTTCGCTGGGAGGGAAGGAACTCGACCGGATGTGGAGAAGGGATTTCATTCCCTGGGTACTGCCCTACACCTGCGCGCAACAGGCCATCGAAGACCCCAGTGCCCGGCAGGAGGTGCATTCGGCCCAGAAGCCCTATTACATCGAGCAGAAGGTCGAAAGCCCAAAGGACAAGCGGGGTCGAAAGCTTCGAATCATCTACTCGTCCGATCCGAATTTCGGGAAGCCCCCTCCACCCACGCCTCCTTGGGCGCTTGCCACTTTCAGCCTGGGTTGTGCCGCGTTGCTATTCCTTGTGGGGCTGGTGGAGGCCGGACGCGACCGCGCTTAGCGCGTTAGTTGCCCAGGGATTCTGCCAGTTCCCGCGCGCCCCGATGCTTGGGATCCAGTTTCAGGGTTTCCTGCGCGGCCTTGCGGGCTTCGTCTTTGCGGCCGAGGGCTTGGAGGAGCTGACCTTTGCGCCACCAGGCGCCGGGGTAGCCGGAGGAGCCGCCTTCGAGGGGTTCGCGCAGCACCTGGTCCAGGGCGGCCAGACCCTCGGGGCGGTGCAGGCCGCTGGCGGCGGCGACCTTGCCCAGCTGCAGGCGCAGCAGGCTGGGGGCATCCACCTGGCCGAGGTGATCCTGCAGCACCTGCCAGGCCGTCTCGGGCTGGCCCGCGTGCAGGTAGGCGTCGCTGACGGCGATCACCCCCCGGGCGCGGGTGCGCACGCCGGGCAGCAGGCGCGGGGCTTCGGCCAGCAGGCGGGCATTCTTCCCCGCTTCGCCCAGGGCTTTCTTGGCGGGTTTGCGATCCAGGGCATCCAGCCACTGGCCCACGACTTCGGGATCATGGGGTGCCTTGGCGAGGGCGCGGGCCAAGCAGGGCTCGGCCTGCCGCCACTGGTCCTCCTCCAGGAGGATGAGGGCCTGCAGCAGGTCGCCCCGGGCGGGCGAGATGGCCCGCAGGCGGTCGGCACACTGGAGGGCCCTGCGGGTGGAGCCGCCCAGCAGCCCGGGCAGCAGCTCGTAGGCCAGGCCCAGGCTCATCCAGGCGGGAGCCAGGGTGGGATCGGCCCCGGTGGCGGCGCGCAGGTCGTCCATGGCGCCGAGGGCCCCGCGCAGGCTGCCGAGGTCGCGCTGCTGGATGGCCTCGCCGGCCCGGGCCAACCCCCGGGCCAGGAGGGCGTCGGCCAGGTCGGGCTTCAAGGCCACCGCCCGTTCCGCCGCCTGGAGTGCCTCGCCGAAGCGCATGAGGCTGGACAGGGCCTGGGACTTGGCGGCCCAGGCCAGGGCGTCGTTTGGATTCTGCTGGAGGTGCTGGTTGGCCTCCGCCAGCACCTTGAGGTAGCGCCCGGCCTCCAGCTCCGCTCGAAAGGCCGGGGCCTGGGCCTGGGTCTGGACCAGGGCCAGTACGGTGAGCGGTGCCAGGTGGATCACGGGGCCTCAAAAGACAACTGCAGGACAGGATTAACAGGATTGAAGGGCAGGATGAACAGGATTCAAGGGCAGGTTGGGGATGGGATTGACTGGGGGATGGACCCTGCGCATATTGAATGCGTACGAATTATGGAGGATTCCATGCGGACCCCTTATCGGGCCGATGCTCCCAAACGGCCGATCAACCTGAGCCTCAATGCTGATCTGCTGAGGCTGGGGAAGGAACTGGGGCTCAACCTGTCCGGCGTTGCGGAGGAGGCCCTGGCCTTTGCCGTGAGTGCCCGGCTGGCGGCGCGATGGTTGGAGGAGAATGGAACAGCCATCGAGACCTACAATCGTCGGATCGATACGCAGGGCGTCTTCAGCGACGGCATCAGAACCTTCTGATGGCTGCCTACTTGGTGTTTCGCAACCCGAATCCAAAGACCAGTCAGACCGTCCCCTTCCTGCTGGATGTGCAGTCGGAGGTGCTCGCGGTGCTGGGAACGCGGGTGGTTGTCCCGCTGTACCGACCGGATGCCACGGGTGTGCAGGTCCTGTCCAGGCTGACGCCGCTGGTGCCGTTTCAGGGCCAGTCGCTGGTGGCCATGGTGCCGGAAATGGCAGGCCTTCCCCGGCGCGACCTGGGACCGGTGGCCGGGGAGTTGGCCTCGTCCCGGGGGGAGATTCTCCAGGCGATCGATCTGCTGCTAACGGGGTTTTGAGCCCTCCTGGTCGTGGAACGCGAGGGATAGAAGTTGACGGGTGATCCGTCACTTGTGATCATATGTGACGAAATATGTGCCAGAAGGTGAGGCCAGACATGTATGTTGCTCGCCAGCTCGACCTCGCGGCGGTGCTGAAGCAGAAGTCCTGTTTCCTCTTCGGACCAAGGCAGACGGGGAAATCCAGCCTGATCCGGGAAACCCTGCCGGGGGTTCCGGTCTACAACCTGCTGGATCACCGAACCTGGCTGGACCTGAGCACCAACCCGTCGCGGATCCGGGAAGAACTGGAGGCCTCTGGACTGCGGGATGGGGTGGTCGCCATCGACGAGATCCAGAAACTTCCGGTGCTCCTGGATGAGGTGCAGCTTCTGATCGAGACCCGAGGCCTGCGGTTTCTCCTGACGGGCTCGAGCGCCCGGAAGCTGAAGCGTTCGGGTGCGAACCTGCTGGGTGGAAGGGCCCGGTCGCGTACGCTACACCCCTTCAGCTGGGCCGAGTTGGGCGCAGCCTTCGATCTCAAGAAGGCCCTTGGGTATGGGTTGCTCCCGCACATCTACGGTTCGGACGATCCGGCCGAAGACCTGCGGAACTATGTCGGCACCTACTTGCGCGAGGAGATCGCCGCGGAGGGCTTGACGCGCAATGTGCCTGCCTTCGCCCGGTTCCTGGAAGTGGCCGCCGCCTGCAACGGCCGGATGATCAACAAGACCGAGGTGGCCAATGATGCAAAGGTCCCCCGCACAACGGTGAATGATTATTTCGAGATCCTGAAAGACACGCTGCTCGGGAGCGAACTGGAAGCCTGGACGCGGAGCCAGAAGCGGAAGGCCATCGAGACGGCCAAGTTCTACCTCTTCGATGGCGGGGTGGCGCGGGCCATTCAGGGGTTGCCTCCGCTCGCACCCAAATCGCCCGATTTCAGCGACATGTTCGAGCAGTTCATCTTCCACGAGCTGAAGACTTGGACCGACACCCGGAAACCCGGATTCCCGCTCAACTATTGGCGCTCGACCTCGGCCTACGAGGTGGATTTCATCCTGGGTGGCCACACCGCCATTGAGGTGAAGGCTACCTCCAGTGTGGGCCGGCGCGACCTTCGAGGACTGGAGGCTCTGGCGGAGGAAGGCCTGATGAAACGTTCGATCCTGGTCTGCCGCGAGGGTGTGCCGAGACAGGTTGGGCAAGTGCTGATACTTCCCTGGCAGGTCTTCCTGCAGCAGTTGTGGGAAGACGCATTCGTGGATTGATCGGCCGGTCCTGGCCTCGGGTATCGCACCCGGCTGGCCCTTTCGGTTACCCTAAGTGATTGTCCGGACACGACTCTGGAGGAGATCGCATGGCGACCAAGGGTGGCTTGCTGGAAGGGAAACGGGGCCTGATCATCGGCGTGGCCAACAAGCGGTCCATCGCCTGGGGCATCGCCCAGAAGGTGGCCGAAGCCGGGGCCCAGCTCTGCCTGACCTACCAGAATGAGCGCCTGGGGGAAAACGTTCACGAGTTGGCGGCGGAGTTCAAGAACCCCCTGCTGCTCATGATGGACGTGGGCAGCGACAGCCAGATCGTCATGGCTTTCGACGAGATCCGCAAGAAATGGGGCAAGCTCGACTTCCTGGTGCATGCGGTGGCCTATGCGCCGAGGCAGGCCCTGGAAGGCAGCTTTGTGGAGACCAGCCGCGAGGATTTCCGCGTGGCCCACGACATCAGCTCCTACTCGTTGGCCGCGGTCAGTCACGCCGCCCAGCCCCTCATGCCCGAGGGCGGCTCCATCGTCACCATCAGCTACCTGGGCAGCACCCGCGTGGTGCCCGGCTACAACGTGATGGGCGTGGCCAAGGCCAGCCTGGAAGCCAGCGTGCGCTACCTCGCCGCGGACCTTGGCCCCCAGGGCATCCGCGTGAACGCCATCTCTGCCGGGCCCATCAAGACGCTCGCCGCCTCCGCCATTCCGGGCATCGGCTCCAAGCTGAAGCACCACCGCATGCACACCCCCATGCAGCGGGACACGGATCAGCTGGAAGTGGGCGATGCCGGGGTGTTTCTGCTCAGCGACATGGGCCGCGGCGTCACTGGTCAGGTGCTCTACGTGGATGGTGGCTTCAGCATCATGGCGGGGTAGGCGCCGACCCAACGAAGAACGGGGACAGGATTAACAGGATTAAGTGCTTGATTAACAGGATTAAAACCAACTGCAATTGAATCTTTAATCCTGCTAATCGATCTTTCAATCCTGTTAATCCTGTCTCAGCTTTTTTGCAGTGTCGTCAGGACTTCGAGGACGGCCTCGACGTGTCCTTTGACGCTGACTTTGGGCCAGACGTGGCGGATGAAGCCTTTGGGATCGATGAGGAAGGTGCTGCGAATGATGCCTTCCATTTCCTTGCCGTACATCAGCTTCTTGCCGAAGGCGCCGAGGGGTTTGAGCAAGGCGAGGTCGGGATCGGAGAGCAGGCGGAAGGAGAGGCTCTGCTTGGTGATGAAGGTCTGATGGCTCTTGAGGCTGTCGCGGCTGATGCCGTAGACCTGGGCGCCGAGGGACTGCACCCGGGCCAGGTTGTCGCGGAAGTCGCAGGCCTCGGTGGTGCAGCCGGGGGTGCTGTCCTTGGGATAGGCGTAGAGCACCGTCCAGCGGCCTTTGAGATCCTGGGCCGTGACCGTGGCGCCCTGGTCGTCCTGCAGGGAGAAGGCGGGGAGGGGTTGTCCGAGGAGTGGGCTCATGGACGCCAGGGTAGCGCACAGGGTGTGACCGGCGGCAGGGCTGATTCCAGACAGAATGGGGGGCGAGGCCGACCATGCACCTGACCGAGTATCTGTCCGCTGAATGAAGGCCTGCGCTGGGTTGCAGGGAACCCGCGGCCGTGGCCCACGCCGCCTGCCTGGCAGCCGGTCAGGGCAAGGGCGAGCCCCGCATGGCCCTTCGGCCCCCGCTTGGCCATGAGCGCGGCTGGACGGCGTCGCGGCTCGCATCCACTTTGGAAACAGACCCTGGTGCTCGATGCCCGCACCTACAAGAACTGCCATGCGGTGGGGATTCCCAACAGCGGGCACAAGACCGGCGTGCTCTGGGCCCTGAACCTGGCCTCTCTGCTGACCACTGCTACCACGCAACGGCTGGGCACGCTGTCGGCGATCTGCGGCGCCTCCAATGCAGCGGGCATCGTCGGGGCCGCTTGCGGCCCCTGGGCGCGTCGCGCCCGCGAAGCTGGATGGGTGGGGCACGGAGGCCTCCGTGCCACCTCCGTGGGTTCCGTGTCTCCGTGGTGAATCTCTATTTTTGAATACAGATTGATATAAGTGCTTGATTAACAGGATTAAAGACTACAAGGCAAGGCTTTTGAAATCCTGTTAACCCTGCTTTCAATCCTGTTAATCCTGTCTCAGCTTTTCGTTCCAGGGGTGGCTATCCAGGCAAGGGCCAGCACAGTGGCCAGCGCGGCCCAGCCGAGGGGGGATGGATCGGAGCTGAGGCGGGGCAGTTCTTCGGCCAGCAGGCGGCCCAGGCTGTCATGGCCCGGCCCGGGGCCGAGGCCCAGCGCCGATAGGGTGGCCTCGCCCCACAGGGCCGACAGCCAGGCGCTGGGGAAGAGGGCGGCGGCCTGTTGCCAACCCCAGGGTGCCCAGCGGCGCAGCGTGGACGGCCCGGTGGCGCCCAGGGTGCGCTCCGCGGCCCAGGCCGGGGAATGGCGGAAGCGGTCGAGCCGCGTGCGCAGGGCGGGTTCCAGATGGGGAGAGATCAACGTGCCCAGCAGCAACCCGAGCACGACGACCGAGAGCCCACCGGTGGCCGCGGCGACGGGCAACAGAAACAGCAGGGGTGGCAGGCTCCGCAGGGCCGACAACGCGCCAAGGAGGTGTCGTCCTTGCCAGGCTAGGAGCAGCCCCAGGGTTAGGGCCAGCAGGGCGCAGGCGCTGGCGAACCCGAGGCTGCGGGCCGCTGCCAGCACCAGCCGCAGGAGGGCATCCCGCCCCAGGTCATCGGTGCCAAGGGGATGGCGGAGGGTGGCTGTGAGGCCGCCCCGGAAGGGATCGAGGGCCAGGTCCGGAATCAGCAGGGCCCCGAGGAAGGCGAGGCGCCACTTCATGCGGCGTCCTGTTCCCAGGACCGGGACAATGCCCAGAGGAGGGTCAAGGC
>JANYAZ010000206.1 GCA_025361045.1 Geothrix sp. | reverse complement strand
TGACCTGCCGGATGGCGGCGCCGCCCACTTCGCCGACACCGTCCTCGCCATCCGCCGCCGCAACCCCGGGGTGGGCGTGGAGGTACTGGTGCCGGACTTCCTGGGCGATCTCGACGCCGTGGCCCGGGTGGTGGCCGCCGGGCCCACCGTGTTCAACCACAACACCGAGACCGTGCCCAGCCTCTACCCCGTCGTACGGCCCGCAGGAAAGTTTGAGCGGAGCCTTCGCGTGCTTGCGCACGCGAAGCAAATGGGCGAAGCCTTGTACGGCCCATCTTTCCGCTCGAAGAGCGGACTCATGCTCGGACTTGGCGAAGCCGAGTCCGAGCTGCTTACCACCTTCGAGGCCCTTGCCAAGGCCGGTGTGGACATCCTCACCCTGGGCCAGTACCTGCGCCCCACGCGCCACCAGCTCCCCGTGAAGCGCTACGTCCATCCGGACGAGTTCGCCGTCCTGGGAAAAAAGGCCAAGGCCTTCGGCTTCACCACTGTCTACGCCGGACCCCTGGTGCGCTCCAGCTTCAACGCGCATGAGGTAGCGGAAATGGGAGGCATCAGCATCGCCTGATCACCCCCGCCGTGGCTCCACCACGATCGCCGTGGGCTCAGCCGGGCACGCGAAGACGCAGAGCCCGCAGCCCGTGCAGACATCCGCCTCCACCACGGGGTGGCCGATGGTCTCGCCCTCGGCGGGGAGGGCGATCCGAATGGCCTCCTCGGGGTAGGGGCAGCGGTCCACGCAGATGCGGCAGGCGCGGGCTTCCCGCTCCAGGGTGTCCCAGGTGACGCACTGACCGGGCTTCACGCGGGCGGTGCCCATGCGCACGGCCTTCGGCCCCTCGATCTCGGTGCCATCGGCCATCTTGAGGGTCGGCCAGACCAGGGCGCCGTCGTCGCACTCGGCGATGCAGGGGAGCGTCGTGCAAAGGAAGCACGGCACGCTGCGAGGATCGAGGTAGGGGGTCTTCAGCGCCAGCCCGGCGGAAGGTGAGGCCACGAGGATGGCATTCTCGGGACAGGCCCGCATGCACTTGTCGCAGCGCGTGCACTTGGTCAGGAACTCGAACTCGTCCAGGGCCCCGGGGGGACGGAGAAGTTTGGGCCCCAGGCCCGTCACGGCGTCCTCGAGGCGGTTGGCCACAAACCCGGCGAACAGGGTGCCCAGGGACTTGAAGAAGTCCCCGCGCTCCTGGGGTTCGTCGAGCTTCTTGGCCACGGGGACCTACATCAGTCCCAGGACCCGCATGGTGGGTCGCAGCACGCCCCAGAGCACGGGATCGAACCCCAGTGTAAGGACGGCGGCCTTCCCGTCGCCCGTGACCTCCATGTGGGCCAGAAGTTCCGCGCTGATGGCCACGTCCCGGGAGCTGGGCACGGCTTCGACCCACTTCACGCCGATGGGGGCCTCCTTCTTGGCCAGCGCTTGTCCTTCCTGGGCCCGAACCTGCAGGATCAGCAGGTCGCCATGAAAGGAGGGCACCCGGATCTCGATGAGGCGCCCCTTGCCCACCACGGGTGTCACGGGCACCACCTCGAAGGCCTGACGATACCCAAGCTTCTTGAGATCCGGATCCTCACCGTTGAGCACGGCCAGGGTCTGCTCGACGAGGCCCTCCAGGCCCCGATCGCCCATCCAGGCCACGGATCGAAGGTGGGTCCCGCCCACCTCACCGACGCCCTCGATCAGGGATGGGATCAGGGCCAGCACCTGCTCCAGGGCCGGCCGGCCCTTCAGTGACTTGACGCCCTGGGGCCAGGGCCCGGCCAGGGGCATGGGCTCAAGTCTCGCCTCTGGTTCGGCCCGCAGGTCCAGGATGCGGCCCGGGAAGCCCTCCAACAGCTCGAAGTCGGGCGTGTCCGCCAGGAGAACGGCGTCCAGCCCCTCCAGCAGCAGCTTGCTGGGCGCGAAGACCACCAGGTCACCGACCTCCTCCTCCACGGTGAGCACACCGATGGAGAGCGGCACCACGGAGGCCTCGCGGGCCTCCAGGGCGTTGACGAGTTCGCGCCCCAGAAGCGTCTGGGCGCCGAGGACGGCAAGTTTCAACATGGGGGACCTTTCGATTTCAGACACGGACGGCGGCTGCGTCCGCCGGTTGATGGCCCCTCAGGGCTTCGGCGACGGGGCCTGCCAGGAACTGGCGCACCTGGTCCCCGGCGCGGCCAGTGAACCGACGGGCGTCCAGAAGGGCGGCCAACTCGGTTTCATCCATGGCCCAGGCGGGGTCTGCGGCCAGGAGGGAGAGCAGCTCGTTGGGCCTGCCCTCCTGCTTGATGCGCCGCCCGGCTTCCATGGAGGCCACCCGGAAGACTTCGTGCAGGTCCTGGCGGTCCCCGCCACGCTTCACGCCCTCCATGAGCATCACCTCGGCGGCCATAAATGGCAGCTCGTTCATCAGGCGGGCCTCGATCATCCTCGGGTTCACCACCAGCCCTGAAGCCACGTTCTTGAACAACACCAGGATGGCGTCCACCGCCAGCAGCCCCTGGTTGATGGTGAGGCGGCGGTGGGCCGAATCATCCAGCGTCCGCTCCATCCACTGGGTCGCCGTGGTCTGGTAGCTGCTGGGCATGAGCCCCAAGACGAAGCGAGCCAGGCTGTTGATGCGCTCCGAGCGCATGGGGTTGCGCTTGTAGGGCATGGCAGAGGACCCGATCTGTTTCGTCTCGAAGGGCTCCTCGACCTCTTTCAGGTGCTGCAGGAGCCGCAGGTCACAGGCGAACTTGCTCGCACTGGCGGCGAGGCCGCAAAGCACCTGGCCGATGCGGTCCTCCAGCTTGCGCGTCGCCGTCTGGCCACTGACGGGAATGGCGGGAAAGCCGACCTTGGCACAGAACCGCCGTTCCAGCTCCTCCACCTTGGCACCGTCCCCGTCGAACAGTTCCAGAAAGGTGGCTTGAGTGCCCGTCACGCCCTTCACGCCGCGCACCGGCGTGGTGCGGATGACGTGGTCCAGATCCTCCAGATCGAGCAGCAGGTCCTGGAGCCACAGGCAGGCCCGCTTCCCTACGGTGGTGGGCTGCGCGGGCTGGAAGTGGGTGAAACCCAGGGTCGGCTGATCCTGCCACTGGGCCGCGAAGCCTGACAGGGCGGCGATCACGTCCTGCAATCGACGGCGCAGAAGGGCCAGCGCCTCCTGCACGATGAGCAGATCCCCGTTGTCGGTCACGAAGCAGCTGGTGGCACCCAGGTGGATGATGGGCCGGGCACCGGGCGCCTGCTCGCCCCAGGCGTGGATGGCGGCCATGACGTCGTGGCGCAACGAGGCTTCATGATGGGCGATGGCCTCAAGATCCACCGCATCCTGGCTGGCACGCAGCTCTGCGATCTGTGCGGGGGTGATGGGCAGCCCCAGGTCTGCCTCGGCTTCCGCCAGGGCGATCCAGAGCCGCCGCCAGACGCGTTGCCGATAGAGGGGCGACAGCAGGCGCACCATGGCCTTGCTGGCGTAGCGGCTGGCCAGGGGGTGCTCAAAACGCTCCAGTTCGGGGCCATCGTGGGGCGGCAGGAAGGGCATAAGAACTCCGGCCCTCCAGTGTCGCACGGCCGCCCGCGGACCTGTGACCCGGCTCACGAAGAGGCTGTCGGTCCAGGTGGCGGTCGCGGCTAGGATAAGTGGATCACCTGGGAGCCGCCGACATGTACGAAGTGATCCGAACGTCCGACCCCGCTGTGTTCCAGGCGCTGGAACTGGAAGTCCAGCGCCAGCGGCATCACCTCGAACTCATCGCGTCGGAGAACTACGCCTCCCGCGCAGTCATGCAGACCATGGGATCGCACTTCACCAACAAGTACGCGGAAGGTTACCCCGGCAAGCGCTACTACGGCGGCTGCAGCCAGGTGGACATCGTCGAGAACCTGGCCCGGGATCGCGCCAAGCAGATCTTCGGCGCCGAGCATGTCAATATGCAACCCCACAGCGGTGCCCAGGCCAACATGGCTGTCTATCTCGCGGCCCTGAAGCCGGGCGACACGGTCATGGGGCTCGATCTGTCCCACGGCGGCCACCTCACCCACGGGCACCCCCTGAACAGCTCCGGCATCCTCTACAAGTTCGTGGCCTACCACGTGCGTCAGGAGGATGAGCGGGTCGATATGGACGAGGTCCGCGCCCTGGCCCTGCAGCACCGTCCCAAGATGATCGTGGTCGGCGCCTCCGCCAACAGCCGCACCTGGAACTTCCCCCTCTTCCGCCAGATCTGTGACGAGGTCGGGGCCCTGCTCATGGTGGACATGGCGCACATCGCCGGTCTGGTGGCCACCGGACACCACCCGAGTCCCGTACCCCATGCGGATTATGTCACCACGACCACCCACAAGACCATGCGGGGCCCGCGCGGTGGCATGATTCTTTGTAAGTCTCAATATGCCAAGGATATCGATCGGGCCGTCTTCCCTGGCGTCCAGGGTGGTCCACTGATGCACGTCATCGCCGCCAAGGCCGTGGCCCTGCACGAGATCATGCTGCCCGAGTTCAAGGCCTACAGTGGCCAGGTCATCCGCAACGCCCATGCCCTGGCCAAGGGCCTCCAGGAGCGAGGCTGGCGCATCGTCAGCGGTGGCACGGACAACCATCTCTTTCTGGTGGATCTGCGAGACCACGGGCTGCTGGGCAACGAGGCTGAGGAATGCCTTCATCGCGCCGGCATGACCACCAACAAGAACGGCATTCCCTTCGATCCCAATCCGCCCCTCAAGCCTTCCGGCATTCGCCTGGGCAGCCCTGCCCTCACCACCCGCGGCATGAAGGAAGAGGAAATGGATCACATTGCCCGCTTCTTCGACTTGACCCTCCGGCACCGCGCCGACGAGAGTACCTTTGCCCGCGTCCGCCAGGAGGTCTTCCACCTCACGGACCAGTTCCCGATTCCTGAATAACCGTTTCCGCGCTCTCCATACCGCCAAAACACGTTGCGTTTTGGCGGTATGTTTTTGAGGGGGTGCCATGATCCCGGTCGATGGGCTGTTCGTCTATGGAACACTTCGGGAGGGTGGCTCGCACCACGCCTGGTTGCTGCGCACCCATCCCGAGGGATGGACTCGGGCCTGGGTGGCGGGGCGGCTCTTCCACCTGGCCGCAGGTTACCCGGCCCTGGTGCCGACAGCCGAGCCGGAGCAACCTGCCCCTGGCCCAGGTTGGGTATGGGGCGATTTTGTAGGCTACGAGGATGAAGGGGAACTCGACTCCGCCTTGACGGACTTGGACACCCTGGAAGGCGTGGAGGAGGGGCTGTTCACCCGACAGATCCTCCCCGTGACCCTCGAGGGTGGGCAGCGGTACCAGGCCTGGGTCTATCTGTTCCATGTGGAACGCCTGCCCCGACTGGAGCGGGAGGCCGTCGAGATCCAGGACGGCGACTGGGCGGCCTACCTCTAACGCAACACGGCGCGGACTCGTCCGTGCCGTGTTGCGCATGGTTGGTTGATCGTCGCCTACAGCCCCAGCTTAGGCTGTTCTCCACCTTCATCGGCGCCTGGATGGGCCAGGTCTGCGTCGATGAGGTCATCCTCTTCGTCCAACGCCATAGCGCTGGCGTCGATCTTGGCCAGACCCACGACGCGGTCCTCGGCGCTGGCCAACTTGAGCAGGCCGACACCCTGGGCGTTGCGGCCGGTCTTGCGAACCTCATCGATGAGGAAGCGAATGACCATGCCCTCTTGGCTGATGAGCAGGCACCCTTCCCCGGGCTTGACCAGCTTGAAGCCCACCACGTGGCCATTGCGGACCCCGGCCCGGATGTTGATGACACCGGTGCCGCCCCGGCCCTGAAGCCGGTAGTCCTGCAGGAGGCTGCGCTTGCCGTAGCCCTTTTCGCAGACCGTCAGCAACATGCCGTGGTCCTCGGTGCTCTCGTCCGGCTCAACGCCTTCCGGAAGATCCGGCAGCGGGTCTGCCACTTCCACATCCACGATGTGGTCACTCTTGGCCAGCTTCATGCCCCGCACGCCGGTGGTGGCACGACCCGTGGCCCGAACGTCCTCTTCGGAGAAACGGATGGCCTTGCCCTGGGCGGTGGCCAGGAAGATCTGCTGACCTCCCGTGGACCTCCGCACGGCCACCAGGCTGTTGTCGTCATCGATGTTGAGGGCGATGAGACCATTGGCCCGAATGTTGGCGTAGGCCGCCAGGCTGGATTTCTTGATGGTGCCGTCACTGGTGGCGAACACCAGGTTTTCCCCCTCGGGGAAGTCCCGGAGGGCCATGAGGGTGACCACATTCTCCCCATCCTTCAGAGAGATGAGGTTGCGGATGTGCTTGCCCCGGGTGGAGGCGGCCGCCTCAGGCAGGTCGTAGACTTTCAGCGCGTAGACAATGCCCTTGTCCGTGAAGGCCATCAGGGTGTCGTGGGCCTTGGTCATGAAGAGCTGTTCGACGAAATCCTCGTCCTTGGTCTTCATGCCCACCTTGCCCCGGCCCCCACGCCGCTGGCGGCGGTAGGCGTTGAGGTCGGTGCGCTTGATGTAGCCGGCCTTGGACATGGTGACGACCATGGGATCGTCCGGTACCACATCCTCCATGCGGATCTCACCGGAATAGCCCACGATCTCGGTGCGGCGGTCGTTGCCGAACTGATCGGCCACCTGCTGCAGCTCTTCCTTGATGACCTTGAGAAGCAGGCTCTCGTCAGCCAGGATGGCCTTGAGCTTGGCGATGGTCTTCTCGAGCTCAGCCAGCTCGTCGAGGATCTTTTCCCGCTCCAGGCCGGTGAGGCGCTGGAGACGCATATCCAGGATGGCCTGGGCCTGCACGGCCGACAGGCAGAGGGTGGGATCCTTCTTGAGCGCTGCCACGGTGGCAAAGGCACCCGCCATGAGTCCCGCCTTGGCCTCTTCTGGGTTCTTGGCCGCCCGGATGAGCTTGATCACGGCGTCCAGGTGATCCAGGGCGATCTTGAGGCCCATCAGGATGTGGTGACGCTCCTCGGCCTTCCGCAACTGGAAGAGGGTCCGCCGGGTCACAACCTCCCTGCGGAAACCGATAAACTCCTGCAGCACTTCGCGGAGGGTGCAAACCCGCGGCTGGCCATTCACGATGGCGAGCATGGTGATGGGGAAGCTGTTCTGGAGCTGGGTCTGCTGGTACAGCTGGTTCAGCACGATGTCGCTGGGCTCATTCTTCTTGAGCTCCACCACCAGGCGGATGCCCTCCCGGTCACTTTCGTCCCGGAGGTCGCTGATGCCATCGATTTTCTTGTCGCGCACCAGCTCGGCGATCTTCTCTGTGAGGGTGGCCTTGTTCACTTGGTAGGGCAGTTCTGTGAAGACCAGCTGCTCGCGATCGCCCGCCCGCTTGATCTGCTCCACGTGCGACTTGGCCCGCACCACACAGCGGCCGCGGCCCGTGCGATAGGCGTCCACCACACCCTCGGTGCCGAGCATGAGGCCCCCACCGGGGAAATCGGGGCCCTTGATGTGGGCCATGAGACCTTCCAGGCCCAGGGCTGGATGGTCGATGAGATCCACCAGGGCGCGACAGCACTCCCGCAGGTTGTGGGGGGGGATGCTGGTGGCCATGCCCACGGCGATGCCCTGGGACCCATTCACCAGCAGGTTGGGGAACCGAGAGGGCAGGACGAGGGGCTCCTCCATGCTGCCGTCGTAGTTGGGCCCGAAATCCACCGTGTCCTGGTCGATGTCACCCATCAGCTCGTTCGCCAGGCGCGACAGGCGGGCCTCGGTGTAACGCATGGCGGCCGCAGAGTCGCCATCGATGGAGCCAAAGTTGCCCTGGCCATCCACCAACACGTGGCGCATGGAGAAGGGCTGGGCCATGCGGACGAGGGTGTCGTAGATGGCTGAATCGCCATGGGGGTGGTATTTACCCATGACATCGCCGACGGTGCGGGCGGACTTCTTGTACGCCCGGTTCCACTCATTTCCTGACTCTTTCATGGCGAACATGACGCGGCGGTGCACGGGCTTGAGACCGTCGCGGACGTCGGGCAGGGCCCGCCCCACGATGACGCTCATGGCGTAGTCCAGGTAGGACTTCCGCATTTCCTTTTCGATTTCCAGTGGCTCGATTCGGTTCTGGGTCATGGGTCTTCCAATGTTCTACGTGGAACGCGGCTCGACATCTTGCAAAAACGGGAGTTAGATGTCGATGTTCTCGGCCAGGAGGGCGTTGGTCTCGATGAAGCGGCGCCGGGGTTCCACGGCGTCACCCATGAGGATTGTGAAGATCTCGTCGGCCTCCACCGCGTCATCCACGCGGACCTGCAGGAGGGTGCGGCGCTCGGGATCCATGGTGGTCTCCCAAAGCTGTTCGGGGTTCATCTCGCCCAACCCCTTGTAGCGCTGAATGCCGAGGCCCCGTTTGCCCTCCTCCATGACCATGGCGAGCATGGCCTCGGGAGTAGAGAAGACCTGTTCCTTGCCGAGTTTGGTGCCCTCCTCGGGCTCGTCTTCCTTGTCCTTGGCGGCATCCTTCGCGTCCTTGAGTCGCCGCAACCGCAACTCGCCCCCGCGAAACCCGGCCAGTTCGACCTGCAGGGCGGCCAGTCGACGGAACTCGCCCCAGTGGGCCACCAGGCTGTCGATCCAAAGGGTGATGGGGCGGCTCAAGTGCATGCGCACCACCCGCAGGCGGTAGCTGGCGGGAATGGTGACGGCGGGGTCCTCGCCCTCGGCCGCCTGCTCGATGGCTTCGGTGGTCTCGGTTTCGCAAGTACCCAGCTTCTGCTTGGTGATGGCGGCCGACAGCTGCTCAAGGGGTTGCCGGTCGGCAAAGCGGTCGGCATCCAGCAGGCCTTCGGCCAACAGGGCATCGACGATGGGCTGGGCGTAGCCGCGACGGTTCAGCTTGCCGTAGAGCTGCTGCACCTCGCCCCACTTCTTCATCTCGCGGACCAGGATGGCACCCTTGTGCTCGCTGCCGTCCGGCAAGGTGAGGCTCCAGCCATCCAGAGCCTTCTGGAAGAGGAACTCTTCGAGCGCGCGCTCGTCCTTGAGGTATTTCTCCGTCTTGCCCTTTTTGACCTTGTAGAGGGGCGGCTGGGCGATGTACAGATGGCCCCGCTCCACCAGTTCGGGCATCTGCCGGTAGAAGAAGGTCAGCAGCAGGGTCCGGATATGGGAGCCGTCCACATCGGCGTCGGTCATCAGCACGACCTTGTGGTAGCGGAGGTTCTCGACCTTGAACTCCTCCTTACCGATGCCTGTGCCCAGGGCCTGGATGAGCACGCGCAGCTCGTTGTGGCTGAGGATCTTGTCGAAGCGGGCCTTTTCCACATTCAGGACCTTGCCCTTGAGGGGCAGGATGGCCTGGGTGGCGCGGTGGCGGCCCTGCTTGGCGCTGCCGCCGGCGGAGTCGCCCTCCACCAGGAAGATCTCACTGAGGGCCGGGTCCTTCTCCTGGCAGTCCGCCAGCTTGCCGGGCAGACCGCCGCCGTCCAGGGCCCCCTTGCGGCGGGTCAGGTCGCGGGCCTTCCGGGCGGCTTCCCGGGCCCGGGCGGCCTCGATGGCCTTTTCCAGAATGGCCTTGGCCTCCCGGGGGTTCTCCTCAAAGAAGGCCGAGAGCTTTTCATAGACGATGGTCTGGACGATGCCCTTCACCTCGCTGGACACCAGCCGGTCCTTGGTTTGGCTCGAAAACTTGGGATCAGGAACCTTGGCACTCAAGACTGCTGTCAGGCCCTCGCGAACATCCTCGCCCGAGAGGGTCACCTTGGCGCTCTTCAGCAGGTTGTTCCGCTCGGCGTAGGCGTTGATGACCCGCGTCATGGCGGCCCGGAAGCCCTCCAGGTGGGCGCCGCCGTCACGATTGCGGATGTTGTTGGTGAAGCAATAGAGGGTTTCCTGGTAGGAATCGTTCCACTGCAGGGCCACCTCGACAGTGGTGTCCAGCTTCTCATCCTTGATGAAGATCGGGGGTTTGTGGAGGACCACCTTGTTGCGGTTGAGGTGCTCCACAAAGGCGCTGATGCCTCCGGCATTGACGAAATCATGGGTGTCCCCGGTGCGCTCGTCTGTGATGCGGATGTGGACGCCCTGGTTGAGGTAGCTCAACTCCCGCAGCCGCTGGCTCAGGATCTCAAAGCTGAAGTCGAGGACGTTGTTGAAGACCTCGGGATCCGGCTGAAAGCGCACGCGAGTCCCTCGCCGGGCCGTGGGGCCGATCTTCTTCAACGGGGCGTCAGCCTTGCCCTGGGAGAAGGTCATGGCGTGCTCCTGCCCGTCCTTCCAGACCGTGAGCCAGAGCTTGCTGGAGAGCGCGTTGACACAGGAAACGCCCACGCCATGGAGGCCGCCGGACACCTTGTAGGCGTTCTTGCCGTCCGTGCTGGTGTTGTCGAATTTCCCGCCTGCATGCAGCACCGTCATGATCACTTCGGCGGCGCTGCGACCCTCTTCCTTGTGGATGTCCACGGGAACGCCGCGACCGTCGTCTTCGACCGTGCAACTTCCGTCGCCATGGAGGATCACATCGACACGCTTGCAGAAGCCCGCCAGTGCTTCGTCTACGGAGTTATCCACCACCTCGTAGACCATGTGGTGGAGGCCGCTGCCGTCGTCGGTGTCGCCGATGTACATGCCGGGCCGCTTGCGGACGGCCTCGAGGTCTCTCAGAACCGTGATGTTGTCGGCGGTGTAGCTGTCGGTTTCCAGGGGGGTGTGGACGTGCTTGCTAAGGACTTCTTCAGACATCAAGACTCACTTGGTTGGGTACGGTGAAGTGCGGTATGACAGCGCGGGTCAGGCCGTGGCGCTGCTGGCGAAACGGACGGGCATGAGGACGTAGCGGAAGCTGAAGTCCTCAAGGCTGGGAGACATGAAGACGCCTTGACCCACCTCGTCCTTGAACTGATAGATCACCTCCTCGCCGGGCAGCCGTTCCAGCAGCTCTGTGAGGTAGTCGATGTTGAAGGCCAACTCGAAGGGGTGTTCCTCGCCCGAAAAGGGCAACGTCGCCTGGTTCACGCCTTCGTCGGGATGTTGGAAGACCGTGCGCAGGTTGGGGAATTCGTAGAACAGGCGTACGTTCTTGTTGTAGTCGTCCTTTTTTAGGCCGACGAAACGCAGGGTACGGAGGAATACTTCGCGGTCCATGATCACGCGCTTGGGCAACTCCGCCGGTAGCACCTTTTCGTAGGCGGGGTAATTGCCCGTCACCAGGCGGGTGCTGAACTTCAGCCCTGGTTGATCCAGGAACAGCGTGGTTCCGTCCCAGCACAGTTCCACTTCTCCTTCATCCCCAAGAAGGGTGGGGATGAGGTCCAGGGCGCGTTTCGGCACGATGAGCCGGACTTCGTCCTTCAGCTTCGTGTCACAGGGAACTTCTGCCACTGCAAGCCGGAACCCATCCGTGGAAACCACCCGGACATGGTGCTTGGACAGATGCACCAAGACCGCGGACAAGGTGGGCTTGGTCGCATCCTTGCTGACGGCAAGCGAACCCAGTTGGATGGCCCGCTTGAACCTCAGCACTGGAATCTTAACGACGGGAAGTTCCTTGCCAGGGGCCGGAAGTTCTGGGAAGCCTTCGCCGGGCTGAATGTTGTGCTCGGAATTCATTCCTTTGGCTCTAAGCCAGAGACGGCCACCCGCATCGGGACATTCCAGGCTCAGGATGCCTTCAGGAAAAACGCGCACCGTTTCGATGAATTTTTTCCCAGGCACAGCCATGGTCCATTGGCCTTGGCCCTCACCTGGCACCGTGGCCTCAAAGGCAAGTTCCATGTCCGTGGCCTTCAAAACCACTTCCTTGGGGCGGACATCCACCAGGATGTGCTGAAGGATCGGGAGGGTCACCCGGCGGTCGAGGGCATGTTTCAACAAACCCAGCGTCCGGTCCAGACGATCCTTGGAAACCTGTAATTGAAGATTCATGAATCACCCTTGATGATGCTGAGGACCTGGGCAACCTGTGGAAAGGCGAGTCAAAGTCCTATCCTACCGGAGTTTCACTGCTCGGGACAGGCTGTGGAAACCGCACGGAACCCTGCGGAATGAGGCGATGCCGACCGCTCAGGAGCCCGGGTTGGGTCGGGTTGTGGATCCAGATGGAACAAGGTGTGTGCATAAGAATTTAATATCAATCAAATCAATGAATACTGTTTAACAAAGCCTGGACCATCTTGTGGAATTCGGGATCACGCTTCATGCGGTCCCTTACGGAATCAATGGCGTTCATCACCGTGGAGTGGTGCATGTTGAAGGCCCGCCCAATGTCTGCAAAAGGCAGCGAAGCAATCTCCCGGGCCAGATACATGGCGACCTGTCGTGGGAGGAGAATCGCCTGCTGACGTGAGCGCTTCTTCATCAGATCCACAAAGGACACATTGAAGGTCTCTGCCGTCATTCGAAAAATGCGGTCCGGATGAACCGGAGCCGTGGGCTCTTCACCACTTTGTCCCTGGAACGCGGCATGGGCCACTTCCAGAGAGGGTGGAACCCCGATGAGGCTGGCCTGGAAGATCACGCGCGTGAGGAATCCCTCAAGATCGCGCACGCTGCCCTTGGCCTTGTGGGCAATGAAGGTGAGCACATCCTCTGGGATGGTTGGAACATGTCTGAAATCAATATCTTCCAGCTTCTTTTTCAGAATCGCAATGCGCGTCTCGAAATCGGGCGGCTGGATGTCGGCAGTCAGGCCCCACTTGAACCGCGTGATGAGTCGCTCGTGGCAGCCCTCCAGCCGTTGTGGGGGCTTGTCCGATGTGATGACGATCTGCTTCCCGTGCTGCAGCAGGTGTTCGAGGATGTGGAAGATCTCCTCCTGGGTGCGCTCCATCTTGCCGAGGGTCTGTACGTCATCGAGCAGCAGCACATCGTTCTGCTGGTATTTCTTGCGCATGGGCTCGGTGTTCTTCGCCCGGATGGCCACGGTCAGCTCATTGAAGAAATTGTCCACCTTGAGGTAGACCACGCGAAGCCTGGGATCGCGCTCCAGCAAGCCTTTGCCGATGCCCACCATGAGGTGCGTCTTGCCCAGCCCTGCACCCCCGTAGATGAACAGCGGATTCATGCTGAGCGGGGTTGCGGCCTTGCCAAAGCTGTCCACCACTGCCCTGGCTGCGGCGAAGGCCAGCTGGCTGCCCGGACCAACCACGAACCGATCGAGGGTGTAGCGGTTGAACAGGTGGGGGAAGGACACCGAGGTTTCCACCGGGCCCGGCAACACATGGGTGGAGGTTCGTTTGGGAGCCTCCTTCGGTTCGAGTGTGGGCGTTCCATTGATGTGGAATTCAAGCCGCAGGTCCGCCAGACCGCCCTGCGCCAGGGCATCGTTGAACTCTTCTGGCAGTTGCTGTTCGATCCAGAGCTTCGCGGCGGCACTGGGCACCTGGATCCACAGCGCGCCATCCAATACTTTCAGGGGCTCGCAAGGGGCGATCCACTCCTTGAAGCTGGCTTCGGGCAGCTGCTTGGACAGGCCCAGTCGGATGGTGTCCCAAAGGGCTGTGGGATCGGCGGAGCGCATGGTTTCACCAGCAAGGTGGGGCGGAGCGCGGGCATACGCCGTTGACGGAGGGTGCTGCGCACGCTCCGGCCACGCAAGGCTCGCGGGGGGGAACCCAATCTAGCACCCAACACCAGGGATGGGAGAGCGGAAATCCCCTTGAGGCCGCGGGGCCTCGCTGATACCCTCGAAGGTTCGCTCTCCTCCCCGGGAGGGGACCCCCGAGGTGGAACCATGAAGCGCACCTTTCAGCCCAACAACCGTCGCCGAGCCAAGACCCACGGCTTCCTGAGCCGCATGAAGACGAAGAACGGCCGCCTGGTGCTCAAGCGCCGGCGCGCCAAGGGCCGCCACGTCCTGGCGCTCTAGCCCTCGTCCGTGATCTACAAAGGCCGCTTCCGCACGGTACGGCACAAAGACCACGCGGTTCCCACCCCGTTGCCCCGGCCCCTGCTGGGGCCGACGTCGTTCCTGGACGTGCGCGTCTGGGCCCGGCCTGAAACCCCAGGGCCGCTGCTGCTGGTGACCTCACCGCGCAAGACCGGTTCCGCCGTGCAACGCAACCGGTTTCGGCGCCGCGTCAGAATGGCCTTCCTCTCCGGCTCGGAAGCCCTCCTGGGCACCCCCTGGGTGGTGTGGGTGCGCCCAGGCCGGCAGGCCCCGGCCCTTGACACGATCTGTTTCCAGGACATAGAAAGCCAACTCCAACTGGCCCTGCACCGCCTTCCCGCCTTGGATACCCCATGAACAATCGCAATGTCATCCTCTTCGTCGTGGGCAGCATGATCCTGCTCGGCGGCCAGTTCTGGCTGTCGTCCCGCTACGCCAAACCCGCCCCGAAGGTCGACAGCCAACTGGTCGTGCCGAACGCCCCCAAACCGGCCGACCAGCCGGCCCCGGCAGCCGCCGTGCCCGTGGCGCTCCCTGTGACGCCGGAGTCGGCCAAGGGGAAAACGGCCGATCCTGCCGCCACGCACACCCTCGCCTCGCAGGAACTCACGCTGACGTGGCAGGTGGCCACGGGGGCCCTCAAGCAGGTGGTTTGGAAGCAGGACGGGACACGCTTCTTCCCGGAGGCTTTTGCGGGGCTTGGCGCCCTGAAGGGCGCCGGGTTTGAGACCGTACGGGAAGAACGGGCCCCCGAGGGCACCCGGGTCATCTTTGAGAACACGGTGGGTGAACGCCTCAACTACCTGGTACCGGCCGAGGGGCACAGCGTGAAGGTGGAGGCGACTTCACCTGGAAATGTCCTCTTGCAACTGGTCGTGAACCCAACGACCGACGAACCCGTGAAGCACCTGGGCCGGGTGTTCACATTGACCGAAAAGAGCGTGGAGGCCGTGACCTGGGCCGAGACGCTGCACGACCCCTTCTTCAGCTTCCTGGGGGCCAAGCGCAAGGTGCTGCCCCCCTCCTCGGATCGCCTCGGCCTTGATGCGGGCGTTGGGAAAGATGATAAACCCCAACAAAATCACTATTTTGCCGCCCTCTGGAAGCTGCCACGTCCGGCCAGCCGGGACGCCGCGGGCTACGAACTTCTGCCCAAGGATGGCCACCTGGAGGGCACCCTGTACTTGGGACCCAAACAGGCCGAGCACCTGCTGGCTTTCGAAAAACCCTTCACCCAGGTAATCGATTACGGCTTCTTCGGTGCGGTGGCCCACCTGCTGTTCTGGATTCTGAAGAAGGTCCACGCCCTCGTTGGAAACTGGGGCTGGGCCCTTGTGATCTTCACGGTGATCATTCGCCTGGCCACCTGGCACCTGAACACCAAGCAGACCATCTCCATGCTGCGCATGAAGGACTTCGAGCCCCACCAGAAGGCCCTCCAGGCCAAGTACGACAAGTTTGGCGGCGACATGACCAAGAAGGCTGAGATGCAGAAAGAGCTCATGGCCCTCTACAAGAAGAATGGCCACAACCCCATGGGCGGTTGCCTGCCCATGCTGCTCCAGATGCCCATCTTCTTGGCCCTGTGGTCCATGTTGAACGCGGTCTTCGAGCTGCGGCACGCCCCCTTCTTCGGCTGGATCACCGACCTGTCCACCAAGGACCCGTATTACATCTTCCCGGTCCTGATGGGCGCCTCGATGTTCGCCCAGCAGTACATGACCCCGGCAGTGGGCGACCCCGCGCAACGCAAGATGATGCTGGTGCTGATGCCTGCGATGATGACCTTCTTCTTCGCTCAAAGCCCCGCAGGGCTTACGATCTACTACTTCGTGTTCAACATGATCGGCCTCTTCCAGACCTGGTGGATTATGCGGTCCTACGAGCCCCAGCCCATCACCGTGTAGGAGTACGCCATGCGCAAGAGCGGCGTCACTTTGGAGTCTGTCCCCGAGCTCATCGCCCGCTGGGGCGTGCACCTAGGTCTGACCCTGGAGGCGCGCCCTTCGCCCTCTGGCGACGAGGAGGCTTTTCCCAATCGGTTCGCCGTCTCGGGCCCGGATGCCGCCATCCTGGGGGCCAACCGCGGCGTGACCCTGGACGCCCTGCAGTTCCTGGTCCACGAAGCCCAGGGTGAGCGGGAAGATCAGAAGTTGGCCTATCTGGACGTGAAGGGAGCCCGCCTGTTCCGCATGCAGGAGGTAATGGCCATGGGGCAGTTCGCCGCCGCCAAAGCCCGGGAGCTGGGTAGCCACACCCTCGGCGCCCTCAGTGCCCGCGAGCGCCGCTGGGTGCATCTGGTGGTGAGCCGCGAGGCGGGGCTGGGCACCGAAAGCGAGGGGACCGGCACCTTCAAGCCCGTGAAGGTGTTCCGGAAGTAGGCTGGCACGGTGAGCCCGGCCCCCGATCCCATCTGCGCACCTGCGACACCCCTGCTGCCCTCGGCAGTGGCCCTGGTGCGCGTCTCTGGGTGGGGGCTGGCGGGCGTGCTCACCCCGCTGCTGGTGTTGCCAGAACCACGCATGGCCTCCCTGCGCACCCTGTGCTGGGATGGCTTCCGGGAGCGGGCGCTGGTGCTATTCTTCCCTGGGCCCGCCAGCTACACGGGGGAGGACCTCGTGGAATTCCAGGTCCACGGCAACCCCCAGTTGGTCCGCCGCCTGCTGAGTCATCTGGGCACCCTTGGTGTACGCTTGGCCGAGCCGGGTGAGTTCACCCGGCGCGCCCTGTTGAACGGCAAGCAGGGGTTGCTGGAGGCCGAGGCCCTTCGGGACCTGGTGGCGGCCGAAACCGACACCCAGATCCGCCTGGCCCAGGCCCGGGCCGGGGCGCAACCTGACTGGATTCCAGAGGCCCGCAGGACCCTGACCCCCTGGATGGCCCGCGCCGAAGCCGTGGTGGACTATGGGGAAGAAGAAGGAATTTTATTGAATCAAAAGGACTTGGCGTCCGAGCTCAAGCCGCTGCGCGACCGGTTCCACGTGGAACAAATCCGGGCCAGGGCCGCCCAGCACCTGCGAGACGGAATTCGCCTGGCCCTTGTCGGCCGCCCCAACGCCGGCAAGAGCACCCTCTTTAATGCCCTTGCGGGAGAGGACCGGGCCATCGTCACCGAGATTCCCGGCACCACCCGGGATGTCCTGGAAGTTCGCTGTGAATGGCGCGGCCTCCCCCTCCGGATCTTCGATACCGCCGGTCTCCGGGATGCTCTGGATCCCGTGGAACGCCTGGGGGTGGCCCGGGTGGGGCCCATCCTGGGGGCCGTGGACCTGGTACTCCACCTCAGGCCAGCCCAGGATGAAGCGATTGATCCCTTGATCCGCGAAGCGCTCTCCCCCTTTCGGGACAAGGTCCTGGAGGTCCGGACCTTCGCCGACCTCACCGAAGCCCCAGGCGAGGTGGCCATCGCCGCGCACCAGGGCGACCTGGACGCCCTCGAGGTCGCACTGAAAAAGCGCCTGTTGGGCGGTCTGGCTCCCGATGCGTGTTTCGGCGCGCTGGCCACGGAACGCCAAGTGGCACTCCTGAACGACCTGGCCCGACAGTTGGACCTGTTGCTGGGCCTGGAACCGGGCTGTCCTCCCGAACTGCCAGCCTCTCTGCTCCAGGGTGCCTGGGGGTTGCTCGCCCGGCTCACCGGGGAGGACCGCGCGGAAACCGCCCTGGACGCGCTCTTCAATGGGTTCTGTCTCGGGAAGTAGGGCGGGGCGAAGTAGACTGGGCACAGGAGTCACGATGAAGCCCGGGTATGAAGCGGTGATCGGTTTGGAGGTCCATGTCCAGCTGCGGACGCGCACCAAAATGTTCTGCGCCTGCCAGAACCTCACCGGCGCCATTCCCAACAGCCTGACCTGCCCGGTGTGTCTTGGCCTCCCTGGGGCCCTGCCGGCCCTCAACGCCGAGGCGGTACGCATGGCGCTTGCCCTGGGCCTGGCTGTGGGAGCCAAGATCCAGCCCGAGAGCACCTTCTACCGGAAACAGTATTTCTACCCCGATCTTCCGAAGGGATACCAGATCACCCAGGGTCCAGTGGCCCTCGTCGAGGGCGGTCACGTGGACCTCCCTGGCGATCCGCGGGTGCGGGGCGCAGAGGGTCCGGTGCGGGTCCGGATCGAGCGGGCCCACCTGGAGGAAGATGCCGGCAAGAGCCACCACGACCTGGATGGGAAGGCCAGCCATGTGGACCTGAACCGGGCGGGGGTACCCCTTCTGGAGATTGTGGGCTCACCCGATCTCCGCAGCCCGCAGGAGGCTTCCGACTACCTCAAGATCCTCCACCGGCTGGTGGTGGGCCTGGGCATCTGTGATGGGAACATGGAGGAAGGCAGCTTCCGCTGTGATGCCAACGTCAGCGTCCGACGCAGCGGTGTGGTTGACTTCGGCACGCGGGTCGAGGTGAAAAACCTGAACTCCTTCCGCTTCGTGCGGCAGGCACTGGACCACGAACTTGAACGACAGTCAGCCCTGCTCGAGCAGGGTGGAACGGTGCTCATGGAGACCCGCGGCTGGGACGCCGCCTCAGGGGAGACTCGGGGGCAGCGGACCAAAGAGGCGGCCATGGACTACCGCTACTTCCCGGAACCAGATCTTCCCCCGCTGAGGGTGGACCCCGCGGAAATCGAAGCGGCACGGCGGGCCCTCCCGGAACTGCCCGATCAGCGGATCCTCCGTTGGCGCGAGGCCTACGGGTTGGGCCAGGACGAGGCCCAGGCCCTGGCCCAGAGCCCCGCCTTCGCGACGTACTTCGAGGCCCTGGCCCACTTGGGGGGCTCTGGCCGAGGCGCCGCGGCCTGGATGCTTGGCGAGGTCAGTCGCACCCTCAATGAGCGGGGAATGGGCATTGAAGCCTTTCCCCTGTCCCCAGAGGCCCTGGCGGGGTTGGTCCGGTTGGTGGAGGCTCGGACCCTGGGGTTCGGCACCGCCAAGGACCAGGTGTTTCCGGCCCTGCTTGCGGGTGAGGGGACAGCCGAAGCGATTGTGGCGCGGAGGGGGCTGGCACAGGTCAACGACCGGGCCGCCGTTGAAGCCCTCGTGGACCAGGTCCTGGCCGCAAACCCGGCCCCCGTGGCACAGATCCGGAGTGGCAAGGAAAGCCTCAAGGGGTTCTTGGTGGGCCAGGTCCTCAAGGCGGGTCAGGGGCGACTGGATGCGAAGCTCGTGAACGAGGTCCTGTCTGAAGCGCTGGCCAAGGTGTGAAACAGGCCCCATTCTGGGCCCATGAGAACCAAGCAGGAGCGAGCGCCAAGGGCGCGAGTCAGGCCGAAGCCCGTAAGGTGCGGCACAGGAGGTGCCGCATGACGAACGAGATTCCTGCCGCCCTTGAGGCCTGTCTTCCTGGTGTGAGCCACGTGTGCCAGGGCTGCGGTTGTTCGGTGGTGGATGCGGTGATGACGCCGGGTGAACCTTTCCGGTGCACGGCTTGTCGGGGGCTGGTCCCCGCCCCCGAGGACGAGTTGACCCGGGCTGCCCTGGAAGACCGTGGTCCCTATGACATGCCGGACGACCGTCCCACCGTGTGGCGACTCATCACCGTGATCGCATTTGCTGTGGTCGCCCTGGCCATCGTGTTCTGGAAGCGCTGAGCCTATTCTGGGGGCAGGAGCCTGACGCCCATGCCCAAACCCTGGGGACCCACCACCACCGCCATCCACGCCGGGAAGCACTTCAATCCGACCCGGGCCGTGACGACGCCCATCTTTCAGACTTCCGTGTTCCAGTTGCTGGAAAACAGCGAAGGCGCTGCGTTTGCGGCCAGCATCGAACCGCCGGCTTTCTATACGCGCTGGGGCAATCCCAACAGCAGTGAGGTCGAGGCGGTGCTGGCTGAACTCGAAGGGGCCGAGCGTGCGCTGGTGACAGCTTCGGGCATGGCCGCCTTCGCCTTGGTTTTCGAGGCCCACTTGAAACAGGGCGATCACCTGGTGGCCCCCGTGGCCATCTACCTGGGCACAGAACAGCTCATCCGCCGCTGGGAGAGCGAGCGCGGGCTCACGGTTACCTGGGTGCAGAACACCCTGGACCTGCGCGAATGGGAGGCGGCCCTCCGCCCCGAAACCCGCATGATCTGGGTGGAAACCCCTTCCAATCCCACGCTGGCCCTCACGGACCTGGCGGCGGTGGCGGCCCTGGGCAAGCAGTACGGGATCCGCACCGTGGCGGACAACACTTTCGCCAGCCCCATCCACACCAAGCCACTGGCCTTCGGCATCGAGATGAGCGTGGCTTCGGCCACCAAGTACCTGGGGGGCCACTCAGACGTGGTGGCTGGGGTCATCGCGGGTCGCGAGGACGACGTGGTGGCCTGCTGGCACCTCACCAAGATCATGGGCCCCACCCTGGATCCCATGGCGGCCTGGCTGCTGCACCGGGGGCTCAAGACGCTGGCCCTGCGTGTGCGCCGAGCTTCGGACAACGCCCAAGCCCTGGCCCAGTGGCTGCTTTGGCAGCCCCACGTGGCCCGGGTCGACTATCCGGGTCTGCCCACCCACCCCGGCCACGACATCGCGCTCCGCCAGATGGAGAAGGGCTACGGCGCCATGGTGGGCTTCGAGTTGCAGGCCGGGCTGATCGCCGGGCAGCGGTTCTGCGAAGCGCTGGAAGTCATCACCCGTGGAGTCAGCCTGGGTGGGGTCGAAAGCCTCATTCAGCACCCCGCCAGCATGAGTCACCTGAAAACCGCCCCCGAGGTGAAGGCCAGGCTGGGCATCACGGACGGGCTGTTGCGCTTCTCGGTGGGCATCGAGGACCAGCCAGACCTCATCGCCGATCTGGAGAAGGGCTTCCAGGCGGCTGCGGAGGCGAGGTGAAGCTGCGCCTCAACGGTGAGCTCCGGGAGACGCCTGCCTTGACGACGGTGGCGGACCTGGCCGCCTGGCTGGGCCTCCCCGCCTTTGGCAGCGCCATCGAGCTGAATGGCGAGGTCATCCGCCGTGCCGATCATCCGACCACCCCCCTGAAGGAGGGCGATCGGATGGAGGTGGTACGGCTGGTGGGTGGGGGTTGATGGGACCGCCCCGGCCTGTTAATTCATGGATAAACTATAATTAATACTTCCATTTGGATAAACCACATAGGGGTCTACCCGCACCCGGACCACATAGGTGCCCGCGGGCAGGCTGGGCCGGTTGATCACGCCGTTCCCGGACCCGGAGGCCGTGACCAGTTGCACCAGGCCGATGCTGTCATACAGCTCGAGCACCAGGCCCGCCCCGGAAGTGCTGACTGTCACCGTACGCGGGCCGCCGCCATGGGTGAAGCGATAGGCCTGGGCCTGGTTTTGATCGAACGCATAGCCGGCGGCAAAAGTGGGGAAGCTGCCAGAAGCCGCAAGGGGGATCGCGGAAACCTGCCAGAGGGTCGGGCTGTTCAGGTAGATGCTGGTGGTGGGATCGGTCCCGTTTCCAACATTCTCCAGAAACAACTCGTTCTGGATGGGGGTGGTCGCCATGGCTCCCGCCAGACGGCTAAGGCCAGTCAAGTAGGTGGGATAGCAGGCCAGTGGGGTGTTGCCGTACTCATAAGCTTGGGAGGCGACCGTGGGAATGGTGGCGCTCCAAAGGGTCGTGAGCCCCGCCTGGCTGCCGTTGAAGACGGCGCCGTTCTTCCAGATGCCCCAGAGGGTGCGCGCCACGGAACCCGCGTAGAACTCGCCACCGCCCGTGGGAAATGCGCCCGTGTGCTGGTCGAGGCGGAAGACGGTGGGCAAGCCGCCGCTGGCGGGGACTTCGTAGGTGTAGGGGTCGCCGCGGAAGGCACAGGACAGGAAGGTGCTGAACCCGCTCACGAAGGCGATGGCGGGCTCGGATTTATTGGTGGGGGCGACGAACCCGTTGTCGTTGTCGCGTCGGATGATGGTGCCATAGGTGCCGTTGGCATAGGCGAAGCCGTCGTCGGCGAAGAGCAGGCGGGCGAAGGATTCCAGCAGGACGCTGTCGTTGTAGGCATCGGCACCCCGGTCCGCCGCCGTTGGCCCGGCGTAGCGAACGCCGTGCTGGAAGATGGCGCGACCGCCCAGGGCCGCGCTCTGCTTCAGGACCGCGCCACCCGCCGTGGTCAGAGCCGCAGCGGGATAGGTGGAGGCCGTCCCCGGGTTCCAGAAGGAGTAGAGCTCCGGCGGCTGAAGGGTCGGTTCCAGGGCGCGAAGGCCCAGGGCGAAGGTCGTCATCTGGTCCGCGATGGCAAAGGCGCCGGCCTCCCCGGTGCCATCCAGGGCCCGCAGGGTGAGCGTGCCACTCGAATTCGCCGCACTGTCGGCGCTGGTGGTGTACCAGGTGGTGACCTGGTTGAAGGCATCCGCACTGGCATAGGTCGCGGCCGGTGCGGCCTTCTTCACCCCGCCATAGAAGAAGAACCCGCTGCCAGAGCCGGTGGTGGGGACCTCGGTGGTGGCATAGAGGGCGACGAAAAAGGTGATGCCCTTGGGAACCGTGAAGGTCCGGGAGCCATCGGCGCCCAGGGTGCCGGCGGCCACCACCTGGAGCGAGGAGCTGCTCACCACCTGGGCGAAGGCGTAGCGGGTGGGCAGGGTGCTGAGCACCGGACTGAAGCCCGAAGCGGAAAGCACCCGCTTTTCATACTGTCCCTGGACGGTCACGGCCACCGTGCTGGGGCCATCACTGGCGCCGCCGCCGCAGCCCCCAAGAAGCAGAAGGGCTCCAACCAGAAGGGTGAGGCCTGTGGACCGGAGGTGCATGGAGGACTCCCTGGGGAACTGGAACATGGGCGACTGTCTGGATTTTCAAAGGTCGTGCCAAGGGTGGAGCTGGCCCAGCCTAGCGCCAGACCTCCCAGCGCCCCGTGGGCCAGGTGCCGGTGGCCTGGAGCTGCCAGGCCTTCGGGAAAGTCAGTTGTACTGGGGATCCGCCGGCCGGCACGCTGCTTTGGAAGCGGTGAAATTCATCCACCAGCCCCAGAGCGAGGAAGGCCTGGGCCAGGGTGCCTCCCCCCTCCACCAGCACCCGACCGACCCCCCGGGCGGCGAGTTCGTGCAACAGGTGGCGCAAACTGCATCCCCTGCCATCGGGCGGCAAATGCAGATCCTCGACCCCGCGCAGCGACACCGGGTCCCCAGTCACAGCCCGGAAAACCGGTTGTCCCGCCACGGGCGCCCACACGCGGGCGGAGGGGGGAATCTGCCCATCCTCATCCATGACCACCCGGGCAAAGCTGCGGTGGGGGGCCGTGGCCGCCGGCCAGCGATCCGTCAAATGGGGATCATCCACCACGATGGTATGGCGACCCACCACGATGGCTTCCGAGGCCCGGCGCAGGGCGTGGGCCATCTTCTGAACATCGGGCGGGGTCACCTGGGTGGTCTGTCCTGAAGGTCCGAGGGAGCCATCGGAGCCCAGAGCCAGCTTGAGGGTCACCCAGGGCAGGCCGGTGTGGATGAGCTTGAAAAAGGGGGCATGGAGACGGGTGCAAGCCTCGCCGAGCAGACCCTCCTCCACTGCGATGCCCTGGGCCCGCAGGATGGCTAGGCCTCCGCCGTCGACCCGCGGATTGGGATCCTGGACCCCCACTACCACCCGGGTCACGCCCGCCTGGATGAGCGCCAGGGTGCAGGGGCCGGTCCGCCCCTGGTGGCAGCAGGGTTCGAGGGTGACGTAGGCCGTGGCGCCCTTTGGGTCCTCTGCTCGGGCTTCGGCATCCCGCAGGGCCATGATTTCGCCATGGGGGTCCCCGGCCCGGGTGTGAACCCCCCGCCCGATCACGCGATCCCCTTTCACCAGGACGCAGCCCACCGGCGGGTTGGGGCTCGACAGGCCCACACCCTTGAGCCCCTCCGCCAGCGCCAACGCCATGAAGTGAGCGTCTCCCGAGAGGCTGTTTGGATCCGGCCAGGGGCCGCCCGTGGCCAGGGCCCAGGCGACCTCGGGGGTCAGGGCCAGATCAGACATCGAGGAGGCCGTCCACGAAGGCCTCGGCATCGAAAGGGATGAGGTCGTCCAGGCCTTCGCCGACACCCACGAAGGCAATGGGGAGCTTCAGGCGGTCCAGGATGGGCACGACCACGCCCCCCTTGGCGCTCCCGTCCAGCTTGGTGAGGACCAAGTCCGTGACGCCGGCGGCGCGCACGAACGCCTCGGCCTGCACCAGCCCGTTCTGGCCCGTGGTGGCGTCGAGGATCAACAGCACACGATGGGGCGCCTCGGGGATCACCTTCTGAAGGCTGCGGCGGATCTTGTCCAGCTCCTTCATGAGGTGGTCCTTGGTGTGCAGGCGGCCGGCGGTGTCGATCAACACCCAGGGGGTGCCCTTGGCCAGGGCGCTGGTGGCGCCGTCAAAGGCGATGGCCGCCGGATCGCCGCCCATGTGATTGCGGATGACGGGCACGCCCGCACGCTCGCCCCAGCGTTCCAGCTGATCGATGGCCGCAGCCCGGAAGGTGTCGCCCGCCACCACCAGCACGGCTTCGCCCTGGGCCTTCAGATGGGCCGCCAGCTTGCCCAGGGTGGTGGTCTTGCCCACACCATTCACGCCCACCAGCAGCACGACCTGGGTTCCAGTGGCCGCGAAGGGGCGCGGAGGCCGCTGGCGCAGGAGCCGCAGCAGCTCGTCTTTCAAGGCAGCCTTGGGATCGATGTCGGCGCCGCCCTTCATATCGTTGCGAAGCCGGGCCAGCAGCTGATCCACAGCCTTCACGCCCAGGTCAGCCTGCAGCAGCAGATCTTCCAGGGCTTCCAGTTGGGCCTCGTCCAGGCGACGCAGGCCCAACAGGCGTTCCATGGGCGCCAGCACCAGCTCCTGGGTGCGCTTCAGGCCTTTCTTGAACTGGTTGAACAGGCCGCCGAGCAGACCCACGGACACCTCGCGAAGGTCCAGTCTACCGAAGCAATCAGGCTTCCCCGAGATCCGAATCCCCGAGATGGCGATAGCCTGGGCTCGACCCTTCCGGTATTGGCATCCAAGAACCATTCGGAGTTTCCATGCTGCTCCCGCCCATTCCGTCCCCAGATCCTCTGCTGTTGCCGCTGCCGCCCGTGGCCTTGAAGGCGTTGCTGTTGGTCACCTTCACCCTCCACCTGATGGCCGTCAACCTGGGTGTGGGCGGCAGCCTGATCATGGCTGTGCACGCGTGGCGGGGCAAACCGGAGGACCGCGACCTGGTCCGTCGTCTCGCGCCCCTGTTGCCGGCGGCCGTGACTTTTGCCATCACCCTGGGCATCGCGCCGCTGCTGTTCGTCCAATTGACCTATGGCCCCTTCTTCTACACCGCCTCGGTGCTGACGGCCGTACCGTGGCTGGCGCTCATCTTCCTCCTGATGGCGGGCTATGGGCTGCTCTATCGGTTCGTGGGCTCCGCCGCCGCCCCCGCGATCCACGCCACCAGCGGCATCCTGGGCTCCCTGCTGTTGCTGTCGGTGGGGCTCATGCTGGTGAACGTCACCACACTGTCGCTGCGCCCCGATCTATGGGCCGCCCATGCTGCAGCGTCGCCCCATGGCCTCCGCATGAACACCGCGGACCCGACCCTGTGGCCGCGGTATCTGCACATGGTGGCGGGCATCGCCGCGGTGGCCGGTCTTCTCCTGGCCGGTTGGGGGGCCTGGCGGCGGCATGCCTACGCCCGCCGCGTCGGATTGCTCTGGTTCATCGTGGCCACCGCGAGTCAGGCGGCCTGGGGCACCTGGCTGTTGGTACGGCAGCCCGACCCGGTCTTTGGGTTGCTGATGAACACCACCACCGCGCCCAGTCTGATGATGTGGATCTCCATCACCTGCGGTGGCTTGGCCCTGTTCATGGCCATTCCCGCCAGCCAGGCGGGCGCGCCAGCGAAAGCGGTGTGGGCGCCCTTCGGCCTGGGCCTGGCCGCGGTCCTCGGCATGATTCTCCTCCGGGATCAGGCCCGGGACGCCAGCCTTGCGGCCTTCGGCTTCCATCCCGAGGCCCTGCCCCACAAGACCGACTGGCTGTCCCTGGGGGTCTTTGGGCTCACCCTGGTGGGGCTGGTGGTTCTTCTGATCGTCATCCTGCGCTGGGCCACCCAGCCCGCCCCGTCTGCGCCCGCCGCCGAGTAGGAGAAGACCATGAACCACCCCGTGTGGGACCTCCCCCTGCTTGGCAGTGGTTGGATCATCGGCATCATCAGCATCATTCACGTCTCCATCGCCCACTTGGTGGTGGGTGCCGGCATCTGGCTGGCGATCATGGAAGGCCGCGCCCAGCGGGCCGCAGACGGGGACCTGCAGGCTTGGCTGCGGAGCCGGGCCAAGGCCCTGCTCTGGCTGTCCAGCATCTTTGGCGCAGCCACCGGCGTGGGCATCTGGGTCGCCATCGGGCTCGTGAACCCCACGGCCACCCAGCACCTCATCCGGGCCTTCGTCATGGGCTGGGCCATCGAGTGGCTGATTTTCGCCGGCGAGATGGCCACCCTCATTGTGCTGGTTCGCGCCTACGACCGCTTGAAACCCCGCCAGCGCCTGGTCCTTTACTGGCTCTATGCCTTCTGCGCGTGGTTGAGCCTCGTCGTCATCAACGGCATCATCACCTTCATGCTGAGCCCCGGAAAGGGCTGGACCGCCAGCCACGCCATGTGGGACGGCTTCTTCAATGCCACCTATCTGCCCAGCCTGCTGCTGCGCACCTTCGTGGCCCTGGCCCTGGGTGGACTCTGGGGTCTGGCGGCGGGCGGTTCCTCAAACCCCACGCTGAAGTCACGGATCCTAAAGCCCACGGCCCTGTTCACGCTGGCCGGCGTCCTGCTCGCCGCCGCCTCAGGTTGGTACTACTTCCAGAGTTTTCCCCCTGCGGCAAGGGAGCTGGTGCTGGGCAACCTCAAGGGTGCCACCAGCCTGGCCCAAGGTTTCCGTTGGGCGCTCTGGGGGCTGGGCGCGTTTCTGGTGCCAGGCCTGCTGGTGCTCTGGGCCTTCTTTGCGCCCCAAACTTTTCGCCGCCCGGTCGCCCTGCTGGGCCTGTTGCTGGCCTGCTGGGGTTTCGGCGGCTTCGAGTGGATCCGCGAAGTGGCCCGCAAGCCCTTCGTCATCCGCGACGTGATGTACTCCAACGGCATACGGGTGGAGCAAGTGGCGGGCTACCTGAAGGATGGCTTCCTGCCCCAGAATGCCTGGGCCCGGACCTTTGCGGCCTCGAAGGGGGATACGGACCTGGCCAAAGGCGAAGCACTCCTGCGCAGCCAGTGCCTGGCCTGCCACACCCGCGATGGCTACCGCAGCCTGAAGGCCCTTACGGCCAGCAACTCCGAGGGGGACAACGTGGCATTCATCCAGGCCCTTCGCGAGCTGGACCCGGCCCTGAACCCCTATCTGGATCGCATGCCCCCCTTCGCCGGCACCGAACAGGAAGCCGAGCTATTGGGGAAGTACCTGGGTTCATTAAAAGCTAAGTAGTGTTCCACGTGGAACTACCGACGTTGCACGCCCATGAACGGGGGGGCTTGGGGAGGGATCAGGGCCGGCGTGACCGCTCCCGTGGCATCCCAGCGCTTGGTGGACCAAGCTCGGTCATCCCAGCCCCCCCGGGTGCTGGCCAGCGCACCCATGATCATCAGGAATTCAGCGGCTGGGTTCAACAGGTGGCGTTCCGCCGTGGGTCTGAGGGTGTGGGGGTCAAGCGAGGTGTTCAGAAAGGCCGGGACCGGCGTCCGGGCGGGTTCCTGAATCCGGCCGAGCTCGCCGACCTCACACACCAGCGCCCAGGGTGCCGCGAAGGCCGGAGGTCTCACCGGTCCGAAGGCCAGGGGTGGGAGCTGGATGACCAGGGAGAAGAGCTCGGTCCACATGGCGACCCTCCGGTAGAGAATGTACCTCTCGGGGAGCGGTCAGACAAGGGCGGGACTTGTCTTTAATCGAGATTCCAGATGACGGCGAGACGGTAACTCAGCGCCTGGAGCTGGGCTTGGCTTTCGGTCTGGACTTCGGCCTGGCGGTGGGCCTCGCCTGATCGGGCCGCTTCCAGCCCACCAGGGCGAACTCGAAGACCTCCTCCACGTGCTTCACGGGGTGGAAGCGCAGCTGCTTGCGCAACTCGGGGTCGATCTCCTCCAGGTCCTTCTGGTTGGCGTGGGGGATGAGGATGTCCTTGATGCCCACCCGCAGGGCCGCCAGGGACTTCTCCTTGAGGCCGCCGATGGCCAGGGCCTCACCGCGCAGATCGATCTCGCCGGTCATGGCCAGGGTGTTCCGCACAGGCACGCCCTTTAGTACCGAAAGCAGCACCGTGGCGATGGCCAAGCCCGCGCTGGGGCCGTCCTTGGGGATGGCGCCCTCGGGGAAGTGCACGTGGATGTCCTGCTTCTGGAACACCTCTGGATCGATCTGGAAGGCCTCGCCCCGGCTGCGGATGTAGCTCAGGGCCGCCTGGGCGCTCTCCTTCATGACGTCGCCCAGTTGACCAGTCAAGGTGAGCAGGCCCTTGCCGGGCATCTTCAGGGCCTCGACGAAGAGCACGTCGCCGCCCACGGCGGTCCAGGCCAGGCCCGTCACCACGCCCACACGGGGGGCTTTCAGCCGCTCGTCCTGCAGGAGCTTCACAGGACCGAGCAGTTCGTGGATGCTCTTGTCGTCCAGGGTGAGCTTCTTTTTGAGGCTGCTTTCCGCCACCCGGCGGGCCACCTTGCGGCACACGGCACCGATCTCGCGCTCCAGCTGACGCAGGCCGGCTTCCCGGGTATAGCCTGTGATGATGGTCTTCAGCGCCTTCCTCGGGATCGACAGCTGCTTGCGGGTCACCCCGTGCTTCTCCAGCTGTTTGGGGATCAGGTGCTGCTCGGCGATGCCCAGTTTTTCCTCCAGCGTATAGCTGCTGAGGTAGATGATCTCCATGCGGTCCTTGAAGGCCGGGTGGATGGGTTCCAACTCGTTGGCATTGGCCAGGA
>JANYAZ010000192.1 GCA_025361045.1 Geothrix sp. | reverse complement strand
CGATGCTGGGCATGCCTCTGGCCACGGCCCTGGTGGTGTCCCTCTCCACCCTGGCCGTGACCATCCTGGCCTCGGTCCTGCTGCGGGGCTTCCTGGCCGTCATCCCGGTGCTGCTGGGCGTCATCGCCGGCTACCTGCTCTCCCTGGGCCTCGGCGTGGTGGACTTCCAGGCGGTGCGCCTGGCGCCCTGGTTCCAGGTGCCCACCCTTTACGCGCCCACCTTCAACGTCCAGGCCATCCTCATCATCCTGCCCGCCTCCCTGGTGGTGCTGGCCGAGCATGTGGGCCACCTGGTGGTGACCGGCAACATCGTGGGCAAGGACCTGATGAAGGAGCCCGGCCTGCACCGCTCCCTGCTGGGGGACGGCCTCTCCAACGTGCTGTCGGGCCTGGTGGGCGCCACGCCCAATACCACGTACGGCGAGAACATCGGCGTCATGGCCATCACCAAGGTCTACAGCGTGTGGGTCATCGGCGGCACGGCCTGCATCGCCATCCTGGTGTCGTTCTCCGGCAAGCTGGCGGCCATCATCCGCAGCATCCCCGTGCCCGTCATGGGCGGCGTCTGCATCCTGCTCTTCGGTGTCATCGCCGCGGCGGGCATCCGCATGCTCATCGAGAAGAAGGTGGACTACACCCAGTCCCGCAACCTCATCCTCACCTCGGTGGTGCTCATCAGCGGCATCAGCGGCGCCGCCGTGAAGCTCGGCACCGTGGAGCTGAAGGGCATGGCCCTGGGCACCGTGGTGGCCATCGGCCTGAGCCTGCTGTTCTGGGGCTTCGACCGCCTGGGCCTCAGCAACGATTCCGAAGCGCCGCACTAATCCCCATTCCCACTTTCCGGAGGACAGCATGGAACGGTTTTTTGGTCTGAAGGCCAAGGGCACCACGGTGGCCACCGAGGTACTCGCGGGCACCACCACCTTCATCTCCATGGCCTACGTGATCTCGCTCATCCCCAACGCCTTCCTCAAGGTGGCGGGCATCGCGCCAGCCCAGGGCTTCACGGCCTTCGTGGTCTGCGCCATCATCTCGACGCTCATCGGCGCCTTCTACGCGAACCTGCCCATCGCCTTCGCCTCGGGCATCGGGCTGTCGGCCTTCTTCGCCTTCACGGTCTGCGCCCCCGCCAACCAGGGCGGCATGGGCTACACCATCCAGGTGGCCCTCACGGCCCTCCTCCTGGAGGGCATTGTCTTCATCTTCCTCAGCGCCATGAAAGTGCGCGAGCAGTTCATGGACGCCATCCCCTTCTCCCTGAAGAAGGGCATCTCCGTGGGCATTGGCCTCTTCATCGCCATCATCGGCTTCGTGGATTCTGGTGTCACCCAGGTGGGCCTGAAGTTCGAGCCCGACACGGTCTTCCCCATCCTGAAGAACGACCCCTCGGCCCTCTTCGGCCTGCATGACGTGAACAACCTCTTCATCGCGAAGTTCTGGGACCATGGCCACCTGACCCCGGCCTTCTGGTCCGTGGTGGGCCTCTTCCTCATCGCCGTGCTGGTGGCCAGGCGCGTGAAGGGCGCCATCCTCATCGGGATCCTCGTCATCACCCTGGTGGGCCTGCTGCCCGTGTCCTTCGGTGGCGGCTTCACGCACCTGCCCAAGGGCGCCCTCTTCCAGATCCCCGCCTGGCCCAGGATGTTCCAGTACGACTGGACTTGGACCAAGTCCCTGGGCGGCATGATCAACATCTTCATCATCCTGTTCACCCTGCTCTTCGTGGACATGTTCGACACCATCGGTACCCTGATGGGCATCGGCGCCCAAGGCAAGCTGCTGGACAAGGAGGGCCGCTTCCCCGGCGCCTCCAAGGCCTTCATGGCCGATGCCGTGGGCACCACCTTCGCCTCCATGTTCGGCACCACGGCCATCACCGCCTACATCGAGAGCGCCTCGGGCGTGGCCGAGGGTGGCCGTACCGGCCTCACGGCCCTGGTGGTGGCGGGCTGGCTGGCCATCGCCCTCTTCCTCTCGCCGCTCTTCCTCATGGTGCCGCTGCAGGCCACCTCGCCCGCGCTGATGATGATCGGCTTCTTCATGCTGTCCGAGATCCGGGAAATCGCCTTCGACGACGTCACGGACGCCATTCCGGCGTACCTGGCCGTCATCGTCATGCCCTTCACCTTTTCCATCGTCAACGGCATCGCGCTGGGCATGATCGCCTACACCGTGCTGAAGACCGCCACGGGTCGCTTCAAGGAAGTGAACCCGATCATCCTGGTGCTCTCCGTCATCTTCTTGCTCAAGCTCCTGTTCCTGTCCGCCTAGCCCCACCGGCCCCCACCTGTCTGGAGACCCCATGACCAAGCTCGCCCTCGCCCTCCTCGCCGCCGCGGCCCTGCCCCTGGCCGCCGCCGACTGGAGCGACACCTTCCTCGGCTACCGCACCAGTTCAGAGTTCCGTGAACCCGGCATTGATGGAACGGTCGCTAAGAACATCCTCCAACTCAGTCACGTGAGCGGCTGGGCCTATGGCAGCAACTTCTTCAACGTGGACATGCTGATGTCCGACAAGGGCGACCCCGCCGCCAACGGCCAGAGCGGCGCCAACGAAGGCTATGTGGTCTACCGCGGGGCCCTGAGCCTCGGCAAGCTCAGCGGCAAGGACCTGGGCTTCGGCCCCGTCCGCGACCTCTCGTTCACCGCCGGCTTCGACTTCAATTCCAAGGACAATGCTTTCGCCTCCAAGAAACGGTTCCTGGTCTTCGGGCCCACGCTGAACTTCAAGGCGGGCAGCGGCTTCTTCGACCTGGGGCTCTGGGGCTGCCATGAGCAGAACTACAACGGCATCGTGGGCAAGTCAGTGGACTTCAAGACCACGTACCTGATCTCCGCGGCCTGGGGCCTTCCCTTCCAGGTGGGCCCCGTGGGTGCTGAGTTCAAGGGCTATGCCAACTATGTCGGTGCCAAGGGCAAGGATGGCTTCGGCGTGGAGACCAAGCCCGAGACCCTGGCCAACCTGTCCCTGCTCGTCGACATCAGCCCCGTCTTCGGCACCAAGAAGAAGGTCTACGCCGGCCTGGGCTACGAATACTGGAACAACAAATTCGGCGGCCAGAACAGCGAGGCCCCCGCTCCTGCCACCAACCGCCGCGTCACCGCCCCCATGCTGCAGGTGCAGGTTCACTTCTGAGCGAACCCGCTAGACTATCCCCTGCGCGCCTATAGCTCAGGTGGATAGAGCAACGGCCTTCTAAGCCGTAGGTCGCTGGTTCGAGTCCAGCTAGGCGCACCAGTGCGC
>JANYAZ010000170.1 GCA_025361045.1 Geothrix sp. | reverse complement strand
GTCTTGCCATCGAATCGGATGGTGTGCATGGGTTACCCATAAGTCATTAAAAGCAGAGGAAATAAGAGACGGGCTTCCCTTCCACTCTATCAGGCTGTCTCCCGTCCCAGATGCCCTTTCGCCACGGCCAGGAAGCGCTGTCGCGCCAGGGCATGCTCCACGATGGGCTCGGGATAGTCGATACGGTTCCGCTCGGCCTTGGGCATGTTCCAGGGTTCGTGGATGAAAGCCGCGGGGCAGTCTGCCAATTCGGGAACCCAACGTTTCACGTAGGCACCCTCCGGATCGAATTTTTTTCCCTGGGAGGTGGGGTTGAAGATGCGAAACCAGGGCTGGGCATCGCAGCCGCAGCCCGCGCTCCATTGCCAACCCGAGTTGTTCTGGGCCCAGTCCCCATCCGTGAGCCAGTGCAGGTAGTGGGCCTCGCCTTGTCGGTAGTCCAGCAGCAGGTGCTTGGTGAGAAAGCTGGCCGCCACCATGCGGGCGCGGTTGTGGATGAAGCCCTCGGCCAGCAGCTGTCGGGCCGCGGCATCCACCACGGGATAACCTGTGCGGCCTTCGATCCAGGCTTGCCAATCGGCTTCATCTTTCCGCCAGGGGAAGTCTGCGAACCCCAGACGAAAGGGCTGCTCCAACAGCTCCGGCCATTCCCAGAGCAGGTGGTGGCAGAACTCCCTCCAAAGCAGTTCGTTGAGGTAGCGCCACCCAGATTCACCCATGCCTGCGGCCGCCGCTGCCTGCCAGATCGTACGCACCGACAGGGTGCCGAACTTCAAATCGGCGCTGAGCCTGGAAGTCCCGGACCGGTCCATGCGGTCACGGTCTGTGCCATAGTCCGCCATGGGCCCACTGACAAAGGCTTTCAATCGGGACCGCGCAGCCTTCTCGCCGCCAACCTGGAGCTGCGGATTGGTGGCCAACCCCAGGTCCGCCATTGTTGGGATTGGCGCCGTCTCGACAGCGAGCCCCTCCGGCAGGGCCGGCAGCGCACGCGGCGCAGGCAACGCAGGTGCCAGGTCCAGCCTGACACCGGCGGCCCTTCCGAAGGGCGTGAACACCCGGAACATCCCGCCCTGCCCATTCCGCACCGATCCCGGCGGCAGCAGCGTCTCGCCCTCGAACAGCCGGAAGGTGATGCCCTCTCGATCCAGGGCCTCGCCCACACGACGGTCCCGCTCCCGGCCGAAAGGTTCCACCCAGCGGTGGGCCAGCAAGCGATCCACCTTCCAAAGCATCGCCAGACGGGGCACCACCTCCACGCTGCGCCCTGACACCACCAGCAGGCGCGAGCCCAGGTGCGCGAGGTTGGCCTCCAGCGCCGTCAGCGATTCCAGCAGGAACTGCATGCGGTGGGGCAACTCCCGGGCCCGCTCCGGCGCGAAGAAGAAGGGATCCAGCACGAAAAGCGGGATCACCTCGCCGGAAGCCGCCGCCTCCGCCAGTGGCCCGTGGTCGGCCACCCGCAGGTCCTTGCCCCGGAACCACACGATGGACCGCATGGCTCGAGGCTACCCCAAACCCACCAGCGGAGGTCCGGCCCAAACCTGGACGCGGATCAGCGCTCGAGCTTGAACCCGATCCGGATCGTGACCTGGAACTCGGCGACCTTTCCGTCCTGGATGCGGCCGCGCTGCTCCACCACCTCGAACCAGGCCATGTGGCGGATGGACTTCCCTGCCTCCTCCACGGCCTGCTTCACCGCCTCGGCGAAGCTGACTGGAGAGGTGCCAACAATCTCAACCTTCTTGTAAATGCCGGACATGGGTTTCTCCCTCCCGCTGATTGTTGGCGGAATGGACGGGGAATTCATAGACCCATTTTTGGAAAACAATAGCCCCGACCCCTGGCGGCCCTGGTAAAGGGCCGACCGGCCTCAGATGGCCTGGCCGCCCCGCTCGCCGGTGCGAATGCGGATGCACTCCTTCAGGTCTTGGACGAAGATCTTCCCGTCACCCACCTCGCCCCCGCCGTGCCGGGCGGTGCGGATGATGGTGTCCACGGTGATGTCCTCGAAGGCATCGTTGCAGGCGATGGTGATCTGCACTTTGGGGATCAAGTTGGGCACAACCTTCTTGCCGCGCTGCACCACGATCTCCTGCTGGCGGCCATGGCCGCTGACGCGCAGGACGGTGATGCGTTCGATCTCCGCCTCGATCAGGGCCTCACGGACCTCATCGAGCTTTTCTTCAGGGATGATGGCGGTGATAAGCTTCATGCGGCGCTCCGATCAATTCAGGTTGTTCAGGCCGTAGGCGCGTTCGCCGTGGATTTCGTGGTCGAGGCCGGTCTTCTCCACCGCCTCGGTGACGCGGAAGCCCACGATCTTTTCCACCAGGAAGGCAATGATGAGCGTCATCACGACGGAAAACACGATCGTAGTCCCTACCGCGAAGGCCTGGACCTTCAGTTGGGCGAGCACACCCCAGCCCGGGGACTTGGCCGCGGCTTCGGCCCACCAGGAGTCCCGGATGAAGAAAGTGAGGCCCAGGGCGCCCACGATGCCCCCGGTGCCGTGGATCCCGAAGGCATCCAGCGAGTCATCGTAACCCAGGCGGTTCTTCAACAGGATCATGCCAAAGCAGGCGCAGGCGGCCATCACCCCCAACACGATGGCACCACCCACCTGGACCACACCGGCGGCGGGCGTAATGACCACCAGGCCCGCGAGGATGCCCGAGGCCATGCCCAGGCTGGTGGGCTTGTCATCCCGGATGGTTTCGATGAGCACCCAGGTGAGGGCACCGGAGGCGGCGGCCACCTGCGTGACGGTGAGGGCCCGCGCCGTTTCCAGATTGGAGGCGATGGAGGAGCCCGCGTTGAAGCCGAACCAGCCCACCCACAACAGGCCGGCACCGATGAGGGTGAAAGTGAGGTTGTTGGGGGCCATGGCCGTCTTCGGGTAGCCGTGGCGCGCCCCGAGGAACAGCGCGAGGGCAAGACCGGCAGCACCGGAGGAAATGTGCACGACGGTGCCGCCTGCAAAGTCGATGGCCCCCTTCGCGCCGAGGTTGAAGAAGTAGCCATCCGGCGCCCAGACCCAGTGGCAGAGCGGGCAGTAGACGAACAGCACCCAGAGCGTGATGAAGGCCACCCAGCCGCGAAAGGAGATCCGTTCCGCCACGGCTCCGGCGATGAGGGCCGGCGTGATGATGGCGAACTTGCCCTGGAACATGGCGAAGGCATATTCCGGCACGCCGGCCGGCAGGATGCTGTGGTCAATGCTGCGCAGCAACACCAGCCCGCGGCTCCAACCGATGAGGCCACCCAGGGCATTGGGCCCGAAGCTGAGGGCATAGCCCACCACAGTCCACAGGACACCCACCACAGCCATCGCCGCGAAGGAATGCATCATCGTGCCGAGGACATTTTTGGTACGGACCAAGCCGCCATAAAACATGGCAAGCCCCGGCACCATCAGGAGCACCAACGTTGTGGACGTCAGCATCCAGGCCGTGGCCCCGGAATCGTTCACGGGACCAGCCCCCTGGGCCGACAAGGGCAGTCCAGCGCCAAGCAGGATGGAGAGACAAAGGGTTCGCTTCCAAGTCATCGGGTCCCCCGGAAAGGTGCCCACGGATCCAACCTGCGATCGGGCTATAAAAAAATCCTATCCGGAAGGGCTAATTCCTTCGCCCGGTTATGACCCCACCATTACCATTTCTGATAGGTCCATAACCATCCTGCCGGTCACTCACTGGTTTCACTGCCCAGCGCCACCTGCCACAGGCCCGTGGGATCAGGATGCAGCAGCCACTCTGAGACCACCGACCGGCGCGTCCAGGCGCCCACTTCCAGCTCCTGATCGAGCTGACCAGGACTCCAGCCGGCGTAGCCAAGAAACAAACGATAACGGGTGGTCGAGTCTCCCAGCAGGGCCTCCAACAGGTCCTTGCGATGGCTTACGAAGTGTGTCAGGTCGACCACCGTATCCTCCTCCTCGGGCAGGCCACCCTGCACCAGGAGGATGCCCCGCTGGGAATCCACGGGACCACCTCGCCAGGCGGTGGCCTCCTCGGACCCAAGATAGGCCATGTCGCCCTCGAGGCTGACCTGTGCCAGGGCCAGGGGCAGCGGACGGTTTAGGATCAGGCCCAGGGCCCCTTCCTCGTCGTGCTCGACGATCAGCACCACGCTGTGCAGGAAATTCGGGTCCAGGAGCGCGGGGCTGGCCACCAGGAGGCAAGGAGCTTCGTACAACATGATGCCGATGATGATAGCCCACGGCACCAGTTAGGCTGGAGAGATGCGTACGCCCCTGCCCTCCCATCTCGGTGCCCTGCCTGAAGGATTCGCGCTGTTTCGACGGCATCCGTGGCTGGTCCTCGGGCTGGCCGTCATGGCCATGCTTCTGGCCCAGCTGGGACCGGCCCTGGAGCTGGCCGCGGGTGTGGGTCCCAGCCTCGTCCTTCAGGCCACCTTCGGGTTTGCAGGGCTGCTGCCCCTGGAGATGTACTTCATCCCACGCCTGCAGGCCCAACTGGATGCGGAAACTCGCAACGATCTCGCCAACCCCGAGGCGGGCTGGCAGGAAGCATTCGATGGGCGCTGGTTGCAGACTTTTCTGGCCCGACTGGCCCTCAGTGTGGCCATCGGCTTGGGCCTGCTGATGTTTCTGGTACCTGGAATTCTGATTCTGACGCTGTTCGGATGGGCGCCTCTCCGCATGCTGCTGCGCGGTGAGGGCCTGCTGGTGGCCCTGAAGTGGAGCCAGGCCGCCATGGCCCGGCATTGGCCACGCATCATCCAGGCGGTGCTGGGCATGATGCTGGTGGCCCTGGTCTACCAAGTGGCGGCGAGTTGGGCCCTGGACCGCCTCCTTCCCGCCGCCGATCCCGATCTGGGTCCAGGGGCCCTGCTGCGCTTGAAGCATCCTGCCTTCTGGGTCTTCAACCTGTTGGGAGGCGCGCTCAACCTGTGGCTGAGCTGTGCCCTGCTGGCCCTGTTTCAGCGCCTTGAGACCTCCATCCGGACCGAGTCGGCAGGCTAACGGTCAGCAGCCGCAACCCGGAACGCAGCTTCCGGTCTGGACGCAGACCTCACAGACCCGGATGGCTTCTCCAATGCCAATCAGTTCGACTTCCTGGCTCAGAAAGCCTGGCTTTACCGGCTCCACCTTCATGAGATCCGTGGAGAGATACTTCTTGTTGCTGTCGCTGAAGACCGTGACCACGACGGCGTCCCGGCCCAACCGCTCCTGGGCCTGGAGAGCCGCCAGGAAGTTCGCACCGCTGCTGATGCCCACCCCGAGCCCCCGGTTCGCCAGCTTCTGGGCCATGAGGATGGCGTCCCCATCATCCACGGCCAGGATGTCGTCCAGCTGGTCCAGCTTGACGATGGCGGGAATGAACTCGTCCGAGATGCCCTGGATGCGGTGCTTGCCGATCTTGTGTCCCGTCCGGAGCGTCGGCGAGTTGGCGGGTTCGACCGGATGGATCTGGATGGTGGGATCCATCTCCCGGAGGTACCGCGCGACCCCCATCACTGTTCCGCCGGTACCCACCCCCGCCACGAAGGCGTGCGGCTGGAGCCCCACCGACCCTAGCTGGGCCCAGATCTCCGGGCCGGTGGTGGTGGCATGGGCCTCCACATTGGCGTCGTTGGCGAACTGGCAGGGCAGGAATGCATCCGGCGTCCGGGCGGCCCAGGTTTCACTGAGCCCGATGGACCCCAGGAATCCCCCTTCGGCGGCACTCACCAGCCGGATTTCTGCGCCGAAGGATCGGATCAGGTCCTTCCGCTCCTGGCTCATCCAATCGGGCATGAAGATGGTCACGGGATGCCCGAGGGCACGACCCAGGGCCGAGAACGAGATGCCCGTGTTGCCGCTGGTGGCCTCTGCGATGGGCGCCCCGGGCTTGAGGGCCCCACTTTCATAGGCCTTCCGCAGGATGTGCAGGGCCATCCGGTCCTTGATGCTGCCCGTGAAGTTGAAATTCTCGGCCTTGGCATAGAGCCGCCGCGGCTCTCCCCTAAACAGGAGATCCAGCGCCAGTAGCGGGGTTCGGCCCACCAGACGGTTCAGGGTGTGAAGGGTAGGCAGGTTTCCGGACATTCCATGGCCTCGCTTACAGGACACCTCCACGATCTCACGGACCACCCTTGAGGACGCTGATCAGGGGAGGAGGAGGCCCGACCGTTTACAGGTCGTCAGGGAAATAGTCGGGATCGTCGATTTCCACGAGCTCCCCGGCCTCCAGACCCGTCCGCTGCTCGGCGGTCAACGTCACCTCGAGCCACCGCGGATCGGTCCTGCCGTTCAGGAAGTGGGCCGATGGTTCGGCCGCGTCATAGTCCTGGCGATGACGCCACAGATGGACCCAACCCACATGGTTGATCCTGGCCCAGACCTTCACGTGCAAGGCCCCCCTGCCTCGCCCTCTTTGCGCAGGATGGCCACCGCATGGGCCAGCAGGGGCCAGGCCAGCTGGATCTGTTCCAGCGCGGCGGCAGGTCGGCCGGACAGGTTCAGGATCACGGTCCGCCCCGCGATGCCACAGACGGCCCGGCTGGCGAAGGCGAGCGGGTGGCCGCCCCTGGCCCGGATCAATTCACAAATGCCCGGAGCCTCCCGTTCGATGACGCGGCGGGTGGCCTCTGGCGTTGTATCTCGGGATCCGAAGCCCGTGCCACCGCAGGTGAGCACCAGCGGCAGGCCCGCGACCACTGCCGCGCGGAGATCCTGCTCCAGCAGGGCCAGCTCATCCGGCATCAGCGAAGCACTCACGGTCACCACGCCCTGTCCCTTCAACCAGGAGGACAGCAGCGGCGTGGATTGGTCCTGGTACTCCCCGCGGGATGCACGATCAGAAAGGGTGATGAGGTGGACGCGCTCCATATCAGGGCATCACAAGATCATCATCAGCCACGGCCTTCTCAGTCTGAGCCTGCCGGTAGGCGAGATACCGTTCGCGGATGGCGGCATCACCGAGGGCTAGGATGGATGTGGCCAGCAGCGCGGCGTTGATGGCACCGGCCTTGCCGATGGCGAGGGTGCCCACCGGAATGCCCGAGGGCATCTGTACGGTGGAGAGCAACGCATCCATGCCCTCGGTAGCCCAACCCTTCATGGGGACGCCCAGTACGGGCAGATGGGTCTTGCTGGCACAAACCCCCGCCAGGTGGGCCGCTCCGCCGGCCGCCGCGATGATCACCTTCAGACCCCGCCCTTCGGCGCCCTTGCAGAACTCCATCACCTTCTCCGGCGTACGGTGCGCGCTGGCCACATGGGCCTCGCAAGGAATGCCCAGGGCCTTCAGCGTGAGTGCCGTGTGCTGCATGGTCTCCCAGTCGTTCTTGGAGCCCATCAGGATGCCCACCAGGGGAGTCGTCGTCATGGATGCCTCGAGGGTTGCAGGGTGGCCCGGTAAACCAGCCGGAGAAGGCCATTCTATCTGACTGTGCGGCAGGCGGGTACAGCCCCGCCCTGGATCAGCGCCGCACCCAGCTCAACACCCACAACACCCCCAGCAACGCCAGGGCATCACGCTCCTGAGGATCCATCCGCTCGTTCCGGAGGGCGAGGTCCTCGGGGCCAGGACCGCGCATGACGACGCGATGGGTGTCACGGGAGGGGTCCTCCAACAGTACCCAATCGGGGGCCGTGCGGCCGACCACCCCGGCGCCAATGGGCTGGGGCCCTGCCTTCCAGCGGATTTCCAGGGGTTCCCAGAGCCCGGCATTCATCAGGCGCCAGGTTCCTTCCGAGGGCATCTTGGCTAGATCCAGCACCGCATCCCGGTCCAGGAACCGCACCACGAGCCTCGCCACGGGTGTGGCCGTCGGCTCGGGCTTCCTGCATCCGAAACCGACCATCAACAGCAAGGCAACCACCAGGCAACGCATGGGACCTCCCCCGGGCGAATCCCTATTTCCGATAGTACGCCCGGATGGCATTCACCACGGCGGCAGCGTAGCGCTCTCGGAAGTCGGCATCCCGGAGGTTGGTGGCATCCTCCTCATTGGTGAGGTTGGCCACCTCGATGAGGGCCTTGGTGGCACTGGTGCTGTACCGGATGACAGCGGGAACCCACTTGGCACCGCCGCGGTAGATCACGTTGCGGATGGGGCGGTTGGCATGGACCGGGATGCGCTCCCGGTGCAGGGCTTTCAGCAGCGTCTCGGAGAATTGGCGGCTCCTGGCCTCCCCCTGCAGTTTCTCCCGGCCGGTGAAGGCCACGCGGGCCGACTGTTTCGCCTCGGCGACGTGGCCTGTCTTCGCTCCACCCAGGGAAAAGGTGGTGGGCACCAGCGCAGCCCCCGGCACGTAGATCATCGACCCCCGGGCCGAGGGGTGCAGGCTGTCGGCGTGGAAGCTGAGGAACAGGGTCTTCTGGGCATCGCCCTTGGCCCTTCGAAAGGCGGCAAAGAGGTCATTGGCCAGCACCCAACGCAGGTGGACGCTGACAGCCGAGGGGCTTTCGCCATCGACGGGAAAGGGTGGCGTGGTGAGGATTTCCGCCGCCCGACTGGGCGTGTGGATCTCTTCCCGGCTCTTGAAACCCAGGCCGGGATATCGGATGGTGCTGCTCACTTGGGCTTCCGTCTCCTGTTCGAGGAGGCGGCGGACGCGCATGGCGATGTCGTAGACGTAATCGGATTCCCACAGCCCGTTGGAACGCGCACCGGAGTCCACGCCACCGTGGCCGGCGTCGAGGATGATCCGGACATTCTTGAGCTTCGGGCCAGCCTCCACCCGGATGGTGCGCCTGACTTCGGCTCGGACTTCGCGTTCCTCGGCCAGGCCCAGGCTGCCTTCGGACTGGAAGGGATCCGCCAGGAAGGTCAGAGGGATCTTGATGAGCTGGCCGGGCTGGATGCCGCGCACATCCGGGATGCCACTGCGCTTCGCGATGCGGTCAGCCAGTTCAGTGACCCCCTTGGGATCCACCCGGTCGGTGTACCGGATCACGACACTGGAATACAAGGCCTCACCTTTGCGCATTCGGTAGGCGGCGTATTTCCCCTGGTCGTCCTCGCCAAAGGAAAGCAGACCCCGATAGGCCGCCACGCGGGCTTCGTCGTCCAGATCATCTTCGGGATGGGAACGGTCTGGCCCGCGACCCGTGCCACCCAGGTCGGACGATAAAAGGCCCCTGGGAATGCGCCAGACATCCCCTTCCCGAACCTTCTCGGGAAGGTCAGGATTCTCAGCCATGAGGCGATCGTAGTTCTGCCCGTGGCCTGAGAACAGGGCTGCCATGGTCCACACGGATTCCACATCGGGGTGGCGAATCCGGTGCCGCACCTCCTCCTCGCGCCACTGGTCCTCCGGAAACAGCGCAGCCAGGGCCCAGCGCTTGCCTTCGGGAGTGAGGCTTTCAAAGGGGACCCAACCACCTGGATCGGTACCCTTGGCCAGGAAGGCACGGGGGAGGCTCTTGCCTTCCACGCTGAGCCCCTTCTTGAACTGGAGCCGCAAGATGATGGCTCTTCCTTCGGGGGTGCGGGCCTGGGTCAGCACCGGTGCAGGATCCTGCACCGCCGGCGCAGCCATGAGGGCAGGCAGCACCAGGAGGCCCATGGCCGGCACGATGCGGCTCAGGCCTCCCACGGGGCCTCGCCCGTCAGCACAGATTCACCGGCTCTCCCGGCCCGGACCCAGGCGCACATGGACTCCTGCATGCCCTCCGGATCCCCGGAACGGTGGCGCAGAAAGACCTTCAGCCGCCGTTCCAGATGGCCCGCACCTTCTTCCAGCAGGAAGATCCGATCGTGAAGCCGCTCGTGGGGGGCTTTGCCGGTACTGGGGGGGAGTTTGAGGGTGCCCATGTCGAGCGTGGCGGCATTAAGCGTAAAGACCCATTCCAGATCACCGGAAAGGATTCGGAGCTTCACCTTGGCGGGCCGCATGCCGCGGCTGAGGGACTCGAAGGCCTCGCGGCTTTCCGCTGGATTCCCCTTGCGCAGGGAGATCTCCTTCACTTCGCCGCGTTCGGAAGTCAACTGGATGGCATCGTCGACGAAACAGCCAGAGCCATCCCCATCCTCGCCGCTGGCTCCGCCTTCGGTCATGCTGCGCATCCAGAGCCAGAGCAGGAACTCCTCGCCGAGGAAGCGCCCCTGTTCCATGAGTTCAAGAGGCTTCACCTCAGGCCTCCTCAAGTTCGAGATCCAGGGGATCCAGGGCCATCAGAGCTTCGACGGAGAGGTCCGGACAGAGCCGACCCGAGAGCACCAGCGGTGCCAAGGGATGAACCTCACAGCCAAAGGACTTGATGAACAGGCTCGTGAGGGCACCCTGGGCTTTGCTGGAGGAGGCCGTGGTCCAGAGCAGGCCCCCCTTGAGGTCCCAGGCCACTTCCACTACGCGAGGGGTGGGCAGGACCTTGCGCAGCAGCTCCACCTTCACTTCGTCGGCCAGGGAAATGCGGGCCTCCTTGCCGATGAAGGCCAGATCCTTTTCTTTCTGCAGGCTCTGCAGTCGCAGGTCCACGTGAGCCTTCAGC
>JANYAZ010000139.1 GCA_025361045.1 Geothrix sp. | reverse complement strand
TCTTCACGGCGGGTGCGCCGCCCTCGCCGACGCTCATCGCCCGCATGGCGGAGCTGAACTTCCAGCTCGATCACGTGTACGGCCTCACGGAAGTCTATGGGCCCTTCACCATCAATGTGCCGGCTCCGGGGCAGGAGACGCTGCCTTCGGAGAAGCAGGCGGAGCTGAGGTCCCGCCAGGGCATGCCCAACGTCTGCGCGGGCGAGGTGCGCATCGTCGACCAGGACATGAACGATGTGCCCCGGGACAGCGCCACCATGGGCGAAGTGGTCATGCGCGGCAATGTCGTGATGACGGGTTATTTCCAGGACCCGGAAGCCACGACCAGTGCCTTCCATGGCGGCTGGTTCCACTCCGGGGATCTCGGCGTGCAGCATCCGGACGGGGCCATCGAGCTGCGCGACCGGGCCAAGGACATCATCATTTCCGGCGGCGAGAACATCTCGACCATCGAGGTGGAGCAGGCCCTGGTTTCCCACCCCGCCGTGATGGAGTGTGCGGTCATCGCAGTGCCCGATCCGAAGTGGGGCGAAGTGCCCAAGGCCTTCGTGACACTCAAGCCGGGGGCCACAGCCACGGCCGAGGAACTGGTCGCGCACTGCCGCACGCGGCTTCCCAATTTCAAACTGCCTCGGCACATTGCCTTCGGCGCCCTGCCCAAGACCTCCACGGGCAAGATCCAGAAATTCCTGTTGCGCGATCAGGAATGGCAGGGCCGCAAGACCCGCATCAACTGAAGCTTGGCCCATGCTGATCGACGAGACGGTCCGATTCCTCGCCCAGGTCCCGCCCTTCCAGTTCCTGGAGGCACCGCTGCTGCGGGAACTGGTCCAGAGCCTGACGATGGCCTTTCATCCCAAGGGCGAGGTGATCCTGCAGCAGGATGGCCAGGTCAGCGACCACCTGCAGATCATCAAGAAGGGGGGAGTCAAGATCACGCTCCGCCCGGAGGGCGGGGCTGAGGATGTGGTGGTGGACTACCGGGAGCGGGGTGAGACCTTCGGTCTGGTCTCCCTGATGGGCGGACACCAGCGGACCACCATCGTCGCCGTGCAGGACACCACCTGCTACCTGCTGCCGAAGGAGCGGTTCAACGAGCTGATGGCCAGCCATCCGGCCATCACCGAGTACCTGCTCCAGTTCCACCTCACCAAGTACGCCGACATGACCTCCCGGGAAATCCAGGGCAAGAGCCTGTTCCTGGAGAGCAGCGACCACTTGCTGTTCACGGCCCAGGTGGGGGAGCTCTGCCAGCGGTTCACCACGGTCGTGGAAGCGGACACCACCATCCGCGAGACCGCCCGCAGGATGATGGAGGAGCGACAGAGCGCGGCCCTCGTGGTCGGTCCCAACGGAGAGCCCATCGGCATCCTCACCGATTCGGATTTCCGCACCCGGGTGGTGGCCGCGGGGCAACCCATCGACGGCCCGGTCTCCCGGGTGATGAGCCATCCCGTCGTCTCGGTGGATGAGGAGGTCCCGTGTTTCGAGGTGGTCCTCAAGATGCTCCAGTGCGACATCGAGCATGTGGCGGTCACGCGGGAAGGCGCCATCCGGGGGGTGGTGACCAACCGCGATTTCCTGGTGCTGCAGGGACGAAGCCCCCTGGCCTTCTCGGAGGACATCGAGCATCAGACGACGCTGGAAGGCCTGGCGCCGGTCTCGCGCAAGGCCATGTCCATCATCGGCGTGCTGTTGCGCGAGGGCGCCCGGGCCACCAACATCATCCGGATCATCTCGGAGTTGAACGATCGGGTGGTGCGGAAAGTGCTGGAACTGGCCGAGCGGGAGTTCGGACCGCCCCCGGTGCCGTACTGCTGGCTCGCCCTGGGCAGCGAGGGGCGCAAGGAGCAGACCTTCCGGACAGACCAGGACAACGCCCTGGTCTATGCGGATGTGTCGGATGCCCAGCGACCCAGGGTCACAGAGTACTTCCGGCGCTTCACGGTGTACCTGCGCAACGGCCTGGTCCAGTGCGGCTTCGAAGCCTGTCCCGCCAACTACATGGCCAGCAATCCGGACTGGTGCCAGCCCCTCTCCGAGTGGAAAAGGTACTTCAGCACCTGGATCTCGGAGCCCACGCCCGAGGCCGTGCTCAAGTCACTCATCTTTTTCGATTTCAGGCCGCTGCACGGCGACGAGTCCCTCGCCATGGAACTGCGCGACCATTTCGGACGGCTGCTTCCCGACTACCCGGCCTTCCTGGGCTTCCTGGCGAACATGCTCTTGCGCAACCGGCCGCCCATCGGCTTCTTCGGGGGCGTGGCCGTGGAGCGGAGCGGCGAGCACAAGGATGGGCTGAACCTGAAGATCAAGGCCGTGGCCCCCCTGGTGGACATCGCCCGCCTCTTCGCCCTGGAGAAGGGCATCCGGCAGGCCTCCACCATGGACCGGCTGGAGGCCCTGCGCGGTGGCACCTCCCTCATTTCAGAACTGGTGGACGAGCTGGAATACGCTTTCGAGTTCGTCACCCTGCTCCGGGTGCATCATCAGTACCGGCAGCTGGAAGCCGGGCAACCCATCGATAACTTCATCCGCCTGGACAGCCTGAGCAACCTGGAGCGCCAGTCGCTCAAGAAGGCCTTCCGACTCATCCTCAAGGTCCAGGACCAGGTTCTGGACCGGTACAAATCCTTCATCATCTGAGGCGTGGGCATGGGTCTGATGGCGTGGAGCCGGGAGAAACTGGGGTGGGTGCCAAGCGGCGCGGACCTGCCGATTCCAGAGCTCCGGTTCACCGTGCTCGACACGGAACTGACGGGGCTTGATGAACGACGCGACGACATCGTGTCCATCGGAGCCCTCCACATGCAGGGGGGGCGGATTGAGATCGGAGGCGCCTTCCAGGAGCTGGTGAACCCGAAGGCCATCCTGGATGGAAGGACCGTGGTCATTCACGGGATCACCCCCTCGGAGCTTGAGTCGAGGCCGCCCATCGACGAGGTCCTGGCGTCCTTCCTGGACTACACCGCCGGAACGGTGCTGGTGGGCCACTGCATCACCCTCGATCAGGCCTTCCTCAACCGGGATGCAAAACGTTTGAAGCTCCCGCCCCTGAGGAACGTGGCCGTGGACACTTTGGCTTTATACAGCTGGCTCCGGCACCGTTCCGCCGACCACCCGGCCTTCTCAATGGACCTCCCCGGCCTCAGCCTCTATGACCTGGCCGCAGCCTTCGAGATCCCGGTGGAGGCGGCGCATACGGCCCTCGGGGATGCCTACGTGACCGCCCAGATCTTTCAACGTCTCCAGCCCTTTCTGGCGCAGGCGGGAGTCCACAACTTGGCTGGACTCCAGAGAGTGGGAGATCCCCGCCAAGCAGGCAACCTGACGCCGACAGGGCAGGCCCATTTCTGACGGGAAAGAGGCAGGGCCGGGGAAGGTGTTCCCCAGCCCTGCTGCTTGTGTCGCCGGGAATTGGCGGCAAGTGGCTAATGTTTGGTGGTTGCGCCCGAGGCGCCGAAGCCGGTCTGGCCCCGGACGTACTGATCCTCGAACGCCTCGATTTCCGCCTTTGCACGGTCGCTGCCGTCCAGCTTGGAGAAGATGAAGGCCGCCAGGAAGGCGATGGGCATGGCGAACAGGGCGGGCTGGGTATAGGGGAAGAGAGGCGCCTTATTGCCGATCACATCAACCCAGACAGACTTCGAAAAGAGCACGAAAAGGAAGGCGGAGATCAGGCCGCCATAGCCACCCCAGAGGGCGCCCCGAGTGGTCAGGCCCTTCCAGTACATCGAGAGGATGAGCACCGGGAAATTCGCGGCGGCGGCCACACCGAAGGCGAGGCCCACCATGAAGGCGATGTTCTGCTTCTCGAAGAGGATGCCCAGGACAATGGCGATGAGGCCCAAGCAGATGGTGGCCACCTTGGACACCTTGATCTCCTTGGACTCCAAGGCCTTGCCCTTCATGATGACGCGGGCATAGAGGTCGTGGGAGATGGCGGAAGCACCCGCCAGGGCCAGGCCCGAGACCACGGCCAGGATGGTGGCGAAGGCCACGGCCGCCAGGAAGCCGAGCAGCAGGTTGCCACCCACCGCCTTGGCCAGGTGCATGGCCACCATGTTGCCGCCGCCGATGAGGGCGCCGCCAACCTTGCTGGTGGATGCGAAGGCGAACTTGCCCGTCTCGAAGAAGGAGCCATCCTTGCCGACGATGATGATGCCCGTGAGGCCCAGCAGGAAGATGACGTTGAAGAAGTAGGACACAAAGCCGGAAGCGTAGAGCACCGACTTGCGGGCTTCTTTGGCATTGGTGACGGTGAAGAACCGCATCAGGATGTGCGGCAGGCCGGCGGTGCCGAACATGAGGCCCAGGCCCAGGGAGATGGCGGTCACGGGATCGGCCAGCAGGCTGCCCGGATACATGAGCTTGGGGCCAAGCTTATGAACGGCCTGGGCCTGCTCCACGACGTTGTGGTAGGAGAAGCCGAAGCGGCTCATGGCCAGGATGGCGACCAGGGTGCCGCCCACCAGCAGCATGCAGGCCTTGATGATCTGCACCCAGGTGGTGGCCACCATGCCGCCGAAGATGACGTAGACCATCATCAGGATGCCCACGGCGAAGATGGCGATCTTGTATTCCAGGCCGAAGAGCAGCTTGATGAGCTGACCGGCGCCGACCATCTGGGCCAGCAGATAGAAGCAGACCACGGTCAGCGAAGAGATCGCGGCCATGGTGCGCACACTGCCCTGGTCCAGGCGGTAGGCGGTGATGTCCGAGAAGGTGAACCGGCCGAGATTGCGCAGGCGCTCGGCCATGAGGAAGAGGATGATGGGCCAGCCGGCAAAGAAGGCCAGCATGTAGATGTAGCCGTCGTAGCCCTGGCCGTAAACCATGGCGCTGAGACCCAGGAGGGTGGCGGCGGACATGTAGTCGCCAGCGATGGCGAGGCCGTTCTGGAATCCCGTGATACCGCCGCCCGCCGTGTAGAAGTCGGAGGTGGACTTGGTGCGTCCGGCCGCCCAGTAGGTGATCCCCATGGTCAGGGCCACGAAGAGCAGGAACATGATGATGGCGTGCCAGTTGGTGGCCTGCTTTTCCTGGATGCCATCCAGAGCCGGCCCCGCATGGGCCATGACGGTGGTGGCGAACAGGCCCAGGGCCAGCCCGATACGGTTCAGAACACGCATCACTTGTTCTCCTTCCAGGCATCCTTGATCAGGTCCGCGGTCAATTCGTCGAACTCTCCATTGGCCTTCCGCACGTACAACGCCGTCAGCAGCCAGAAGAAGATGAACATGAAGAGCTCGAAGGCGACGCCGATGGTCACCATGGAACCCTGGTAGATGGGCCGGCCGAGCAGGGTGGGCTTGAAGGCCACCAGCAGCACGAAACCGTAGAACATTCCCAGCACGATGAACGCCAGGGTCCAGGCGAACCGTGCGCGTTTGGTGACGAGTTTCACGAACTTCGGATTGTTCCGCATGTGCTCGTACATCCCGCTGCTCATGGAAGACCTCCTTCTTTGGATTGGACGTAAGGACCTACTCCGTCCCGCGGGGGAATAGATGCATGCCGTCTTGGATGTGAGATGAACTGGGGCCAAGGCTACTCGGATTGCAACCAGCGCAGCAATAAAGCCAGGTGAGAATGTGCCTTAGAGCACACACCAATTCATCACGAATGTCCCCAGGGAGCCGCCGCTCATCGTCACTTCGGCAGCCTCAGGAGCTCCTCCTGAAAGATGGAGGTGGTTCTGGCGTTCCAGCGATGGTTGGTGCGCTGCAAACCAGTTCTCTGTTCCAGCTTCAGGCCCCATGGCCAGGTGCGTCACTTCTCGGAAGGCGCAGTACCGCCATTGATGGCCCCCTGCCCCATCGTTTCGACCACCAGTCCCTCCGAACCTGGCGCCTGAGCTACCCTGGTCAACTCAGGAAGGATCGTCCTCTCCACTCTCCCCCCCATGTTCATCACCCTTGGCCGCCTCCCGGACCACCCGAACGCCATCGCCCGCGCGGGACAGCTCGTGGGCATGGCGCCATCGGATGCGGCGCGCATGCTCGCAGGCGCCTTCCCGCGCATCCTCCTGCGCGCAGCAGCGAATCCCGAGGCTCTGGTGGCGGCACTCGCAGAGGAGGGCTTTCTCGCCTGGGCGACGGATCCAGCCCAGGTGCCCACCGACGACCACCGTATCGTCGGGCGCGGCCTCACCTGGACCGCAGACGGCCTCCTGGCCCAAGATGCCCAAGGCCTCGTCCACGCCTGTGCCTTCACAACCGTGCGCCTGATCCAGCGCGGCACTCGAACCCACATATCCACAGAAGTGGAGAAAACGACGACCCGCAAGCTGGATCTTGGCGTGGCCTTGCTCAGCGGAGGCCTGATCATGACCAAAAAGGTGACGCAGACCGCGGAACGCACCACCCACGCCAAGGAACCCTTCCTCCTGCTGCAGCGCGAGGACGGCGCCCCCGACCTGATGGTCTACGAACATCGCATGAGCTACCAGTGCCTTGGCGCGGAGATGGGCCCGGCCACTCTGGCAAACTTCGGCCTGCTTACGGCGAAGTTGATGGCACTGTGCCCCCAAGCCCCCCTGGACGACCGCGTGGGCCGCCCAGGCTTCGTCCCCGGCCTGCCGCTGCTGGGGGTGGATCCGGTGGACCTTGGTCTCCACCTGGTCTCCGAGGCTCAGCGCCGGGGCTGCTGATGGGACCCGTCCCAGACAACCGTAACTGCCTCCTCGAATAGGGCTGAGGGTAGATGAAACAGTTGGTCAGCGTGTTGCCCTTGTCCAGCTGCCACTGGGTGATGCGGCGTAACGCCATCCTTCTCGTTCCGCCAGTCGTTGAAGTCACCGGCGATGATGAGAGGCGAGTCGAGATCGAGGGCACCCGGATCTTCGTCCGCCCTAGCCGGATCCAGGTTTTCGCTGAGGACTACAGCATCTGAGAATGTCTGGCCAGCCTCACTGGGCGGGAATGGCGTTGATCTGGTAGGGCCTCGGCCGCTGGCCGCCCTCGAGGAAGAACGAGGGCACAGCCTTCGCGGCGCGCTCCGCATCCGCCTTGGAGGCGTAGTCCCCGAGGAAGAGCTGGTAGGCGGTCTTGCCGCCCTTGAGCTTGATGGGCGCGATGAAGAGGTCGGGCTCCTTACCGGGGAAGGCCTCAACGGCATTCTTGAGGGTGGAGGGGAGGTTGGCGATTTCCAGGCGGATGGTCCAGCGCTGCGCGGGCAGCGCGTCGATGTGCTTCTTCCCGAGCTCCAGGGCCTTGGCCATATCGCCCTGACGGAGGGTCTCCAGCCGCTTGCTGACCTCGGAACCGCCTGTGGCGGGACGGGGGGCCACGACCGGGGCGGCGGGACGGGAAACAGCAGGTGCGGGCATGACAGGTGCGGGCATGACAGGTGCAGGCACAGGAACGGGCGGAGGCATGGGGACCGGTGCCGGAGCAGGTGCCGTGGTTTTGGCCGGAGGAGCCGCCATGGGGCGGGCGATGACTGGCGCCGGGACAGTCGTGACCACGGGCGGGGGTACTGGGACTGTGTTCACCACGGGCAGCGGCTCTGCAGGCGGCAGGGCCTTTGGTTCGGACCTGGCTG
>JANYAZ010000126.1 GCA_025361045.1 Geothrix sp. | reverse complement strand
TTCTTGCGATGATGAAGCCCCACCCCGAGGTCCGCATGTCCCGCTCGCAGCTCAAGGATGAAGTCTTCATGAACATGGCGCTGGAGCTCAGCCGCCTGGGCACCTGCTGTCGTCTCAAGGTGGGCGCCGTGCTGCTGCGGGCCGATGGCGGCGTGGCGGCGGCGGGCTTCAATGGGGCATTGCCCGGCATGGCCCACTGCACCCCGGACACATGCAAGCCCGGCCAGCGCTGCCTGCACACCAGCCACGCCGAGGAGAACGCCCTCGGTTTTTGCGATGGTGCCGTGGCCACCGCCTACGTGACACACGAACCCTGCCTGACCTGCTGCCGAGCGCTGGTGCGCCGCGGTGTCCGGCGGGTGGTGTTCCGCCATCCCTACACCAGCATTGCAGAGCAGGAGCGGGCCGAACGACAGGGCATCCTCGATCACTTCAGCGTGCGTTGGGAGCAGCTGGAGGCTTGAACTCCTGGCGGCCCGGCGCATACTGCTCGGCGCCCACCCTTCTGGAGACCACGCGGTGAATCGAACCCTCATCCGACTGCGGGTGAACGGCCAGGACCAGGAGGCCGCGGCAGGCACGACCCTGTTGGCCCTTTGCCGGGGCATTGGCATCGACCTCCCGACGCTCTGTTCGGATCCTCGCTTGAAGCCGGCCTCCACCTGCCGCCTTTGCGAGGTGGAAGTGCTCGGTGAGCCCCGGCCCCTCTGCGCCTGTGCGACGGAGGTGCGGGCGGGCATGGAGGTGAAAACCCACACGCCCGACCTTGAGGCTTTCCGCAAGACCATGCTGGAGCGTTATGCCGCCCACATCCCCGTGGAGGATCCCGCGCGCCTGACCGGCAAGCCCTTCCGCACCCTGCTGGATACCTACGGGGTGGAACCCACGGGGGGACGGCGGGCAGAGCTGAAACACCCGGAGCATCCCTACCTTGATGTGGACCTCTCCTGGTGCGTGGCCTGCGGACGCTGTGTCCGTATCTGTGAAGAGGTGCAGGGCCAGGATGTCTGGACTTTCGCGGGGCGCGGCATGGACGTGAGGCCCGTGCCTCAGCTTGCGGCCGGGCTGGCAGGGAGCGGCTGCGTGAGCTGCGGGGGCTGTGCGGACGCCTGCCCCACGGGCGCCATCGAGGATGTGTCCAGACTGGCGCATGGCCTGCCGGACCGCTGGGTGCGGACGACCTGTCCCTACTGCGGCACGGGCTGCGAGATGCAGGTGGGCGTGAAGGAGGGGCGGATCACGGAAGTGCGGCCCACCCTCGACGCCCCCGTGAACCTGGGGCATCTCTGCGTGAAGGGCCGCTATGGTTTCGGGTTCAATGACGCGCCCGATCGGATCACCGCCCCCATGATCCGGCGCGGCAACGCCTGGATGGAAGTGTCCTGGGATGAGGCCCTGGACGCAGCGGCTTCGGCCCTGCGCCGGGCCGAAGGAAAGACGGGTGTGCTGGCTTCCAGTCGGGTGACGAACGAGGAGAACTACCTGGCCCAGAAGTTCGCGCGGCTCGTGTTGCATACGCACAACGTGGACTGCTGCGCCCGCGTCTGTCACGCCCCCAGTGCCGCGGGACTGGGGCAGAGCTTCGGCACCGGCGCCGCCACCAACAGCTTTGCCGACATCGAGCGCGCCGGACTGATCATGGTGGTGGGGGCCAATCCCACCGAGAACCACCCCATCGTGGGTGCGCGGATCCGGCAGCGGGCCCGGGCGGGTGTTCCGCTGGTCGTCATCGATCCCCGGCGGACCGAGTTGGCCGCGCTGGCGGAGGTCCATCTCGCGCCGCAACCGGGTACCAACCTGCCTTTGTTTTTGGCCATGGCGCGGGTGATCCTCGACGAAGGTCTTTCGGATGCGGCCTTCCTGGAGGCTCGCACGGACGGGGTGGCGGTCTTCGCGGCGTCGACGCTGGCCTGGACGCCCGAAGCGGCGGCCGAGGTGTGCGGGGTACCGGCCCAGGACATCCGCCGGGCGGCCATCCGCTATGCCACGGTCAAGCCGGCCATGTGTCTGCATGGTCTCGGCGTCACCGAGCACATCCAGGGCACCGATGGCGTCGCTGCCCTGGCCCAACTGGCCCTGCTCACAGGCAATGTCGGGCGGCCCGGCGCCGGTGTGAATCCCCTCCGCGGCCAGAACAACGTGCAGGGCAGTGCCCAGATGGGCTGCGAGCCCTCGCGCCTGACGGGCTACCAGAAGATCAGCCAGGCGCGCGACCTGCACCAGGCCGTCTGGGGCGCGAACCTGCCCACGGAGCCGGGCCTCACGGCCCTGGACATGGTGGATGCGGCCGGGGATAGCCGCATCAAGGCGCTGCTGGTCATCGGCTACGATCCGCTGCTCAGCCATCCCAATGCCGAGGCGACGGCGGAGAACCTCAACGGGCTTGACGCTCTCATCGTGGTGGACCTCTTCCTGACGGAAACCGCCCAGGCCTTCGGCACGGTCTTCCTGCCCGCCGCGAGTCCCTTCGAAAAGGAGGGCACCTACATGAACGGCGAACGCCGGGTCCAGCGGGTGCGCGAGGTGCTGCCGCCGAAGGGCTCGAGCCGGACGGACCTGGACATCCTCTGTGGCCTCGCTGAACGCCTCGGAGCCGGGGCCCAGTTCCCCTTTGCCACTGCGGCCGCGGTCTGGGACGAGGCCCGCCGCACGTGGCCGGCCATCTCGGGGATCAGCCACGGACGGCTGGATCGGGAAGGCGGCCTCCAGTGGCCCTGTCCTTCGGAGGGCCACCCGGGCACGCCCGTGCTGCATGAAGGCGCCTTCCAAGGTGGGGGTCGGGCGACCTTCCGGGCCTTGGCCTGGCTTCCCAGCCAGGAGGCCCGGGATGCGGCGCATCCGTTCCTGTTGAACACCGGGCGGAGCCTCTTCCACTTCAATGCGGCGACCATGACGCGCAGGACCCGCAACTCGGAGCTCTGTCCCGAGGGCCAGTTGGACCTTCATCCGGTCGATGCTGCGGACCTTGGGGTGCTGGAGGGACAGGCCGTCCACGTGCGCAGTCGCCATGGGGCCTTCACGCTTCCCGCCCACCTGACCGAGGCGGTGCGGCCCGGCGAACCCTTTGCCACCTTCCAGGCGGTGGAGGCTTGCGTGAATCGGGCCACGGGTACCGGCCGCGACGCCACCACCGGAACCCCCGAGTACAAGGTCACGGCCGTCTCCCTGCGAAAGGCCTAAATCCCACCGTGCTCCCAGGAGGGGACGGGATCCGAATCGATGGTGATCTCGGTGCCATCGTCGAGGACGAGCCTGGGCGGATCACCGGCGCGCACATCGACAATGGTCCGACCCAGCAGGCGTTCCCGGCGACCGTGATGCCACGAGATGCCCACGGGGTAGGTGCGGCGGTAGGCGTCCAGAGGGCCTTCCATCCAATGACAGAGGCGTTGCAGTGCGTTCTGGAGTGCCGCCTCGAAGCCTTTCGGTGGCTCGGGGTCGAGGCCCGCAGCCGTCAGGAACACTTCGGCAGGACCGCGGGCATCGACAGGCTCGGCGGTCCATCGACCGGACGCAGATGCGGCTGACTGTCCCTCAAGGACCACCGGCCGATCATGATGGATGCCGAGCCATAGGGACACCCGGCCACAGGGGCCGGTGCCCTCGAAGTCCAGGGGCAACTGGGCATCGTCGTGGAAGACCACGGCTCGCAGGGGGAGCCACTCGAAGGTTTCGACCACCTTCGCGCCCACGGGTCCCGGATGTTCCCGGCGAAGCCCGGCCACGGCTTCGGCGAAGCTCTGGCGCAACCCGGCCAGACTGAGCACGCCATCCGGTAACCCCTGGCTGTTCAAGGTCAGGGGTGGCTCATGCCAATCCGACGCCAGGGCCGGCACCACCTGTTGAAACAGAATGAGCGCCGGATCCCAGTCCCAGTGGCGGGCTGGCTCGTAGCCGAGTTCCCGGCAGAGTTCGAACCAGGCCCGTTCCGGGGCGGCTGCCCCGGGCAGGAAGATGGAGCGACCATCGAGGAAGAGCTCACAGCCCGGTTGCGAGGTCGTCACGCGCCGGCACAAGCCAAGCTCGTGACGACCCAGGGTGGCCAGGGTGGTCTCTCGGTAGGGATGATCCTCCTGCCGCAGCACCTTCAGCGGCGCATTGAGGATCCATGCATCCAAGGCCATGCCCAGCCTCCTTAGGGGAGTCCAACCTCGGTCGTTTAGGGCCTGGCGTCAATCCCTGGATGGGGAATACCCGATGAATTCAATCCACCCGCTGGAGGTTCATGCCCGGGTAGTAGTGCTGAAGGACCTGCTGGAAGGTGGCTCCCTCCAGGGCCATGCCGTAGGCACCCGTCTGGCACATGCCCAGCCCATGGCCCCAGCCCCGGCCATAGAAGATCCAGCGGCGCTTCGCGCCCTGACCCACGGTGAGCCAGTGGAAGACATTGTCCTTGAGGCCCAGCAGGCCTCGGATGTGCATGCCGTGCACCCGGTGTGGGGCTCCCTGGGTGTCGATGAGGGTCAGGTCGAGGACGCGACCCTGATCGTTGTGCTGGGCCTTCAATTCACGGATGCCCCCGACGTTGATGCGTTTGCGAACCATGGCCAGCAGGTCTGCCTCAGTGTATTCCACCCGCCAGTGAGCCGTGGGGTTGTAGCGGTCCCAGGCGGCGCCATCCGGATCGAGTCGGCGCACCAGGACCTGGACGGGTCCTTCCTCGCCGGGAATCCATTTGAGTCGATCCCCGACCTGGATTTCGGATCTGGCCACCAGGCGGAGGCTGCCATCAGGGCCCTCCTCCGCCAGTAGCAGGTTGGAAGCCAGGGGGAGGGGTTCCGGCCCCCCCCGCTTCCGTCGCACCTGTCGGTCCATCAGCAGGGATCCCTCACCAGGCGCAAAGGGTTCCAGCTCTTGCCAGAGGTGGCCCAGGGTCTGTAGCGCCTGGCGGAGGGTGATGGGTTCGGTGACTGACCAGGAGGAGGCGGAAACCACCCCCCGGCGCGTCAGGAAGGAGGCCAGCAGGCGATCATCAGGCAGGGAGTCGGGAAGAAAATACGCCGCGTCCTGGGGCCGTTCCTGACCCTCCACGATCCGCTGAAACCCAAAGGCCCGGGCCAATGCGAGGTGCAGGTTCCCCTCGCGCGCCAGCGGTCGAAGGTCCAAGGCCAGCCGCTGCTGGAGGATCCGGACGGGAAGGACCAGATCCTCTGCGGCGGCGGCCTTCACCAGCCGGTCACCCGAGAGCCAATCCGTAGGAATGGCCATGGAGGCCAGGCGCAGCAGCTCCCAGCTGAGCCAGGGCTGCTGGCTTTCGGTTGGAGCCGTGACCCCTGAGGCATAAGGCAGGGTCATGGGCTTGGCCGGATAGCAGGGCACGGCCCGCAGGTAGGGTGCGTCACCGCCGAAGACCAGGCTCACGTCCGTGGTGTGACCGCCGCAATTGGCCATGAACAGGGCCTGGATGGGCTTCCCACCATAGGTCGCAAAGAGGCCTTCGGTTTCCAGGATGGCGCGATCTGTGAGGGCCTGTTCGCCGTCGCGGCCGCCATAGACTTGATCGGCCACCGTATCGCCCATGTCGAAACCGTCCGCCGCGCGCTTACCCCGGTTGGCCACAGCGTAAGTACGCGCTGCGACAGCCTGGGCCTTGAGGGCTTCGAGCGAAGGGAATTCCCAGGCCCCCATCTCCTTGGGCACCACCCCACGCAGGTAGGTTTCCAGGTCCAGGGTGTTGACCACTGTCAGGCGTCCCTGGGCATTGGGAAGGATCTCGACCTTGCCCCGATAGCGCCCCTTGCCCTGGAGGATCGACAACTCGCCGGCGGGTTTCAGCCACACGCCCGCCGTGGGCAGGGGCCGGCGCTCGTAGCGTTCCGTGATGGCGTACAGGGCCCGGCCTTTGCGCGGCAGGCTGGCACGGGCTTCCGAGGCCACCCAGAGTTCGTCGTAACCCAGGTCCTGGAGTTTCTGAAGCACGGGCTCAGCCTCACTGGCTTCCCGGAAGTGGCCGGTCAGGACGCGCCAGGTGTCGGCGTCGGGCACTTTTACGCGATCCGGAGCTTCTCCCAGTTCCTTTAGCCGCTTCATCAGGGTGACTGCTTCGGCGGCTGGGTGAGGTCGTCCCACCTGGATGCGGTACTCGCTGGTGGGATCCGACACGCCGCGGCTGTCCCACCAGATGCGCAGTTTTTCCTCCGGTGCCAGCTTCAGCAGGGGCTTGCCCGCCCGGTCACAGACCTGACCACCGCCCTCCAGGGACACGATCCATTCCGTGGCCTGGGTATCGAGGCCGATCCTCAGGGGGGGCTGGGCTGCGAGGGCAGGGATGATCGACAAAAGCAGGGCTGGGACGGAACGGGGCAGGGGCATCATCCGCGGGATTGTCCCACGAATCGCGCCACCGCTGCCCAGCGGCGGGCCCTCAGGGCTTCGGCATCCAGCAAGCCACCCTCTGGGCCCCTTCGGTGGAGCAGCAGCCCGAGGCAGCACTGATCCGACGGACGGTAGAACAGCGCAGGGCCGGTGAAACCAAGGTGGAACCACCATTCCGAGGCCGGCCCTGGTTCGACTTCGAGGGGTGGTGCGACGAGGGGAAGCTCCTCGGTGGCATCCTCCAGGACCTGGATGCCGAAGCCAAGGGGGATGCTGGACAGCAAGTGTCCAAACCGTCCCCCACCCGAAAAGGCGATCTGGAGCCCCAGGCCCCAGTGCGTGCCCTGTTCGCCCGTGGCAGTGGCCACGGCCATGCGGTCGGGCCACCCTGAAACCACCCAGCGGCGCAGGGCGCTGCGAAGCTGGTTCGACGTGGTACCAAAACCAGCGTGTCCCTGCATGCCGGCTCGGGCATTGGCGTCATGGGGCAGGCCGGGATCCCGCGGCGGAAAGGGCGCGCTTGTGGCCAGGGACCAGGCTGCGGCGTCCGGCCCATCGGGTACTTCGGTGGGGGGTTGGTTCCAAGGTGCCGGACTGAGGCCCAAGGCCGCGCCGAGCCGAGCAAACGGCAGTTCCAGCTCCGCTTCGAGCAACTCGGCGAGCAGGCGATAGTTCAGGTCCGAATAGGTGGCGAGGCCTGGCGTGGCAGGGCGGAGCAGGGGGTGCTCCGGAACCTCTCTGCGCAGCTGCACGGCCACGGGTTCCCCGATGAAGGGCCGCCAGGGCGGGAGCCCCGAGCTGTGCGAGAGCAGCTGGCGCACGGTGAGTGGCGTTTCGCGGTCGTGGAAGCCCAGGATCCAGCGGCGGTCGGCGTCCAGATCCAGGAAGGCCAGCGCCAGGGGCGCCGTCACCAATGGCTTGGTGAGGGAGGCGAGGTCGTAGAACGGGGTCACGTCCGGTTGATTTCCGCGAGGCTCTTGGCCACGGCCTTCTGGACCAGATCAGCCACCCGCATGGCTTCCTGGCCTTCCTCCCAGGTGACGCCGTCCTTCCCATTACCGAGGCAGGCGGCATGGAAGGCTTCGATTTCCAGACGCAGGGGTTCGCCTTCCTCGATGTCGGCGGTCTCTGGGTGAACTTCGGGTCCGTCGGGGCCCATGACGAGCCGCAACAGCTCGAGTTTCTGGGTCGCAAAGTCGAGGCTGGCGTATTCCTTATCCCCGAACGCGCGGAGGGTGCGCTCTTTCTTGCGGGCCACGCGGCTGGCGGTGACGGTGGCGAAGGCGCCGCCCTCGAACTTCAGGCGGGCATTCACCAGATCCGCATAGGGGGTCAGCACCGGCACGCCCACGGCCTCCACATCGATCACCGGGCGTCCCACCAGGGCCCGAAGCAGGTCGAGATCATGGATCATCACATCCATCACGACATCCACTTCGAGGCTGCGGGCGGGAAAGGGCGAGACCCGGACGGCTTCGAGGAAGCGGGGCTTGAAGCCGCGTTCCCGCAGGGCGGTGACAGCTGGGTTGAAGCGCTCCAGGTGACCCACCTGGGCCACGAGGCTTGGCTTCGACGCCCGGGCTTCAGCAAGGGCCTGGAGCAGAGCCACACCCTCGGCCAGCGTGGCGGCCAGGGGCTTCTCCATGAGCACATGCTTCCCGGCCTTGAGGGCCTGCGTGCCGAGGGCATGGTGGAAGCCTGTGGGCGCGGCGATCTGCACGGCATCCACCTCGGCCAGCACCTGATCCAGCGTGGCGGCCCAGGGTGCGCCAAATTTGGCAGCGATTTCGGGCCCGCGGACGGGATCGGGATCCACCACGGCGGTCAGGATGGCCTCCGGGGCGGAAGCGGCGATCCGGGCGTGATGCTGCCCGAGGTGGCCCACTCCGACGACGGCGACTTTCAATTTGTTCATGATCTCTCCCTCTTTCAGTTCCGCTACCTCGGGCAGGTCATGCCATCTGGCAGCCCGCGATGCTGCCCGAGGTGGCCCGCACCCACAATGGCGACACGGAGCTTGGACATGACTTCCTCCTGACCGACCCAGCCTATCAGGGCTGTTATCCTGGATGCTTCTCCACGAGGCGACCATGAATCTCAAACTCGAAGCCGTCAACCTTGTCCGCTGGCTGCATTTCATGGCGCTGACCCTAGGTGGGGGAGCTGCCATCGTGGCCCTGCTGCTGTCCGGGTTCGAAGAGGGCAAGGAAGAGATCCAGGGCCTGGCGGCGACGATCTGGGCCAAGGTGGTGGCCTGGGCCTTCCGGTTGGCCCTTATCGCGGGCATTGGCCTGCTGGTCCTGATGATCCAGGGCGGGCAGAACCCCTTCAAGGCGGGCATCTACTTCCACATCAAGCTGACCCTCGTCTTCATCCTGGTGGGCCTTTCCGAGATGACGCCCAAGGCCCTGGCGCAAGCCAAGCGGGGTTCGGCCCTGCTGGTGGTGGTCCTCTTCCTCGCGGCCTCTTTCACCGTGTTCAACAAGGGGCTGTTCAGGAAGGACGCACCCAAGGCGGGTCCAGAGATGCCGGTGACGGCGGCCACCACGCCCACGGCCCACTGACCCATGCGGTACCTGCTGCTGGCTCTGGCGGGAACAGGCCTTCTGGCAGGTTGGCCCCAGACCACTCCTGAACGAACGGACCTTCGCATGACCTCGACGGTGGCCGAGGTTCGTGCCTTCATGGAGGCGCTGCGCAAGCAGGCACCTGGACTGGAACCCTACAACCCGAAAGGGGCACCCCGCGCCACCGAGTCCGGCAAGCCGCTGCTGGCCTGGCGCCTGAAGGGAACAGGCAAGGATCCCATCCGGGTCTATGTGAACGCCAACATTCACGCCGGCGAAGTCGAGGGCAAGGAGGCCATCCAGCAGGTGGTTCGCGAACTGCTGCAGGGGAAGCATCCGGCCCTGCGGCGGAGCCTGGACCTGGTGGTCATGCCCGCCTACAACGCTGACGGCACCGATGCCCTCGATCCCGCCATCCGGCCCTGGCAGCCGAATCCCACCGAGAGTGGGGTGGGTCGGCGGGAGAACGCCCTGGGGCTCGACCTCAACCGCGACCTGATGAAGGCCGCCGCGCCCAACACCCGCTGGCTGCTGGCCATGCTCGGCGATTTCGACCCTGCGGTGGTGCTGGATCTCCACACCACCAACGGCAGCACTCACGGGTTCCATCTGACCCACGGGCCGGCCTGCACCCTGGGCGCCGATGAGGAACTGCTGGCCTACAACCGCCGGATGCTGGTGGAGGTCAGGGAACGGCTCAAGGCCGAGGGCATGCCCACCTATGATTATGGCAACTTCGTCCCCTACCGCCCGACGGCCGAGAAACCACCTATGGCCTGGGAAACCTACGACGCCCACCCGCGGCTGCTCACGAACTATCCGGCGCTGCGCAACCGCCTGGCGGTGCTGTCGGAGAGCTATGTCTACCGAAGTTGGCCCGACCGTATCTCAGACACCCGGCGCTTTGTCCTTGCCTGCCTAGGGTGGATGGTGGAGCACAGGGATGAACTCCGCGGTCAGATCCGACAAACCCAGGCTAGGTGGGCCGACGCCTGGAGCCATGGCCCCGTGTCCCTCCCTCTTTCGGCGAAGCTGAAACTGGTGGAACGCGCTGCGTTCGACTGGGTGGACCCCATTCGTGACGAGCAGGGCCGCCTGACGGGTGAGAAGAGCCGCACCCAGCTTGAATTGCCGAGCTACGTGGGGTTCGAGGGGCAGGATTTCGTGGAGGTTCCCGCCGGCTACCTGATCGATCCGGCCTTCCTGCCCGGGGTGTTGCCGATCCTTCAGGCTCACGGGCTCAAGGTGCAACCGGGATCGAGCCGTCCGCAGCACCTTCAGATCCTGCATTTCCAGGAGACGGGCCGCAAGGTGTCCCCCTCTGCCTACCAGGGCGTGTTCACGCTGGAACTGCAAGGAGCCTGGAAGTCCGCACCCACCCAGAAAAAACTCCAGCTCGCCTGGAAGCCTGTCGATCTGGATCGCGCCCTCTACATCCCACTGGACCAACCTTTGGGGCGCCTGGCCTTCTACCTTCTGGACCCACGCAGCACCGACAGCCTGGTGTTCTGGGGCGCCTTCCACAGTGCCCTCATCCGCGGCGATGGCATGTGGGGGGAGCCCCCCAGGTTCCCCATCCTGGCAATGGGACGGGGTGATGTGGCCCCGATCTCCGCCACCGCCATGCCACCATCCAGGGCCCAGGAATAACGCGGGGCGCCGAAGGGCGCCCCGCGTTGAAGACTGAAGACAGAAGACTAGTCTTCGGGTTCGTCGTAATCCGCGTTGTGCCACACGTTCTGCACATCGTCATTGTCCTCCAGCAGGTCCACCAGCTTGAGGAAGCTGGTGAGCTTGTGGCCCTCCAGGGCGGTGCTGGTGCTGGGAGCCAGGATGATCTTGGCCTCGATGACCGGCAGCTTGGCTGCGTCCACGGCGTCTTTCACGGCCTGGTAGGCCTCGGGACTGGTCTTGATGACCCAGGCCTCGCCCTCGTTGATGACATCGTCAGCACCAGCTTCCAGGGCCACCTCCATCACCTTGTCTTCGGAGACCTCTGGTTCGACCACAATCTGCCCCTGTTTGCTGAACAGGTAGGCCACCGAACCCATGGCGCCCAGTTCCCCGCCGAATTTGGTGAAGTAGCTCCTGACCTCGGGCGTGGTGCGGTTCTTGTTGTCCGTCATGGCCTCGACCAGGATGGCCACGCCGCCGGGGCCATAGGCTTCGTAGATGACTTCCTCGTAAGTCACGCCCTCGAGTTCCCCGGTGCCCTTCTTGATGGCGCGTTCCCAGTTGTCCTTGGGCATGTTGCTGCCCTTGGCTTGGTCTACGGCCAACCGCAGCCGGGGGTTGGCGGCGACATCGCCGCCCCCAAGCCGGGCGGCCACGGTGATCTCCTTGAGGATCTTCGTGAAGACCTTGCCCCGCTTGGCATCCGCGGCGCCCTTCTTGTGTTTGATGGTGGACCATTTGCTGTGGCCGGACATGGGGTGTACTCCTTCAATCGTTCGTTTTGTCCCGTGCAGCAACCGCTCCGCGCTTGCTGAAAAGTGTAAAAGAGTCATTTCAATGCTGCGGAATCGACGCGTAGCGGCGATTCCGCAGGCAGGCCTCAACCTCGCAGCGCCCGCCGCGACACACGGGCGAAAGGTGGGGCCTCCTGGCGGATCATGGGGCGCTCAAGGAGGAACTGGTACCACTGCTCGCCATAGACTTTCATCTTGAGAGCCTTGCCGTTCTGCAGAAGGTTGCGGTTGGTGATGAGGCGCTCGTCGCCCTTGCAGACACCCAAGCCTTTGTTGAGGGTCTCAATGGCCTTGTCCCGTTCGCCCATCTCCACCAAAACGTAGGCATAGACGGCGTACAGTAGGCTCTCCTTCTTGCCCGTCTTAAGGGCCAGGTCAAAGGTCTCCCGGGCTTTTTTCTTCTCGCCGCGTTTCCACTGAAGGATGCCCAGCATGGCCTTGGCGATGTAGTGCTGCATGGATGCGGAGGCGAGCAGAGGTTCAGCCTCCTCGTTTTTCTTGCGGAGGTACTGGACCACCCCGATCTGGCCATCGATGCTGCCCTTCACCAGGAACTGTCGAGAGGAGAACCGGTAGCCTTCCTTCATGGCTTCGATGGCCTTTTCGAACTGCTGTTTCTTTAATAAGTCGCCAGCCCGGGTAAAGATCTGCTCCAATTCCTGCTGGACCTTGCGTCCCTGCCAGATGAAGAGACCGGCCCCGGCCAGGATGCCAATGGGCAGGCTGATCCACAGCTTGATGCTCAACAAGCTGGAGAACAGGATCACGGCAAGGGCGGCGCCCAGGCCGAGCAGGAGGTTGATCACGGAAACTCCGGATGGCACGGCCCGTAGCCGGGCCAAAGGGCCATTTTATCGGCCTTCGCCCCTATTTGCCATGCGGAGGTTCAAGAGATGACGCCGCTCCGGGAGGGGCTTGGCTTGCGGCGACGCACCAGTCGCCTCGGTGGTGTAGGCGTGGTGGCCTCCTTTCGGGGGCGGCCCGGGCCACGCTTGATGGCGGGTTCCTTGGGTGGTTTCACGGCCTTCCGGACCTTGACCTTCTTGTCTTTCTTCACGCGCTCCCGACGCACCAGGGCCGCCGCGGCTCGGCCAGTGACCACCACACGGCTACCGTCCTTCAGCTTTTTTACCTTGCTGCCGAGCTTGCGCCCCCGCTTCAGGCTCATGGCCAGCGGCTCCTCGTCGAGGAGTTCTCGTTCCAGCAGAGCTTGGAGGGTCATCATCTCGCCCCGGTCCACCTCGTGATCGTGACCACAGAGGTGCAGGAAAGCATGAATGACCAGCGTTTCGACCTCACGCCTACGACTGACACCGAATTTCTTGGCCATCTTTTCTGCGGTGGGCAGGCTGATGACGATGTCCCCAAGGTGCGGAAAGGCACCTTTTTCCGCGCTCGATGGAAAGCTGAGCACATCCGTCGTCATATTTTTCCCGCGATGCTCACGATTGAGTTTTCTCATGCCGCGATCATCGACATAAGTTAAAGAGATACCCTGTGCTTCCGGCGCAAGACGATCGCGCAGATCGTGGAGCAATTTGCCGAGAGATTGCTCTCCCGGGCCGCGCATTTTGCTCCGGCTTGACCAGTCGATCATGAAAGGCGGGCGAATCTGAGTCATGGCCTTTTCCTTTCGCAAGATCAATCAAAGGGCCCTCATCATGCTTTAATTTGAAGCATTCGTCAATAATAGATTTCTAGATGCAGGAATTGTATCGATGTTGCCTGTTCATATCCCAGGAAATTATTAAATACATCAAAATTTAAATCATCATCTAAATATTGAAAACAAATGATAAAAACGTACAATTATTCAAATACAAATGGGCAAGGCTTTCCCCTGGCATCCTGAATGAATGGAACCGCGCCTGCCTTCTGCAATCACCGCCCCCCTGGGTCGGTTTCTGGTTCTTCTGGACAAGTGGAATCGCACCCATGCTCTTACCGCGCTCCCCCCGGGGGAACGCCGGGAGGAGCTTCTATTGGATGTGGCGATCCTGCTGCCGACCCTGAACGTGCTGCCGGCAGGGGCGAAGGTGGTTGATCTTGGGACCGGCATGGGGACACCTGCCGTGGTGCTGGCCTTGGCCAGGCCTGACCTGCAGGTGTTCGGGGTCGACGCTTCCGCCAAGAAATTGGCCTTCTTGAAGCAGGCGGCCATGGAATTGCCGATCCCCAATCTGAAGACGGTCCATGGACGGCTGGAGGATCTCCCACCGCTGGCCGCGGATTGGGGTGCGGCCAAGGCTGTGGGTCCTCTGAAGTCTCTGGTGGCTTGGTGGTCCCGGCATGGTCGCCCTGGGGCACCCTTCTACGCCCTGAAAGGACCGGACTGGGAAACGGAGTCCGTTCCCGAAGGCTGGACGGCCATCCCGCACCCCTATGTGCTGCCAACCCGGGGACAGCGGGTGCTGGTGGAACTCCGCCAGCACCCGATCGAAACATAGACCATGGAAAAGGCCCCCAGAGCGGGGGCCTTTTCCATGATTGTGGGAGGGGATCAGGGGGTGACGGTGTCTCCCCCGATGATTTCCTCGATGGAGCGGAGCACTCGGCAGGTGGCGGTCTGGGCATCCGCCCGGACCACAAGAACCTGGCCGAGGTAATAGGTGGTGGTCTCCATGGGCGGAACCTTCTCAGCGCCAGAACCAACGGGGAACTTCCGTACCCTGACGGCGAGCAGCACATCGCCCACCTTGAGGCCATCGTTGGCACCCTTGTCGAGAATGACCATATCCCCGCCGGCCGCATGCAGCTTGGCGTCCCGGGCATAGACGACGAGGCCTGCGTTGGGGGCGACCTTGACGGGTTCGCTGGTATCGGTTCGCAGCTGAAGCGGGATGTTGGCCGGTTCGACGAACTTCACCAAGCGATCCCCGATCTCGATCGTGTCGAGACAGCGCTCAATCACGGCCACGGACCCCTTGGACTGGGCGGTGATCACGCGGACCACCCCGACCTGCTTGACCACGTCACCAAGGTTCTTCTTGGCGAGGGTGGGGTGCATCAACTTGCGGGCCACGGTCTTGAGGATCAAAAAGCGATCGCCGACCTTCACGCCCTGTTCGACTCCGGCATTCATGTAGACGACTTCGCCCTCTGCAAGGAACTGGCGGTCTTCTCGCTTGTTGGAGGTGATGGTGAAGGCCCCCAAGCCCTTGTAGTGGGCTTCGGCGCCTTCGGGAGCCACAAAGGGGAGCTGGATGAAGTCCTGGAACGAGAAACCGAGCTCCGGACGGCGCACTGCGCCGGGATCAGCACGGCGCTGGTCTGGCTGCAGGTTGGCGACGGCATCCGGCAGGGACCCAGCGGTGGCGACCGAACGGGCGAGGTCGATGATCAGGGGGTCGCCAGGGTAGATCCAGTGCGGATCCTTGATCCACTGATTCAGTTCCCAGATCTGGGGCCAGGCATAGGGATTGCCCAGGTATTTTCCGGCGAGATCCCAGAGGGTGTCACCCCTTTGGACCAGGTGGGTTTTGGAACCTTCAGGGACCTTGAGTTCCTTGGGGTAGTCCCATTTGGAGGCGTGGGCCTCGACCTTGACGGCATCTGCGGGTGCGGCTTCCTGGGCGCTCAGACCAGGAACCGCGAGCGCAAGGACCGCGAGGAGGCCAGACGTCACCGCAAGGGAACGCATCCGGCCGGCATGCAGGCAAGTGGGCTGGTGCATAAGGAACCCCCAAGTTAGGATTGGACAGCGCTGATTATAGGTCTTCGACGCGGATCATATCTGAAAATAATGACAGTCGGTTGCGAACTTCGTCCTGGCTGATCTGCTCAAGGCGTTCGGTGGAGAACTGTTCCACGGTGAAACTGGCCATCACCGAACCAACCAGGGCCGCGTGTTTCAGCGCAGTCACATCCATTCGTTCAATCCAGGCAAGGTAGCCCAGAAAGCCACCGGCGAAGGTATCGCCCGCGCCGGTGGGGTCGAAGACGTTCTCCAAGGGATAGGCGGGTGCCGCAAAGAAGCCTGTGGGTGTGAAGAGGGCCACCCCATATTCACCGCGCTTGACCACGAGAATCTTCGGCCCAAGGGCCTGGATCTTACGGTAGGCCTTGATCAGGCTGTGCTCCTGGGTCAGTTCCCGAACCTCGGCGTCGTTCACCAGGAGGATGTCCACCTCCTTCAGGACGGCCTCCAGGGCAGGTCGCGCCCCCCGGATCCAGTAGTTCATGGTGTCCAGCGCGATCCATTTGGGGCGGGTGGTCATTTGGCGAACCACCTCCAGTTGGAGCACCGGATCGATGTTTCCCAGGAACAAATATTGGGACTCCCGGTAACTCGGGGGGAGCTCAGGCCGGAAATCGGCGAAAACATTGAGATCTGTGGCGATGGTCTTGGCCTCGTTGAGGTCGTAACCGTAGGCCCCCTTCCAGTGAAAGCTCAAGCCCTTGACGCGGGAAAGCCCAGCCAAGTCGATCGGTCGTCGATCAAAGACCCGCAGCTGCTCAGGGCCGAAATCCTCCCCCACCACAGCCACGATCCGCACGGGATGGAACCGGCTCGCGCTCAGCGAGAAATAGGTGGCCGACCCGCCCAGGGCGTGTTCCCGCTTCCCGAAAGGGGTTTCCAGGTCATCGAAGGCCACGCTTCCAACCACCAACAGACTCATGTTTGAAGCTCCATACGCGGGAATCAGGACTGGGTTGGAGGAGGTCCGAAATATAGGAGCCAAGCCTGGGTACCGCCCATGGGAACGGGGGCCTGGGCGTAACGGGCCACCATGGGGGCTTCACCGGAGGCCAGCAGGGCCAGGAGGCCTTCGTGGAGGGCCGGATCGGGACCCAGGTTCACCTGGAGGGTTCGCCAGCCCAGCACCAGGCCATCACCCAGGCGGTCCTTGAGTCGTTCCATGGCATCGGAAAGTGAATGCCCCCGGAGGTCGAGGGAGCCGTCCACCTCGATGGCCATGCCTGCTGCCAATTGAAATCGCAAGGGCATCATCGGTGGAACCCTGGGTTCTGGCTCAACCGTGATGGGTTCAGGTGGTGCGACCGCAGGAATCTGGATCGGAGAAGGCTCCGAAATGGGCTTGGGGGGTTCCGCAGCTTCTACCCGTAACTTAGAGAGGGGTGACGTTGGTGCCTGTTCGGGAAGGCCCTTCGCGAGCGGCTTGAGCCCCCGCAGATCTTTGATGGCCTCTTGGAAAGTCTCGGGCGCTGGGGAGGAAGGGACTGCAGACACTGAAGGGGCGTCGTCGGCAACCGAAGGTTTGACCGGGCGGGGGGCCGAGGGCCTCAGCCCCATGGCTGACAGGAAGACGGCGTCTTCATCGTCCAGAGCGGCTGGACCCAAGGGCTTGGGGATCGCCTTGGGCGGGGGCTTCGGAGCCGCCACGGGGGTCTCCGGTCCGAGCTGCTGCTTCAATTTTGCCAGATCCTGCTTCCAGGCCATGAACCGTCCTTATCCTGACCAGAGTAGGGCATCACGGGCGTTGCCCAAAGCCCGCCGTTGCAATCCCGCACCTGCCCGAGGCAAAACGCCGCGAGATTGATGCCGTTCAACCCTGGTCCATCCCCAGGCATCCAAGGATTGACGCCACTTGGCGTAACCTGGCACACCCTTCGCACGTATCCCTTCCGTTCGTCCTGGAGGCCCCATGCGCCGCTCTGCATCCCTGCTCGTTCTCCCCTTGATCCTGGCTTCGGGATCCGCGTTGATGGCCCAGAGCCCGCACGTAGGCTTCAGCCTGAACCTGTTGTTCCCCACCGGGGACTTCGCCAGCAAGAGCTACCAAAGCATCGATACCACCATCGAGAAGGAAACCTACGATGTCGGCCTGGGTGGGAGCTTCACTGTCAGCTTCCCCGTGGACCGCACCCTGGCCATCAGGCTGAACCTAAGCGGCTCCGCAGAGAACGGCACGAACCGGGCCCCCGGCTACACCACAAACCTCCGGCACTCCCAGTTCAACCTCGGAGGCGACCTGCAGATCTTTCCCCAGGGCACGGCCTTCCGCCATCGGGGCCTCTACTTCGTGGCGGGCCTGTCCGTGGACTTCGAGCAGTTCGATCGGAGCCTTGGGGACCTGAACTCCAACTACTACAACAACTACAACGTCGACACCACACGCAAAAGCCGCCTGGGCGGATCCCTGGGCATCGGCCACAGCTTCGGGTATGACGCGGGACTGAGGTTCACCATGGAAGCGACTTTCCACAAGACCCTCACCGCCCACGATGTGAGTGCGGGCGATCCTCCCAGCACTGATTTCGTGAAGCTAGGGTTCGGGTTCGTGTTCTGATCCGACACCGCCTTCGAAAAACGGCCCCGGGAGGGGCCGTTTTTCGCGGAACCAGGGTTGGTCAGACCTTCTTGGCTGCGGGTTTCTTCTTCCTTGGTTTGACGGGTTCAGGTTCTTCTTCCTTGCCCAGGAGTCCGTTGACGAGTCGAACGACATCCTTGTTGGATGGATCGAGCTTCTGGAGACGCCTGGCGTAGGTGAGGCGTTCCTGCCGGGGGCGGGCATCGTCGGCCTTCACCTGCTCCAGCTTGCCGGCCACGAAGGGTGTGGTCCCTCCAGCCTCAGACATTTCCGCTTTTTCTGCGATCAGGAAAGCCTGCCAGTCCGTTGCTGTCTTGGTGGTGGTTTCCTTGGCTTGTCGCAACCGGGCCAGGATCCCCTCGATGTCCTTCAGCGCCCGCTCACTGTGGGTGATGGCAGCCTGTTGCTCGTCCATGAAGATTTTCAGCTGCTGCCGGAGTTTCATCTGATCCTGGGAAAGCCCGGGGGCCCCATCCAGTTCCTGAAGCCGGGGAGCCTGCTTGGCCATGGCATCCCGGCATTCCTTGAGTTTCAACTCATGTTCCATGCGGGTCTTGGCCAGGAAGGGCTCGGCGGTGGTGAAATTTTCCTCGGCCGCCGACTGGGCCTTCTGGAAGTGCACGACAGCATCCTCCCAACTGCCCTCGGAGAGGCAGGCCCGGGCGGCCAGGCCGCGTAATGCCACCAGGGCATGCATGTCGTTGTAGTCGGATGGATTGACGGTGAGTCCCTCACGGCCCAGCAGGGCTTCCACGCCCTTGCGGACCACGGCGGCTTCCCCCCGATCGAGTTGGGCTTCCCAGGGGCCTCTCACTTCCTTGAAGCGATCGGTGAGGCTCTGGGCACCTAGGCTCGAAGCCAGGGCGCAGGCAAGCAAGAATCCGAAGCGGGTCATGGTCGCTCCCCTCAAATCACGGGTTGGAAGGGACTACTTCTTCTTCGCGCTGCTCTTCTTAGCGGGCTTGGGTTCCTTCGCGAAGGCATCTTTGCCGGCCTTCAGGTTGTTGAGGGCCTTCTGGGCGCCCACATTGCCCGGATCCAGCACCAGCAGGCGATTCAAGAAGGCGGCCTGGGCCTGGGGTGTCCCCAGCTTGGTGATGTTTTCGGGGGCACGCAGCACGGCGTCTACCCAGTTCTTCTTGCCGACGATCTTCACCTTCTGCATCACCTGCTTGGTGTTGAAGGAGGTGATTTCATCGTTCTGGTCGGCTAGGGATTTCTTCGCCTTGGCCACCGCTTCGTCGGCGGCCTTGATCATGCCTTCGACCTCCTTGCGGTTGTCACCCAGCATCTTGGTGACCTTCGGATAATTCACCATATTCTGCTTATGAACGGGCAGCGCGATCGCGATCTGGGCCAGTTCCTGCTCATCGAGCTGAGCCTGAGCGCCCCTTGCGTTGAATTCGTCGGCTTCTTTCTTGGCGAGCTTCTTCTTGCTGGCCTTGATCTCGTCGAACTCGGTCTTGAAGGCAGCCACTTTGGCCTCCAGTTCCTTTTTCCGCAGGTCGTTCTTGGCGACATAGTCGCCGGACTCCTGGGAGACCTTTTTCCACTGGGCCGCGATGGGAGTCTGGGCCTTCTCGAGATCGGCCAAGGTCGCGCGTGCGGTCTGGGCCCGCTTCTCCTGGATCTCCAGGGCCTTTTCCCACTGACCCGCTTCGGAGGCGACGTTGGCGTGAAGGCGGTAGAGGGACATCAATCCCTGGGCGTTGTCCAAACTCTGAACGATGGCCTTGGCACTGGAGGCATCAAACACAGGCCGCTCAGAGGGGACCAACCCCTGGACCTTGACCTGGGCCTCATCGAATTTCAGCTCCTTCAGCATCTGGTTGACGCCTGGAAGCTCGGTGTTGAACCGTTGGACAAGATCGAGGTTGGCCGGGGCCTGGGCGACCAGGGCCACCGCGGGGAAGAGCAGGAAGGTCGTTGGGCGCATGGGCACTCCAGGAAAGTCCAGGCTCCAGGGTAGCGAAAAGCCTGGAACGGGGTGTTTTTCATCGCGAACTTGTGACGGGATCAGGCTCCGGTCCGCTTTTCTTCGAGCTCCAGCCACTCCAATTCGAGGGTCTCCAACTCGGATTGAGCGGCATCCCTGGCTTTCAAGGCCTGATGGCCGGGGCTTTCGGGGCGAAGAAAGGCGGTGGAATCGGTAAGGATGGCGTCCAAAGTGGCCATGCGCGTGTGAAGGGTCGCCAGGCCCTCCTCGACTTCCACCAGCCGCCGCTGTTCCTTCTGCGAAAGCCCAGGCTTGCGAGGCTTGGCCCCTTCGGTTCGCACAGATGAATGCGCAGGTTCCACTTTGGTAGGGGCCTGGGCCGCGGCCCGCTCCTCGCGCAGGCTGCGCATGGTGGAAGGAGGACCTTCGTAGAGTTCCCAGCGCGGGGAACCAGCCGGGTTCCAAGCCAGGGTGTGGCTTGCCACCTGATCGAGGAAGAAGCGGTCGTGGCTCACCAGGACCAGGGTCCCTTCATATCCGATGAGGGCTTCTTCCAGGTTCTGGAGCGTGGGAATGTCCAGATCGTTGGTGGGCTCATCCAAGACCAGCAGATCGGCCGGGCTGAGCATGGCCTTGGCCAGCAGGAGGCGGTTGCGCTCGCCACCACTGAGGCTCGAAGCTGGACGGGACTGCTGGTCCACCGGAAAGCCGAAGCGCGTGAGATAGACATGGGCGAGCACCGACCCGTTGCCGGTGTCCACGAGGGAGGCGCGATCCGCAAGGTTATCGAGGATGCTGCGGGTGCCCTCGAGTTCGCCGCGACCCTGGGAGATGGCTGTGACCACGAACTTTGGATGGCGGATCACCCCCCCCTGGGTGGGTTCGAGTTCCCCCAACAGCACCTTCAGGAGGGTGGATTTTCCGCAGCCGTTGGGTCCCAGGAGGGCGATGCGCATGCCTCGCTGAAGGCTCAGGTCCAGATTCCCAAGGAGTTCCGTGCCGCCGGGGTAGGCGAAGTGGACGCCCTCGGCACGGATCAGGGCATCGCTGCGATTTCCCCCCGTCGCAAAAGTCAATCCCTGACGGAGTTCCAGGCGAGTCCTGTCCTCCACGTTGCCCTTGAGGTCAAGGACCTCCTGGATGCGGAGCTTGGATTTGCGGGTGCGGGCCTTGGCACCCCGCCGCAGCCAAGCCATTTCCCGGCGCAGACGGTTCTGCATGTGTTCGGTGAGCCGGGCTTCGCGGAACTCCCGATCGGACTTTTCCAAAAGGTAGTCGCTGTAGCCGCCGTCGTAGCTGCGCAGCGCACCTTCCTCCAACTCCAGCATCCTGGTGGCAACGGCATCCAGCAAATGGCGGTCGTGGGTGATGAGGAGCAGGGCGCCTTCATAGGCCAGAAGCCAGGCTTCGAGGCGTTCCACTTGTTCGGGATCGAGGTGGTTGGTGGGCTCGTCCAGGACGAGCACATCGGGTTCTTTAAGCCAGGCCTGGGCCAGGGCCACCCGCTTGCGCCACCCACCCGACAGGGCTTCGACCTCGGCATCCAGATCCGTCAGTCCCCAGACTGTGGCGGCCGCCTTCAAGCGCGGCATGAGGTCCCAACCCCAGTGATCCAGCAGGTGTTCGATGGCTTGCAATTCGTCAAGGAATCGAGTCTCGGCCGCTGCGGCCGACCCGTGGAGCTGATCATGGATCTCCTGATGGCGGGTCAGGAGGAGGGCATGGTCTGCCAGGGCGGCCTCCAGGGCCTGACGGACGCTGGCACCCGGCGCGAAATGCGGCTCCTGGCTGAGGCGCGCGATGCGCAGGCCCTGGGTGATGACCACCTCGCCGGTATCGGGTACCTCATCGCCCGTCAGCAGCCGGAAGAGCGTGCTCTTTCCCGCACCGTTGCGGCCGATGAGTCCAACTTTCTCACCTTGAAAGAGACCGAAACTCAATCCGTCCAGAATGGCTGTCGCGCCATATCGTTTCGTGACATTGATCAAACTCAGGGCGATGGACGGCAAGAATGGCTCCTCGGACCTTCCAGAATCCCACGGATGGGTTGATCCTTGCCCCCAAAGTCATTTGAGGTGCCCATGTCCCTACAGGAAGAACTCCAGATGTCCAAGCTCCCCGCTCCGGGCGTGCAGCTCATGCTCCAGCTCATGCTGACGCGGGAAGCGGTCGTCCGTGTGCAGGAGCGGCTGTTCGAGGCCCACGGACTGACGATCCAGCAGTACAACGTGCTTCGCATCGTTCGTGGCGGTCCCACCAAAGGACACCCGATCTACGAGATCGAACACCGCATGATCTATCGCTTTGCCAACGTCACCCGGCTGGTCGATCGTCTGGAACTGCAGGGCCTGTTGAAGCGGGTGGCGGATCCCAAGGATCGCCGCGTGAGCCGAGTGGTCATTACGCCCAAGGGACGCCGTTTGATGGAACGGCTCGATGAGCCCGTGCAACTGATGGCGACGCGGCTCACCAGCTGCTGCGATGAAGAGGAGTGCCTGACCATGGCAAACCGGCTTGAGCGCCTTCGCGACCATTGCGTCCAGCAGGAGGGGCTTCAGGAGGAACTGGCTGGCGCCGTCAACTGATCCAGAAGCTCGTAGGCTTCAGCCTCTGACACCCCCTCCACCTGGAGCCACCGGCCTGCGCCGAGATCCATCCAGAGCTGGCGCAGTTCCCGGCTCCACCATCCCGATCTGAGGGTTCGGCTCCCGGCCATGCGGGTGGTGCCTTTCAGTTGGGCTTCGCCGGGGCGGACCACCGCTTGAAGCCGCCATGGACCGCCCGATCTGGTGCGGAGCTGGAGCGCACCACCCTCAAGGGTCCAGCGTCCCTTCGAAAATCGAAGTGTGAGCCCCGTGCCACTGGAAACCATGTCGCCCTGAATGGCGAAAGCCACGCCCTTTTCGGGAATCCAGCGCACGCCTGAGAGTGCCGTGGCTGCTGTCTCCCAACCGACGCCCCCAAGGTCGGCCAGATCCGTATCGCCCAGCCGGATGCGAAGGGCCGAGGCAGGCACCTGATCGAAGGTGGGATCGATGGGTACCCAGCGGTTCTTCAGGTGCACTTCCACCCAGAAATGGAGGCCCAGGAGTTCACCAAGGCCCACCCAGCCCGTGACGCCGCGGGCCGGTACGCCGAGGCGTCGCAGCAGGGCCACGGCCAGCACGCCATGTTCGGTGCAATCACCCCGCGGTTGGTGACATACCTCCAGGGCGGAAGCGAACCCAACCGAGAAGTCTTTGTCCGTGATCCACTCGAACACGAACGTGTTCACGCGTCGCGCGAGGTCCCAACGGGACAAGCCAGCAGGAAGGGCCATGCGACGGATCAGTCCGTCAAAAGCTGGGTCCCAGAACGGTACCAGCTGGCTGGGAGCCAGGTACCGCGCTTCCTCGGGGCTTGGAGGGCCCTGGACGATGGGTTGGGTGGCCTCGTCTGGGGTGGGCGGAGCCGCCCGACGCAAACGCCACCGTCCCCTGCCCAGCCTGGTCTGCTGTCCGTCCTCCGGCAAGTCGGGCAGCGGTCCTTCGGCCTGCAGCACCCACTCCGGAATCCAGGGTTGGAAGGGGTGGTGCGGGAGTTTCTGGAGGGTCTGCTCGAAGAAACCACCCGGGGACGCCTTGGCGGCGGGAGGCGGGGGCAGCTCGGCTCGCTGGGTGAGCACTTCCATGCCTCCCAACTCGGTGCGGTGACACAGCTCCCCGGCCGTGGGGGAGATCCAGACCTCCACGGCCAGGGTGACCAGACCTTCGCTTTCCTTCCCGGTGAAACGGACGGCATCCGGGAAGCCGGGCAGAGGGGACGGCCCCTGGGGCTCAAGCTGGAGGGTATTCCACTGCTGGACCGGAAAGGAAAAGGTGGTGGCTTGGATGGGGCGGACCAGTCGGGCGGCCTCCAGCAGGCGGGCCTCCAATTCCTCAGGCCAGAGGATGGTCCCCGGGGGCACTTCTTTCTGGACGGCCGGACCGTTGGCGGGCTGGAGGGACAGAATGCCTGGGGTGGGAGGTGACCATTCGGCCCGCCCTTCGAAGGGCTCGGTTGAAAGTTGGATGCGCCAGGTGAAGGTCAGCTGACCCTCCGGCCCCTTCCGGCAGGTCTGGTTCACTTCCTGCCGGATCTCCTGTCCCATGCGTGAAAGGAGAATCCACTGGCGGGTGCGGACTTCTCTCGCAACGCCATCCTGCCGGATCTCCCGGGTGGCCCCTCCGACTTCCTGGCCTCCCAGCCATTGGCGGAAGGTCCGGATCGGACCTTCCTGGCCGAGCAGGGTCAGTCCCGAGAGAACCAGCAGAAAAAGGGGGGATGGATGCATCCCCCCAGTCTATCGGCGCGGCGGGGCGTCAACCGGCCATCCCCGCGGCAAGTCGGAGGTGGTGCATGCGGTCGCGCATCCTCGCCTGCGCCCTGTCCCGCAGCTCGGCTGCCTTCATCCTTTGTTCCGGGGTCAGAACCGCCTGCACCTCTAGCCGGACGGCACGCCGGGCCAGCATCATCTCGAACCTGGCCGCAGCGGCCTTGTCATACAGGGCACGGAGTTGAGCCTCGGGCGTGGCTGCTTCCCGCAGGGCCGCCTGGAGGGCTGATTGGGCCTGGTGGGTCGCGTCGCGCCTTTGGAGAAGGTCCGATCGGTGTTTTTCGCGGATGGACTGGATGTTCGTCTGTTGAGCTGGCGTCAGGTCAAGGGCACGGGAAATCCGCTCGGTTCGAGGACCCGGGCCCTTGGCCTGGGCCGCCAGTGGAAGGGCCGTCAGGGCCAGGATCAGGGTGGGCCAGAGCAGGGATTTCATGGAGCCTCCTCAAAGGACCGTTCAATGGGTTCACTAAGATGAGACCCGGTCCAGGCGGTCGGGTTGAATCCGGGCAGACTGAAAGGGTGATCCGGACCCACTCGGCCATCGTCTTGAAAGCCGTGCCCTATGCCGAGGGTGGGGCCGTGGTGTCGTTCCTGTCAGAGCTTGGGGAGCGTTTGACGGGTGTGGCCAAGGGCGTCAAAAAACCCACCGCCAAGTGGGTTGCGGCCTTCGAACCCCTGAGCATGGTTCGGGTGAGTTTTTTTGGTAAAGAGCAGGCCGAACTCAAGCGCGTCACCCGCTGTGAGCTGAGCTTCAGCCCGCTCACCCTGGGCCACTTGGAATCCAGCCTGGTGATGGCCTGTCTGGCAGACCTCTTTGATCGCGTGGCCCGGGAGAGCATCGAAGACGACCGTCTCTACCGCCTGCTCAGCGCCTGCGGACGGGCCTTGAAAGCTGATCCCGACAATGCCCTCGGGATTCTGGCCTACGCGGAACATTGGCTGCTCCACTGCATGGGGTTGTTGCCGCATCCCCGAGTCTGTGGTCAGTGCGGGAACGACTCTGCGGCCATTGTCCTGCTCAGCCCAGAGGTCGGGTGGTGTTGCGCCTCCTGCACCCCGGTGGACCCACTGGAGGCTCTACCCCCGGGGACCCGCGAGCACCTGCGGCGCCTCCGGACGGGTGGGGCGGAGGTGGCCCCCAGGGTGGACCCCACGGATGCGGCTCAGACAGCCGTCTCGGCGATCCTCCGAGCCAGGCTGCTCCATGAGTTGGGCGGCGGACTGAGAAGCTACGAGGTGCTCTGGCGGACCGTTTGAGATCCTGAAGGGGAATCTATTTCTTGCCTCCCCGCCTGGACCGACCGATGGGACCTCATGGCTGAGGAAAAAGGCATGGGACCGGTCAGGTCCTTTTGGAACTGGGCGTCGGGGTCAAAGATCCCGATGGACCTGTTGGTACTGCCCTTTCTTGGTGCAGTGGCCTACCTGCTGTTCAGCCATGCCTCGGCGCTCAGACCGATTGAGGGGGCCCTCCTGATGGTGGGCACTGCGTGGATCCTGCGAGCGGGCCTCCGCTGGTGGGATTGGCAAAGGGGGTTGTCCAGTGACGGTTCCCTCATGGACTGGGTACAGCGGACCATTAACGGTGAGCGGAAGCCCATGCGGGTGCCGGATGGACTCCGTGAGCAGGACAACCGGGTGGCTGTGGCTTTAAACGTGGTTTTGGAGGATGTCCAGAGTGGCCATTCAGAATTGGCGGACCTGCGAAAGGCCCTGGCTCGCGACTGGAGCGACCTGGATGCGCTGCTGGGCTCGATCCAGGATCTCCATGCTGCAGAAGTGGCGATCCGACTTCGAGGGACCGCCCGGCTTGAAAACTTGGGCCGAGAACTCAAGTCAGCCATTGAAGACACCCTCCGGTTGGATCAGATCGAACTGAACCATCGCCTGAGGGCGGATCAGTCCCGGCTGCAGAGTCAGGCTTTTCGAAGCACGGTAGAGCAGCTTCGCGAGGGACTGGACCGCTTCGAGGATCTGATAGAGGAGCTTCAAGATACCTTCCCCAAGCTGCTTCGAGAGGAGGATGCCCTGAGGCGGCTGGCGGATGCCGGACTCCGACAGGGTGCACGGCTTTCCCTGTCCGTGAAGGGACTGGTCGCACATACGCCCCGCCTGGTGGACGAGACCCAGGCCCGCACGGAAGGTTTGCGCCGGGTGCGTCAGTGCGCCGATGGGGTGAGGGACCAGACCGAAGCCCTGGCCCGCCGAATCGAAACCTTCCGCGAAGAGGCCCAGTTGCGCATTCGATCCTTCGGAGGAGCCCAGGGGACCCTGAAGGAACTGGATCACGTGGCCCAACAGACCGGGTTGCTGGCCGTGAACGCCGCAATCCTTGCCCAGCAAGAGGGTGGCAGTGCCGGAATGGCGGCCATCGGCGGACGCTTGCGCTTCCTCGCAGATCAGACGGCAGAAGGTGCTTCTGGGATGGAGCGGACCCTCGACGCGTATCAGCAAGGCCTGGAGCGGGAGACCGCCAACCTGTGGGATCTCCAGGAGGTGACCCAGAGGCTTGTTTCCGACGTCCATGAGTTGCTGAGGACGGTTGGGACCATGGATCACCAGGGACATGACCTGGAACGCGCCCTGGAGACCCACCTGGGTCTGGTGGACCAGGTTCGTCAATCCTCCGAGCGAGCCGAACTATCCCTCCATGAGGTGGGTGCCCGGGCCATGGCCATGGAAGCCGCGCATGTTCGGCAGTGGAGCGTGGAAGCGAAGATTGCCCCTGAGCGGGAGCGCCTCGCAAGGATGGCGATGAGACTGACAGAAGTGGGGAAAGACCTGGCCCACATCAGTCAGCAGAACATCGACGAGATCTGGGACATCCTGGCCCGACACCAGGAATTTCGGCGGACGGAGGCCTACCGGCAAGTCACAGCTGAAGGCCTTCTTCAGCTGATGGAACCACCACCAAGTGCAGACGCGACCTGGAATGGGCTCGCCTGGGCCCGTGCTGACCGGGGCTTCAGGCTCTTGCAGGGCCATGCGGCCGCTCCCCCCCCCCTCGGCCGCCGCGACCCGGAAGGTGGCCTCCGGCTCCAGCTGCTTGGGCAGGATGCACTCCAACGTCCCGAGGCCTCGGCGCTGGGATCCTGGGGGTGTGATGCAACCGGTCAGGCCTGGGATCTCCATCTGCTGGGTTCGTTGAGAACCGAAAGCCATCGACTCGGGCTCCTGGCCCTGCTCAAGGAGAGCCCCCTCACCGCCTGTTTCCCGGGATTGGATATCCGCATCACTTCGGAAGGCGCCCAGATCGGGCTGCCCCATCCCTATCCCGGATTGCCGGGATTCCTGGCTGGACTGAAGTTGGAACTTCCCATCGAACCCGAGCTGGGGGAGCACCCTTTCCGCGAGGACAGCCAGACTCCTTCCCCCATAGAGGGATTGCTCTGGATCGGACCTGGTCAGGGGGGAGGTCTGCAGCACCTCTGCATGAGACTGGCCCACGCCTGGGTGCGTGATGACCCCCGTCATGAATCGTTCCTGCCTTGGCTTCCCTACAAGGGGCATCGACCGCCTTGCCCCTTGCTGGGGGACACGGGTGTTGTGGAAGAACTCTCTGATGCGCTGTCTGTTCGATGCCTGGGCCTGGGAGCCGACTCCACCGCCATGCAGCCGATCAAAGACCGCCTGCTCCTGGCGGGTGCCCGAGAGGGGTCCGGTGGCGCAACGCTTTGCACCGTTCGCATCGGCCATTCGCACCCAGAGGCACTGCTGCTTCGGTTGTTTGAACCTCATGCCGACCTTGCCGGAGCCTTCCACCCGGATCTTGTTCCCTACCAGATTCGCCTGCGGGAAGAGGTTCTGGGCGGATCCACAGGAGATCCCTACCATGCTGCCTGGACCCTCCTGGAGGATCTCCAGCGAGAGGGTTGGCTGATGCCGTTCCCCATCTCGTGAGATATCTATGACATATCTCTGGAGTTGATTCGTTCAACCAGGGTTGACAGTCGCGTCGTCTCGCCGATACCTGTTTCAAGCGATCTTTGGACCTCCCCAGATGGTGCGTGATCCAGGGCCCGGGACCGCCACCAGCCAGCGCCACCTTGCAATGGTGTTGGGATCTGCGTGAGCCTCAGACGCCACCCATCAGGAGATCCCATGTTTCATTTTGCGTTTGAACGCGGCCAGAGGCCTGCCTTCCTGGACCTGCCTCCCACCCTGCAGCCATGTGCTGTCGCAGCCTCAGCGCCAGCCTCAGACCATGTGCGCGCCGCCACTTTCTCCGGCCTGATTTATCTCTCCCTTGTCGCCGCCACGGTGGCTCTCTCCAGCCTCGCGTCGCCCCCGATCTTGATCCACCCCCAGCCTCCCCCTCCGGGGCCGACCATTGTCTACGAAGCGCCCAGTTACCGCGTGACGCTGCCGCAACCTGTGACTACCCGGGGCATGGCTGGTGGGAACGAGTCCCTGTCGGCGACTCATCCGACACCCGCCAGCGAGGCGCCTCCCACGGAGGCTCCGGCTGGCCTGCCAACCGAGAACCATCAGATGGATCCTCCCGCGGGGTCTGGAACCGGAACGGGCGCATCCGGCCCCGCCCCGCAGGGGACGCCAGTCCTGGGCTCCGGCGTCGGACCGGCGATCCATGACTTCACTTCGGTGGGCCTGGCCGTGCTGCGCCAGGTGGATCCGGTCTATCCCGACTTCGCCCGCAGGGCCCGCATCCAGGGACCGGTGGTGCTCCTGATGACCGTGGACGAGCAGGGACGACCGATCCAGGTCCAGGTGCTCGAGGGGCATTCCGTCTTCCATGAGGCGGCGAAGCAGGCGGCGCGCCAGTGGCGCTTCGAACCCGCACGCATGAACGGCCTACCCGTGTCCGCGGCCTTCCGCCTCACCCTCAAGTTCACCTTGAGGTGAGATCATTCGTTCCGGCACGAAGATCCCCCGTGGGGTGGTCCGGCTGACCCCGTGCTAGGCTTGCCCTCGTGGACCAGGGCGTCGCTGTTCGCAAGGACAGAGGAAAGTCCGGGCTCCGCAGGGTGCTGGGCCTGGTAACACCAGGGCGGGGTGACCCGACGGACAGTGCAACAGAGAACAAACCGCCGATGGCCGCGAAAGCGGATCAGGTAAGGGTGAAAAGGTGGGGTAAGAGCCCACCGCCGGACTGGTAACAGGACGGGCATGGCAAACCCCCCAGGGAGCAAGACCAAATAGGCCGGCGCACCGCGCAAGCGGCGAGGGTTGACCCGACCGAGCCGGCGGGTAGGTTGCTTGAGGTGGCTGGCGACATCCATCCCAGAGGAATGACGCTCCACGACAGAACCCGGCTTACCGGTCCACCGCGGCCCCCGCAAGGGGGCCGTGCTGTTGCCCCAAGGGGATTCGATTAGGATGAAGGCTGTTCTCCTCCGAGTAGGCCTCTGATCCAGACCCGACATCTCCGCCACGACGCGCCTGGAATGGGCGTGAAGGCTTTGCGCCTCGGCTGATTTTTCGGCGCCGTTCAGATCGGCTGCGAGCCCGCAGCCAGCCCTGTCCTTTCTCCTGAAGTGATTCGATGTCATACGATCTGCTCACCCTGGCCCGCCGCCTCGAGCGCGCCCAGGCCCTTCAAAACGAACGATTCAACCAGGCCGTCGGCGGTCGGAGTCTTCCTGTTGGGGGCGGATTCGCCCACTTCCGTGGGGAGGGACATCCCCTCAACCAGGCGTTGGGTTTGGTGGAGCCCATCAGTGAGGTGGACCTTATAGCCGTGGAAGCCTTCCTGGGCTCCCCCGCGGTGCTGGAACTCAGTCCCTGCGCCGATGCGTCTCTGTGGACCCTGCTGGCGGAGCGGGGCTATCGGCTGCACCAGTTTCAGCAGCTGTGGACTCGCCCCTTGCCGGGCCTCGGGGACGAGGGCCCCACAGGTGCGGTCCGGGTGGCACGCGTGGAGGAGACGGATCTGTACAACCGGATCACCTGCGCCGGGTTCATGGAGCAGGACGATTGGCAGGACCTGGAACCTCCCTTCCAGCAATCCCTGGAGGTGCCTGGGGCTTGGGGGTTTCTGGTCTTCATGGAGGGTCAACCGGCTGGGGGTGGCATGCTCGGGATTGTGGACGGTGTGGCCCTGCTGTCAGGCGACGGTGTGCTCCCGCGCCACCGGGGCCACGGCCTGCAGAAGGCGCTCATCCAGTCGCGACTGGCTTTCGCCCAGGACCGGGGATGCGATATCGCCTGCGCGTCCACGGCCCCGGGAACTGCCAGCCAGCGGTCCTATGAGTCCTGCGGCTTTCGTGCCGCTTATCCGAAAGTGGAGATGGCGCGAGGTTGATCCCTGCAGTGCGATAGTGGGGGGATGCGCCGTCCCGCACCCCCCACTGCCGCGCTCCTGGTGACGGCCCTCGCCTTCCACGTGGACATGCTCCTGTACTACCTGCTGGTGCCGCTCCTGCCGCGGTACGCGCGGGACCTGGACCTCAACCCGATGAAGGTGGGCATCCTCTTCGGCAGCTACGCGGTGGCCCTGCTCCTGGCGACTTTCCCCGTGGCCATCCTGACGGATCGCTATGGTCGCAGGGCGCCGATGCTCTGGGGCCTGGCCGGCCTGGCCGTGACCACCCTGGTCTTCGCGGTGTCGAAGCAGTACTGGCTGCTGGTGGTGGCCCGCTTTCTCCAGGGCATCGCAGGTTCAGCCACCTGGTTGCCGGGCATGGCCCTCCTGGCGGACCACTTTCCTGCTGAGTCGCGAGGACGAGCCATGGGGACTGCGTTTGCAGCGGCGAACCTGGGTGTGCTCATCGGCCCACCCCTCTCTGGCGTGCTGGATCAGCACCTCGGGCCCTCCGCCCCTTTTCTATTCGGAGCAGGCCTGGTGGCCTTGGACGCGGCGGGCCGGGCTTTCCTGTTGCCGGAAGTGGAGCCCGACCGGGGGCCGAGGCTGTCCTTCCGGCTGCTGCTGGCCAATCCGGTGATCCGGCTGTTCGCCGGGGCCATCGCGCTGGGCTCGGGGCTGTGGGCCCTGCTCGAATCGACCCTGCCGCTTGATCTGGACCATCGCTTCGCCTTCGGCCCGTCTGGGATCGGGCTGTGCTTCGCGGCCTCGGCGCTGGCCCACACCTTCACCTCACCCCTGATGGGACAGCTGTCGGACCGCATTGGGCGGGTCAAGGTGCTTCGGATGGGGCTGGTGTTGGCCCTGATCCTGTTGCCACTGCCGGCCGTGCTACCCAAGCCCTGGATGGTGGTGCTGGCCATGATGGCCTTGGGCAGCACAGCCAGTTTCGTCATGAGCCCCTGCAGCCCGGCCGTGGCGGATCAGGTGGAGCAGCAAGGCAGTTCCAGCTTCGCCTCAGCTTTCTCCATTCTGAACCTCGCCTACTCGGTAGGCCTGATGCTCGGCCCCTTGGTCGGAGGTATCCTGGTGCAGGGGCTGGGTCTCCCCTGGGCCCTTGGATTGTGCGGTCTGTGTTTTGGCGGTTACCTGTTCGCCGCCCGCGGGTTCACCGCTTGATGGCCCGGTAGATCCAGCGCTCGGCCCCCTCATCCCAGGGGCGACCGTCCAGGCCACCGTAAGCATCCGATACGGAGAAGCCGGCGGCATCCAGGAAGGATCGGACTTCCGCATCCGTGGGGATCCAGATGTCGTGACAGAAGGGCTCTCCCTGACACGATCGTTCCGTGAGAATGCGGCGACCATCCGGGCTCCACCGGGCGCACTCCCGGTAACCCTCCTCTGCGAACTCCAGCCACTCGCCTTCCACGGCGGTCATCGCCGCCTGCAGGAAGGCGCGTCCCGCGAGATCAAGAAGCAGCACGCCATGTCGTCGAACCACGCGGGCGAACTCCGTCAGCTGGCGGAGGTTTTCCTGTTCGGTGGCGAAATACCCCCAGCTGGTGAAGGCGCAGAACACACCATCCACACAGGCTGCTCGAAAGGGCAGGGCCCTGAAATCCAGGCGGACCAAGGGGATGGGATGACTTGCCCGGTGCTTTGCCAGGTTGAGGGGGCTGAGATCCCCCCCGATGACCTTCAGTCCCTGGGCCCGCAGATGCGGGTTCAACCGTCCCCAACCGCAGGGAAGATCCAAGACCTGACTTCCGGCCGGCAGGTCCAGCATCGCCACGAGTGCAGGGCCTTCCATGGCCGCGTCCGCAACCTTGTCGGCGTAGATGGTGAAATAGGCGGGGTGGTCGAAATCCCGGATGAACCAGTCCATGGGCCGAGTGTGGCAGATGGAGCCTGGAAACTCGCGCGTGGCGCAGCGCGCCCTTAGATCCTCGCAACACCTGCGCTGCGAGGGGAACGCACAGGGAGCATCAGCCCTCTTCGTTCTCGGCCTTGACAAGCTTCACGGCCGGTGGAGGCGGGGGAGCGTTGACGACACCTTTCCAGACATAGCGGGTGCCACGCTTCTGACCGTTCTTGATGATGAGCTTGGCTTCCTCAAGGTCTGTGAACAACCGACGCAGGGTGGCAGGGGCCCAGTCACAATCCTTGAGGTCCAGAGCGACCTGGGCTTCGAAACTGCTGAGGGAGCCCTTGTCCTGCAGGGTCTTCATCAGCTTGTCCTTCATGTTCTCGAGTTCTGGCTTGGACCTTCTGGCCTTCGTCTTGAACGCAGGAGCAGGCTCCGCAGCGGGAACGGTCGGCGTGACCTTGGGTGCGGGCGTGATCTGAGCTGGAGCGAGTGCCGGAGCCTGAGCCTGAACGAGCAGGCCATCCAGGTACATGTCACCCCGCTCCGGTTGGAAGACCACCACCACCGAACCGGGAGCCACACCCTCATTTTGCAGGGCAGTGATGACGCGTTCCCCAATGCGGGTCTTCTGGTCGGAGGTGAGGCTGGGGGTCTCGATAATGACGATGGCCATGAGGGCTCCATTATGTATACAGAACTATTATTATGTCTTTAGCTCTAACTTTTGTAAAAGGCGAATTCTGAAACAAATCGGGTAAACTTCCGCCGAGGATCCCATGCGCAAGCCCAAAATCGAACGGCCGGAAGAACAGCAACGCTTTGAGACTTTTCTGCGCTCGCGCCAACTCAAGCTGACGGGTGAGCGACTGGAGTTGGTGGAGGAGGTCTTCGGCCAGCCTCACCACTTCGATGCCGATCAGCTGCATATGGCCCTAAAGCAAAAGGGCAAGGCCATCAGCCGAGCCACCGTCTACCGGACACTGGACCTGCTGGTGCAGTGTGGTCTGGTCCGGAAAAGCAGCTTCGGGGATCAGCACGCTCACTACGAGGCGGTTCGCAGCGACGAGCATCACGATCACCTGATCTGCCTGAACTGCGATGCCATCATCGAATTCTTCCGTCCCGATCTGGAAGCGCTCCAGGAACAGATCTGCCGGGAGTTCTCCTTCAAGCCAATGCATCACAGCCACCAGATCTTCGGCCTCTGCAAAGCTTGTCAGGGCAAGGGCACGGACGATTCCGTCATCGCCCACCGGCTGAGCCAGCTCAGTACCTGATGTTCTCATGGGATCAGGTGCCCGTCCCATAGCCGACAGTTGGGTAACGGGATAGGCTTGGCCATGGCCAAACTGACGCTCCAGGACCTCCAACGCCTTCCCAAGACAGACCTGCACGTCCACCTGGACGGCAGCCTTCGCATTCCAACCATCCTTGAATTGGCAGAGTTGCAGAAGGTGAAACTGCCGGCGAATAGCGTCGAGGGCCTGCGCCCCTTCGTGGAAGTGGGCGACGATTGCAAGTCGCTGGTGGAGTATCTTCGCGCCTTCGACGTGACGCTGTCGGTGATGCAGACCTACGAGAGCCTCGTTCGGACTTCCTTCGAGCTGGCCGAAGATGCCGCCAAGGAAAACGTCCGCTACCTGGAAGTGCGCTATAGCCCCATCCTCCATCAGCAAAATGGATTGACCCTGCATGCCATCGTGCAGGCGGTCCTCGAGGGACTGGGCCAGGCGGAGCGCAAGTACAACATCAAGACGGGCGTCATTCTCTGCGGCATGCGGCACATCTCGCCCGACATCTCGCTGCGGCTGGCGGACCTCACCGTGGCCTTCAAGAACAAGGGCGTGGTGGGCTTCGACCTCGCCGGGGCGGAGGAAAACTTTCCGGCCAAGCGGCACAAGGATGCCTTCGGCCGGGTGCTCCAGAACAACATCAACTGCACCTTGCATGCGGGTGAAGCCTACGGCCCGGAAAGCATCCACCAGGCCATCCATCTTTGCGGGGCCCACCGCATCGGGCACGGGGTGCGCCTCATCGAGGATGGTGACCTGCTGAACTACGTGAACGACCACCGCATCCCGCTGGAATGCTGCCCTTCGAGCAACGTGCAGACCAAGGCTGTGAAGAAGATGGCGGATCATCCCATCCGCCTGTTCTACGACCTGGGCCTGCGGGTCACCGTGAACACGGACAACCGCATGGTGACAAACACCACGGTGAGCCGGGAGTTCCAGGTCATCCACGAAGAGCTGGGGTTCAACCTCGAGGAGATCAAGGAAGTCATCATCATGGGCTTCAAGAGTGCCTTCCTGCCCTACGCTCTCAAGCGCGCCCTGCTGGCGGAGGTCGTGCACGAGCTGAAAGCCTTCAAGCCGGGCAGCCTGGAGAGCCGGAAGGAACAGCTCTGATATCCTGACTGCGGAGGTCAGAATCTTCATGTTGGATCGTTTCGCCGCCTTTCTCGATCGCCATGCCAAGGTGCTTCTCACCACCCACGAGAATCCCGATGGGGATGGCGTGGGAGCGTCCATCGCCCTGGCTGCCCACCTGAAGGCAGGCGGGAAGGAAGCCAGAATCGTGGTGACCCCGGCGCTGCCTGAGAACCTGCGCTTCCTCGATCCTGAAGGCTGGATCGAGGCCTACGAACCGGATGGAGCCCACCGGGACCTTGCCGCCTGGCCTGACGCCTGGCTGCTCATTGATGCTTCTGAACCCCACCGCATGGGAATCCTGTTCGCCGCCTTCGAGACGACGAAGGCAACCCGCGCCTGCCTCGACCACCACCTGAAGGATGCTCCGACGGGGTTTGACGTCGAGTTCACCGACCCCACGGCCAGTGCGAGTACGGAACTGGTCTACGACCTGGTGCGGCCGCGCATCGGTGGCGATCTGTCACCCATCATGGCCCAGGCCCTCTATGCGGGTTTGGTGAGCGACACAGGCAATTTCCGGCACTCCAACAGCACCCCGAAAGTCCATCACGCCGCCGCGGATCTGATTGCCCAGGGCGTTCATCCGGCACGAACCTTCAATGCCCTCTACCAGACCGCCACGCCAGCCAAGCTCAAACTCTTCGGTCGGGCCATGGGCGGGCTCCAACTGCGGGACGGCGGTCGCTTTGCCTATGTCTCTGTGACCATGGCGGACCTCGCCGCCTGTGGGGCCACCCACGAGGATCTGGATGAGCTGGTGGAAGAACCCCGTAAGTTGCAGGGAGTGGAGGTCGCGGCCCTTTTTTCGGAGTCTGCCGACGGTCGCTCGAAGGTCAGCCTGCGTTCCCGGGAGCGCGTCGATGTGAATGCGGTCTGTCGTCAATTCGGGGGGGGCGGTCATCGCTTGGCCTCCGGCGCCAAGGTCAGTCAGACGCTTGATGCCTTTATCACCCACGTGACGGCTGCGGTAGAGGCACAGATCAGAACCAATATCGTCTAGATAATAAAATAGACATTATGGGTTGCCCAGATGGCACCCTGACCTCAGACTTCTTGTTCCCCCGGGCGGCATCCAAAGAGTTGACCGCACCCCATCCTGGAATCTCATGTCTCCCAAAGAACCCAGCAGCGCCCCGAAGCTCGAACTCTTCTGCAAGTTGCAGGCCGAGAAGGTGCCGTTCATCGCCAAGGCCAATGTCCCCTCCATCTTTGGGAAATTCACGGTCTATGGTTTTCTGGAACACGCCACAGGCAAGGAACACTTGGCCATCGTGGCCGGGGAGATCGATGCCCGGCGCCGGATTCCGGTACGCCTTCACTCCGAATGCTGGACTGGGGATGTCCTCGGCAGCCTCAAATGCGACTGCCGCCAGCAGCTGGAGGAGGCCTTGCGACACATCGGTGAGCATGGTGGCATGGTGCTCTACCTGCGCCAGGAGGGCCGGGGCATCGGCCTCTTGAACAAGCTCAAGGCCTACGCACTGCAGGAGCAGGGGCTCGACACGGTTGAGGCCAATCATTCCCTGGGTTTTCCGGACGACCTGCGGACCTACGACTGCGCGGTGGAGATGCTGAAGTTCTTCGGCATCACCAAGGTGAAGCTGCTCACCAACAACCCCCGCAAGATTGGTGCGCTGGAATCCGCTGGCATCGAAGTGGAACGCGAACGCCATCAGCTGGCCTCCAATCCCCATAACTTGCGCTACCTGAAGACGAAGGCCCGCAAGAGTGGCCACATGCTGGATTTCGAAGAAGAAGCGCTCTAGCGGATTCGGACTGCAGCTGATAGCAATTAGGTATGAGCGCACCCGTCTCCGACCAGACCATCTACGACATCTCTCATGTCATCCAGCTTTCAGTGGCGCCTGTTTTCCTGCTGACGTCCATCGGGACGATCCTTGGCGTATTGTCCAGCCGTCTGGCCCGCATCGTGGACCGTGCCCGGGCCCTGAACGAACGGCTGGAGACGGCCTCGGAGGAACGGGTTCCTCCCATTCACGCAGAGATGCGCACCCTGGCCCAGCGACGGCGGCTGGTGAACCTGGCCATCACCTTCGGCACCACGGCGGCGCTGCTGGTCTGCGTCAGCATCGCCACGGTGTTCCTTGGTGCCGTGATGAAGGCCAGCGTGGCGATGGCCGTGGCCTCGCTGTTCATCGTTGCCATGGCGGCCTTTGTCGCGGCCTTGGTGTGCTTCCTGCGGGAAGTTCTGCATGCGGTGCGGAGCCTCCACCTCGCGTGATGGCGCTTACAGGCTCTTGATCGCCGCGATCTCCTGGGGGCTCAGGAAACGCCAGGAACCCGGTTTCAGGAAGGGATCAGCCAGGGGGCCGAACTGCACCCGGCGGAGCTTGCTGACGGGGTGACCCACGGCGGCGAACATGCGGCGGATCTGCTGGTTCTTACCTTCCGTGAGGGTGACCTTCAGCCAGGGGTTGTCGCCCTTCTCAGCGATCTCGATGTGACAGGGTTTCAGGCGACGGCCGCTGAGGAGGAAGCCCTCCTGAAATTCCTTCAGGAGCTCGGGGCGCGGGTTGCGGTGGACCTTCACGAGATACACCTTGGGAATCTCATGCTCCGGACCCATGAGCACCTGGGCCAGGGCGCCGTCGTTGGTCATCAATAGCAGGCCCTCGGAGTTGAAGTCCAGACGACCCACCGGGTACAGGCGGCTCGGCACATCCCGGATCAGGGCCATCACGGTGGGACGACCCTGATCATCCTTCACGGTGGTGACGTATCCTTTGGGCTTGTTCATGAGGATGTAGACCGGTGCTTCCTTCTGGATCGTGATCAGGTCCACGGTGATCTCATCCCGGCGAGGGTCGGCGCAGGTGCCCAGTTCGGTGACGGTCTTGCCATTCACCTGGACGCGGCCATCGAGGATGATCTGCTCACAGGCGCGGCGGCTGTCGATGCCGGCCGCCGCCAGGATCTTCTGGAGCCGTTCCTGACCGGGTCCCCCGGGACGCGGCCCGGTCTTGCGTGGACTCGCGGGGGCGGCCGAGGCGGGCTTGGCAGCGGCCGAGGAGGGACGGGTGGCGGGTCGCTGGGCAGGACGCCGCATCGATCGGTCTTCCGTGTGGGTGGCAGGACGACGGAAGGATCGGCTCTCGGAAGGGCCAGCGGGACGGCGAGCGGGCCGGTCCTCAGAACCGACCGTGGGGCGGCGGGCCGGGCGATCCTCGGAATGGGCTGCGGGACGGCGAACGGGGCGATCCTCGGAACCAGCGATGGGACGGCGGGCCGGGCGATCCTCAGGCGAGGCCACGGGACGACGAACGGGCCGATCCTCAGAACCAGCGATGGGGCGGCGGGCCGGGCGGTCCTCGGAATGGGCCGCGGGTCGGCGCACCGGCCTGTCCTCGGGGGCACTGGCAGGGCGTCGTACCGGACTGCCTTCGGCATGGGCTCTCGAACGATCGGCGGGTCTGCCGCCGGTTGTCTTCTTGGTTGTGGGCGCGATTCCAGACCCCTTCGGGGTGAACTTTCTCATGGCAGCTCCTTCGGCGTCTCCCGACGCGGAAGCAACAGTCTATCAGGCCACCGGCGTCCGGGTCGCCCGCAGGAAGTAGTGGATGCCCGAGGCCAGCACCAGGACCGCCATCACCCAATACATTTCAGGCAACAGGGGATCCATCCAGGTCCGGTACCCCACCGCATTGAACAGCAGTCCCAGTGAGACGGCGCTCAGCTGCATGGCGGTACTCAACTTCCCCAGGAGGCTGGGGTGGAACTTGCTGTCGCTGAGGCGGTCCACGGAGGCGAAGGCGTAGAAGGAGATCACCAGGTCCCGCGTGATGGCCAGGATCGCCACCCAGACGGGAATAGGGGCGGTCATGCCGTTGGTTCGCCAGGCCATCAGGACAAAAGCGGTTGTCATCAGCAGTTTATCGGCTGCGGGGTCCATCATGGCCCCCAGGTCCGACTTCTGGTTGAAGGTCCGGGCAATGAAGCCATCCAGCAGATCGGTGAACCCCGCGGCTGCGAACAGGACAAAGGCCTGCCAGTGGTGACTGTACCAGACCGCGATGGCGAAAAAGGGGATCGCCAGGATCCGCAGTAAAGTCAGCGCGTTGGGGAGGGTCAGGGGATTGGAGGGGTTCATCGGGTCCAGTTTAGACGGAGATCACATCCAGCTGTCTGCACCTTGTTCCACCCTGAGTGTGAGCTACACTGATTGATGGAGTTGAGACTATGACTCAAAATCTTCCGATTCCTTTAAGTCTTCTCCAACCCGGGGATCAGGGCGAGGTTGTGTCGGTGCAGGCCCAGGGGCAGGTGCGCCAGCGGCTGCTGGAGATGGGGTTCATTCGCGGGGCTCGACTTCGGGTTGAAAAGCTCGCGCCGCTGGGCGATCCCATGGAACTCGTCATCAAGGGCTACCACCTGTCGCTGCGGCGGGAAGAAAGTTCCTGCATCCTCGTTGAACCGGTGGCCGGATGACCTTGACCATCGCCCTGGCGGGCAATCCTAACTGCGGGAAGACGACCCTGTTCAACGCGCTCACGGGAGCCCGACACCACGTGGGCAACTGGCCGGGGGTGACGGTGGAACGCCGCAGTGGGACCTTCGAAGACAGTGGCTCCACGATAGAAGTGGTGGATCTGCCCGGCACCTACTCGCTGTCCGCACGCAGTGAGGACGAACGCGTGGCGTCCCAGTTTCTGGCTTCGCCTGAAGTGGACCTCGTCCTGAACGTGCTGGATGCCTCGAACTTGGAGCGCAACCTCTACCTCAGTACCCAGCTGCTGGAACTGGGCAAGCCCGTGGCCTTCGTGTTGAACATGGTGGATGACGCTGAGAACCGTGGCGTCCGCATCGATGTGCCTGCCCTGGAACTGCTGCTGGGTGGCCCGGTGATCCCCACGGTGGGCAACCGCGAGCAGGGCATCCCAGAGCTCAAAACACTTTTGGCCACCCTGGCCCGGGGTGAATCGGTCCGCTGCCGCCGGATCACCGTGGATTACGGCCACGACATCGAAGGCGAGCTCGCCAAGCTGCAGGTGGAGATCTGCCGGGACGAGCGGCTGGAGGCCACCATGCCTCCCCGCTGGCTGGCGCTCCAGCTGCTGGAAAACAATGCTGAGGCCAAGCGCATCGTGGCCGAGAGCCACGCCAGCGAAGCCATCCGCCAACAGCTCGCCAGGAGTTTCGCCTTCCTCGAGCCGCACCTGGGAGCGGATGGCGCCACCCTGGTGGCCGAGCGCCGCTACGGCTTCGCCCATGGCCTGGTGAAGGAAGTGGCCACAACGCCCGACGACAAGAAATCCCCCACCGCCAAGCTGGACGCCATCCTCACGCACCGCCTGCTGGGCATTCCCATCTTTGTGGGCGTGCTGGCCCTCATGTATTCGCTGTCCTTCATCCTGGGCAAGATTCCCCAGGACTGGATTGCGGATGGTTTCAAGGCGCTGTCGACCTTCGCCGGGGCCCGTCTGCCAGCGGGAGAGTTGACCAGCCTGCTGGTGGACGGTGTCATCCCCGGCGTGAGCGCGGTCATCGTGTTCGTGCCCGTGATCATGATCCTCATGGGCTGCATCGCCTTCCTGGAGGATACGGGCTACATGGCCCGGGCGGCCTTCATCATGGATCGCCTCATGCACCACATGGGCCTCCACGGGAAGAGCTTCATCCCCCTCATCATGGGCAGTGGCTGCAACGTGCCAGCCATCCAGGCCGCGCGCACCATCGAGAGCCCCCAGGACCGCCTCATCACCATGCTGGTGACGCCACTGGTGAGCTGCTCGGCGCGCCTGCAGGTCTACATCGTCATCGCCGGGACTTTCTTCACACCCTTCAAGGCGGCGCTCGCCATCATCGCCATGCACTTCCTGGGCCTGGCCCTTGCTGTGCTCATGGGCCGCCTGCTGCGGAGTGCCCTGTTCAGCGGGCCCAGCTCGCCCTTCGTGATGGAGCTGCCGCCCTACCGCCTGCCCATGCTGAAGGCCACGCTCATCCACATGTGGGAGAAGGGCTCCATCTTCCTCACCCGCGCCGGCACCACCATCTTCGCGGGTGCCACCCTGGTTTGGTTCCTCTCTCGCTACCCGGGCATCGCCAACCGGGAGTGGACTCTGGATTACCAGCAGAAGCGGCAGGCCGTGGCGGCGCTGAACCTTCCGCCATCAGAGTCGGACGAGCGACTTAAGGCCCTCCAACTCGCCCACGAAAGCCGCATCGTGAACACCAGCCTCGCCGCCAAGCTGGGCCAGAAAGTGGAGCCAATCCTGCGGCCCATCCTCGATCCGGATCACAAGCGGGCCGAGGCCTGGAAGGATGTCATCGCGCTCACGGCGGGGTTTGTGGCCAAGGAAATCGTGGTCTCCACCATGGCCGTCATCCACCAGGCCAGCGAGGAACCGAAAGAAGGTGAACGCCTCAGCCCCCTCCAGGTGGCCCTGCGGGATGGATCAGGCCTGACGCCCCTCACCGCCCTGGCCTTCATGATCTTCACCCTCATCTACACGCCCTGCCTGGGCACCATCGCGATGATCCGGCGCGAGGCGGGCAGCTGGGGCTGGGCGGCCTTCACAGTGGGCTACGGGCTGGTGCTCGGCTGGGGTCTGGCCTGGGTGACCGTGGTCGTAGGCCGCGCCCTTGGGTACGCGTGAGGTGACCATGAGTCTGCAAACCATTCTCTCTGCTTCTGTTGCCAGTCTTTCGGCGCTCTATTTTATTCGAAGGGCCGTCCTTGACCTTCGATCAAGCCCCCAGTCCAAGGGAAGTGCATGCGGGTCCTGCGCCTCAGGTGGATGTCCGGTGGCGCGGAAGGGCTAGCGGGCAGGGGCAGCACGCCCTTCAGGGCACCTCGCGGCCCAGGGCCGCTTCCAGTAGTTCGAACCAGGCTTGACGGTCCAGGACGAGGTCCTGCGCCTTCACCATCGCGCGAACGCGCGCCAACCTGCCCGTGCCGAGCAGGGGGTGGATCTGGGCCGGGTGGAGCAGCAGCCAGGCGATGGCCACCTGCTCGGGCGTGGCGTCCAGCTCCTGGCCCAGGCGGGCCAGGACACGTCCCAGCGTCGAGTCGCCCGGTTCGCGGGCCAGCCGGCCCCCGCCCAGTGGCGACCAGGCCTGGGGCATGATCCGCAGTTGCTGGGCCTGGTCCAGGCTCCCATCGAACAGGGCGTCGGTATGCAGCAGCGAAACCTCCATCTGGTTGGCCACCAGCGGTTGGTCGAGTCGACTTTGCAGCAGGTTGACCTGGTGAGGCTGGAAGTTGGATACCCCAAAAGCTGCCACCTTCCCCGCCCCCTTGAGATCTGCGAATGCCCTGGCGACCTCGTCGGCCTCCATCAGTGGATCGGGGCGGTGGATCAGCAGCAGATCGAGCTGCTCAACACCCAGTTGGGCCAGCGAGTTCTCCGCAGAGGCCACGATGTGCTTGCGGCTGGTGTCGTAGTGTTTGACCCGATGCATGGGGCGATCAGGAGCCACCAGGGCGATCCCGCATTTCGAGATCAGCTTCATGCGGGACCTCAGGCCCGGTGAGGTCCTGAGCGCCGAACCGAACATCGCCTCGCACTGATAACCGTGGTAAATGTCCGCAAGATCGAACGTATCGATCCCCAGGTCGAGGCAACCTTCCACCAGACGAGCGACCTCGGCCGGGCTGAGCCCCCAGTCGCCAATGCGCCAAATGCCCAGGATCAGGCGGGAGCTTTCGCGACTCACATTCCCTCCTATCCGACCCCCGCGCTGACATCCTGGATGGGTGCGAGGAGGACCCATGCGTTTCATCTTCGAGCAGATCAGGGTAGGAGGCGATCGCAACTTCGGTTACCTCCTGGGTGATCGAGCGGCTGGTGTCGGCGTGGTCATCGATCCCTCCTACACGCCGGAGGCCGTGGTCGAGCGGGCCACGGCCCAGGGACTGCGCATCACCCACATCCTCAACACCCATGGCCACCCGGACCATACCAACGGCAACGAAGTGGCCAAGGCACTCACGGGTGCCCTGGTGGCGGGTGGCCCCGGCCACCCCGGCCCCGTGGACCTCACCCTAAAGGACGGGGACCGGGTTCCCTTCGGGGTCTTCTCGATCCGGGTGTGGCATGTGCCCGGCCACTACCATGACCACCTGGCCTTCCTGGTGGAGGGGCAGGACGCGGGTTTCACCGGCGATTTGCTCTTCGTGGGCAAGGTGGGTGGCACCCAGTGCGAAACCGATGGCCGCACCGAGTGGGACAGCCTCCAGCGCCTGCTGCATGAGTGGCCACCGCACACGACCCTTTGGCCCGGCCACGACTACGGTGCCCGTCCCAGTTCGACCGTTGGGTGGGAGCGGCGCACGAACCCATTCCTGCTCTGCCCTGATGTCGAGGCCTTCCTCAAGGCGAAACAGGAATGGGCGGGATTCAAGACGAAACACGGATTGCGCTGAAGATATGCCGCAGGACAGAATGCCCATCGATGGTCGGACCGCAGAGTCGCCTGCTCAGGAAGGACGCATTCCTGTGCATTCGCCATGGGGGGACCATCCCCGAGGTTGCTGTTTAGGCCAGAGGAGAGGATTTTATCTGTCAGAGCACCGTTTCAATCAGGCGTTGGGCCAAGTCACGCATTCAAAGGAAGGTGAACCATGAAGTCCGTTCGAGTCCTGCTGTCTACCATCATCCTGTCGGCCTTCGCCTCGATCGCCCAGGGCGCCGGACTCGACGTCGGCATCGTGCTGCCCACCAAGGACGAGCCGCGCTGGATCCAGGACCAGGCCCGCTTCCAGGCCGTGCTGAAGACCGCCGGGTTCAGCTCGGAGATCCTGTTCAGTCAGGGGGATTCCGCCAAGGAACGGGCCAATGTCGAGGCCCTGCTCACCAAGGGGGCCAAGGTCATCATCATCTGTCCCCATGACGGAGCCGCCGCCGCCGCCGCTGCCAACGAGGCCCGCAGGAGCAAGGCGAAGGTCATCTCGTACGACCGGCTCATCCTCAACTCCGCCGCCGTCGACTACTACGTGACCTTCGATTCCGTCCAGGTGGGCGCCGCCTGGGGCACTTACCTCTCCAGCCAGGCCACAGGCAAGGGCCATAACCTATACCTCTATGCCGGCGCCGCCTCCGACAACAACGCCTTCCTCTTCTTTGAAGGGGCCTGGGGTGTGCTGCAGCCCAAGCTCGCCGACGGCACCTTCGTGGTGTGCAATTCCAGCGAAGCCAATGGCCTCAAGGGCAAGGCCAAGCTCAGCCGCGAGGAGATGGCCAGGATCATCGGGCAGGTCACCACGAACTGGAGTTTCAATGACGCGAAGAGCAAGGCCGAAGCGAACCTGACCGCCGCCAACAAGGCCATGAAAGGCATTGCGTATGTCTGCGCCCCGAACGACGGTACCGCCCGGGCCATCGCCGATGTGTTTGCCATGGACAAGGATGTGAAGAAGTTCTTCATCACCGGCCAGGATGCCGAGAAGGCCTCGATCCAGTACATCATCGACGGCAGGCAGTCCATGACCGTCCTCAAGGACACCCGTGTGCTGGCCAGTGATGCCGTCGCCGCAGCTGTGGCCTACCTCAAGGGGGGTGCTCCCGCCAAGGCCAAGACCTATCCCAACGGCAAGATCGACGTGCCCGCCAAACCGACCGCGGTTATCACGATCACCAAGGCCAATGTGAAGGCCGCCATCACCGGCTCGGGTTACTATCCCGCGAGCGACTTCAAGAACCTGAAGTAGCCGAGCCCCCAGGGGAATCCAGGACCATGGGGTCGTTCATGCGTGCAAGCCTGCTCGAGATGAAGGGCATCACCAAGACGTTTCCGGGCGTGAAGGCGCTCAGTGACGTCAGCTTCCGCGTGGAGGTCGGAGAGATCCATTGTCTCGTGGGTGAGAACGGGGCCGGGAAGTCCACCTTGATGAAGGTGCTGAGTGGCGTGTATCCCCATGGCAGCTACTCCGGGGAGATCCTGTCCGACGGGAAGGCCCAGACCTTCCGGCACATCTCCGATAGCGAGAAGGCGGGCATCGCGATCATTCATCAGGAACTGGCGTTGGTTCCCGAGATGACCGTCTACGAGAATATCCTGCTGGGGCATGAGATACGGAAGGGCCTGAGGGTGGACTGGAACGAGACGATCCGCCAGGCGGCCGGGGTGCTAAAGAAGGTGAGGCTGGGCGTGAACCCGGCCACGAAGGTGAAAGAACTGGGCGTAGGCCAGCAGCAGCTCGTGGAGATCGCGAAGGCTCTGAGCCGGGACGTGAAGCTGCTCATCCTGGATGAACCCACCGCCGCCTTGAATGAGGACGATTGCGACAACCTGCTGGACCTCATGGATGACCTTCGCCGGGAAGGCGTCACTTGTGTCCTGATTTCCCACAAGCTGAAGGAGGTGATCCGGATCGCCGACAAGGTTACGGTCTTGCGTGACGGGCGGACCGTCTGCACTCTGGATGCGCACCAGGGAGAAGTATCGGAGAGCTCGCTGATCAAGCACATGGTGGGGCGCGAGATCGACGACATCTACCCCAAGCGCAGCCATGAGCGCTCTGAAGAGGTCGTCCTGGAAGTGTTCGACTGGGGGGCCCGCAAGCACGGGAGTGATCGAGCGGTCCTCAAGGACATCAACTTCCACCTTAAGAAGGGAGAGATTATCGGCTTCGCCGGGCTGATGGGTTCAGGTCGCACGGAACTGGCCCGCAGCCTCTTCGGAACGCGTCAAGCACTTTGAGACAGTTGGTGGCCTGAGTTATCGCTCCGACCCACCCGCTGCGGAGAGCCGCCGGGGCCATGGACAGCCTGCGGATTGCCTGGCGGCAACGGGCCGATGGCCCGCCCTTCGGGTCC